>PUPD01000001.1 GCA_003552985.1 Spirochaetaceae bacterium
AGGGTCACGCCACTCACCCCCTTCAACAATCGCCTTCTTCAATCGTGACCGATTAGTCTCATCTTCACCGGCCCGGGCCTTAATCACGACTATTGACGTCTTGGTTCCGAGCCTTTGCCCCGCCGCTTGCATAGCGCATGCCTACTCGATTGCAGGCAGATTCGGATGATAGGCGGGGTTATCGGGCACGGAAATGGTCTTTCCTTGAAAACTGGCGATGAACTCCCTATCGCATGCACTGCGAATCTTGAGTTTATGGCTCACGGTAACCGTATAGTCGGAGTTTATTCGAATCTCGCCTTTGTCAAATAACTTATGGTGATTGGAGCAAAGGAGGATACCGTTGGCCGGATTCATGCGCATCGCCGCATCACATTCGCTCCACGGAACTAAGTGCGCCGCCTCGAGGAGTTGCTCATTGGTAAGTCCACATATGGCACATCTGGATTGATACGCCTTAAGCAACGCCGAGCGAAATACGCGCTGAGCCATTCCGCGAACCCGCACTAACGCGTACGCATCTGCTGCATGCTGTGGACTGTCATAGACCCACTGAGCGATGCCGTCAGACGTCGTACCATCTTGCGCAAACGCAAACGGATTGAGCTCATCTTGCCAGGGATAAGAATGGACTCGTCGAAAGCCCCTTTCGAGATCGTCATGCCCCCAACCGATGAAACCAGCCCCGGGAACACCGGAGTTCTGGTTGACTACAAGTATCGTCAACGGCGGCAGGCCTTCCGTAATGCAGTACTCCTGAATAAGTGCGAGCACGTACTTCACCGGCCGATGATGAATGCCGATTGCCGCAGCGATCTGCTTGTAAGTAATCTTCGCGTTCCGTAGCGCCGTTTCGGTGAGTACTGTCCAAGCTGCAAACGCCCTCTGTTCGTGGTTTACCATCGATACCGCCTTATCGTGTTCGTTCGAACTCCGTCTCTACAACGCCCGTCAATCATCGACCGGCGGCGAAGCTTCCCCGGGAGGAGGAAAGGGAAGTACGCGACGGCCGTCTTTAGCCAGATAGTCTGGTTTATCTCCATACCAATCTGCGTATGCTACGGGAAGCTGGCCACGCTCAGCGAACCCGAGCATCTCTACATACCAACCGGCATAAGCCCAATCGGAGCCTGAACCCTTCGTCACGAGTTCCGGGAAGCGTTCAATGAACTTATCGGCCAATGCACGCGCCGTATCCTGTTTCGCGTCTGCCCAGCCGAAAAAGGTGTTGTCGTTGGCCGTGGAGTAATGAACACAAAGGTCGAACTCGTGAACCCGAGCACCGTGGGTAACCAAGATGTTTGTGATAGGCGTTATCGCACAACGCCAGTAGAAACCCGACGGTGCTAGCCCTGGGCCTATGCGAAGTCTTTGGTATCCCCGTTTGTGCAGCTCATGCACCATGAGCAGCACGCGCTGCGCCCGTCTTATTACCGGGTTCGGATCGCGTTCGTCTCCCATGTCGCTACCGTTCACCCCGCATCCCACCGGAAGATATCCACCTGGGTTTCTTTGCACGGGCGCAGGTCCATGTCCTGGGCGCCGACGCTAAACCAGTTCTCGGGCGGCTGGAAGTAGTCGAGGCCGCGGCCGATTTTGATGCGCCAGCCGTTGTCGAGGCGAATGTCGCGGTCGTGGATCTCCTGGTCGAAGGTATAGCGAAACTCTATGCCGAGGTCGCGCAGGCTCTGCGCGAGGTCCTCGAGATGAGCGATGGCCTCGCTCTTCTGTACTTCGTTGTCGAAGCCGGTGCGAAGATTGATTTCGCGCACAGTGCCTTTCTTGACGAGGAGCTCGCAGAACCGGATGAAGTTGTGAATCTGATGCTTGCTTCGAATGTAGCTGTCCTCTACGTCAACCTTCTTGGCTCCCTCAACGTACGCTCCAAAGAGACTTTCGTAACTGTTTCCAACATCACCGTAGAGGATGCGGATATGCTTCTCTTCGAGCGGGCGCGCTTCGGTTTCAGAAGCGACAGGCTGCTCGCCGGAGGTCTGCAGGTGCGTGGTCTCCAAATCGCGTTCGCTGTCGAGAGCTCCGGCATCAGCGGCAGCCGAACCCACGCCGCGGCCAGCATCGGGGCCGTTACCCGCGCCGCGGTCGGGGGCCGTTTGACCGGAGCCCTGCGCATCGGGGCCGTCGCCGGGGACCACGCGGATCTTCTTCTTGGCGAGGCGGTTGTCGTGGGGTGCGTCGGCGTCTATCTGGCGACGGAGGGGTCGTTGGGTAGCGGGGGCGTCTTTCGACTCGCGGCAGAACACGACCTGTTCCTCGCCGCCTTGGTCGTAGTACGAGAGATTGATGTGCGCGTACTCGTCGTCGGTCTTGCGTTTGTTGAGCTGCTCTTTGATGCGTCGCCGCCCTTCCACCGCGTAGCGCAGGTACTCCTCGAGCTCCTGCGGGGTGGGCTCGCCGACGGGGTGCAGCATCTTCACGAACCCGGCGACGGTCTTCTTGATCGCAACCTCATCGCGCCCTTCAATCGAGGGGCCGAGCTTGATGTGTTTGTTCACCCACTGGTAGCGGTTGTCGTGCTGAAACTGATGGTGAAACGCGGCGGCGAGGTAATCGGTGATGAACCCAAAGCGCGGAGTGAGCAGTTGGCTGGTGTTCTTGGGCATCTCCCAACCGGGGAGGTAGGTGTGGTAGCGGTCCATCACTGCGAGGTCGAACACGCTCGGAAGCGGATAGAACAGGTCGAAGTGCGCGCTGTTGACGAGCTGGTCGATGGAGTAATCGATATTGCCGACGAACGCGAGCGAGGCGTTGGCGATGACCTCGGCGCCGCGCGAGAAGCGGCCGTTGGCCATGTAGTCCTTCATGATCTGGATTGAGTCGGGGTCGTTGATGCGAATGCCGGCGACCTCGTCGAACGCGACAATGTCCCAGAAGCCGACGAGCCCTACCTTGCGCTTGGCGTTGTTGTAGAACAGCACCGGCGTGGTGGCCTGCCCGCCGCTGATGAGCGTTGAGTACGGTGAGAACTCGCTGTAGTTGTACGACTTGCCAGTACCGCGCGGGCCGAGCTCAATGAAGTTATAGTTCGCCTCAATGAACGGAATGAGGCGGGCGATGAAATGCAGCTGCAGCCGTCGCGACATTTTCTCAGGATCGAGTCCGATGGTTCTGATCACGATGGCGAGCCACTCGTCGCGGGTGAACTGCTCGCGGTTGGCGATGTACTCATCGAAGTTGAAGCGCGAAAGCTGAATCGGCTTCAGCTGCTCGATGTAGAAGGCGTAGTCGTCGTCCTCTATGTCGTTGTGCCCCACCACAAGCTCGGCCCAGATGCCGCCGGAGAGGATGCGGTCGTTGTCGCGGTAGAACTTCTCAGCGACCGCGATGCGGCGGCTTCCGAAGTTCTCCATCTCGGCCCAGTGGCGCTTTTCTTTCTCGACGTAGCGCACATGCACTTTGTCGATGAACTTGTGCTTGCCCTTTTGCTGCACGGTGGACTGCGCCTGGTTGGCCTCGTCGGGGCGGACGTAGTTCTGCTCAAGGGTTTCGATTACCGCGCGCTTGCCGGCCTCTATCTCCTCGGGGTCGTCGCTTGCGCAGTACTTGGCGAGCAGAAACTCGAGCACAAACGACGGCACGTTGGTGCCCTTCTTGAGCGCGTGCAGGAGATCTTTGCGGACCACGCGCCCGGCGTAGTGCTCGTTCAGTTTGTCGTCGAGGGTATCTGTGCTCATGTCGATTTGCTCCGCCGTGTTACTCCAGGATCTCGAGCTCAAACGTTATGGTATCATAGGTTTTCTGCGTGGTGGGATCCACCGCGCGTACCGTGACGCTCCCGCGGACTTCTTCGTGAATGCGCACCGGAATCTGGGTTGTGGTTCCGGGGCCGATCTGCAGCGTGCCGGTGTCGGGGTCGAGATATCTGTTGGGGTCCACCCTGCCGGCCTCTGCGCCGTCGGCGGTCGTAACTTTGATGAGGATATCGGCCTGGCGATTGGCCCACCCTTCGTCGAACGCAAGCTCGGGTGCTTCAGCGCCGCCCACCTGCACCGTAACCGCGGGGCGCAGCGTCCGTAGCACCGCCTCTTTCTTCTCGCGGTAGCGCAGTGTAACCGGTAAGCGCTTCGGCGTTTTGACCTTCTGCACCTGGGTTACGGTAACCACCGGGACCAGCGCTTCCTGGAGCGAAAGCCCGCCGTGCACGTACTCAGGCGGCTTCGTGAAGGTGCCGAGCGACGCCGGAACCGCGAGCCGCGCCTCCTCCGCAAGGCGGTAGCCGAGCTGCGGGCCACCGAAGCAGATAAGATGGTCGGCGGGGTCTACCTTGCCGAACGCATAGCGAGCGTGGCATACCTTCAGTTGCCCGCTTGGTTTGGTCACCTGGTCGCCGGCGGCGCGATGCGGAAGATAAAGAAACCCGTGATCTGTTGCGAGCACCGCAACCTCGAACCCACGGTCAAAGGCTTTGCGGACACCCTGCTCGAGCCTACGCATGACGTTCTCAAGCGCGCTGCGGAACAGCGCGTCGTCCTGCTCCCCGGCGGAGTCTATCTCGGTTGAGCGGATCACCGCGAGTGTGACCTTCTGTTCCGGCTTGCCGGTTGTTTTGCTGCGTTTGAGCCATGCGCCGAGTGTTTCCACGAGGCACTGATCGCCTTTGTAGCGGGTAAACCAGTTG
>PUPD01000241.1 GCA_003552985.1 Spirochaetaceae bacterium
CCTTCGCTCAACATTCTGATCAAGCTGGTCGGTAAGGTCGCGGTTATCTTCGGTCCGTTGTTCGTTGCGATGATCGCGCTCGACTAAACCAAGCTCCTTTGAGCTTTTGAGAAACAAGCACAACCGAAAGACCCATTGATGCGGGCGGCGGCCGGAAATCCCGGAGCCGCCCGCTTTTGTCGTGCGCCCGGCCGGGCGCACCAACCTGAGCGGTGGGCGACCTGGGTGCACGACAATTCCGTGAGATCGGTCAGGCCGCATGCCGACGCTCCCAATAGCCGTCGTAGCGGCGGCTTGGACCTTTGACTACTATACATCTGTATAGTATTATTTCCGGCATGTTGCACCGGGCTCGGGATCTGACTGTAACAACGGCGGACGGTGAGCGTGGCCCGCTCAGTTTCGGGCGGCTACGCGGTCACATAGCTGAGCTATCCGGCCCGGCGGCTCTCGAGGCTGTCTGCGGCGTTGTGCGTGAGGCGCAACAACGGAAGGCGGCGGTCATATGGGTGCTCGGGCACCGCCTGCCCCCGTTTGCTCCTGATCTGGAGCTGAACGGCGTCACCGTAAGCTCAATACCGTTTGTGTTTGCTCCTCACCCGCTTGCTGCCGCACAAGCTGCCGAACACTCCCTGCGCGGCAAGGCGTTCGAGCTTGTGCTGGTTGACCTTGCCTGGCCGGGGGAACCCGTGCGCGGGCTCGATCCCGGCCCCGCTGCTCCCCGGCGGAGGAGCGCCCGGAAGGGGAGAGCACCGGAACTCGGACTGCGTTCTATTGATGACGCGGTGCTCGGTCGGCTGCTGCGGCTATGCGAGGCGGCGCATGCAGCATTGCTTTTCATTACCGCCGCGCCGGGAGATCTTTCGGCCTCTTTGGTGTTTGCGCGGTTTACGACCGAACGGAAGAAACGCACCTGCGATTCGGCACGGTCCGGATCTCAGGCGGGAGTGCCGCCCGGAATACAGCCCGAAACTCAGGCTGGAACTCAGGCCGCAGTGCCGCCGAGGCGCGCCTATGAATACATCGTAACGCTCTCCAAAACAAAGACCGGCCGTCCCGGCGAGGTGTATCGTGAGGTGCTTCGTGGTCCGCACGGTATGCTGTAATCTCATCGGCTTTGCGGGGCAGGTTCTCGAGCTGCAGGTTCCTGAGTGGCGTGAGCATCCCTGCGCAGCGCTTGGCGGCACGGGGGCGCAGGCAGCGGTGATTGGTTGCAACGCTGCAGCTGTGGAGCTTGGCGTGCGGATGGGTATGCGCTACACGAAGGTGTTGGAGTTCGCTCCACAGGTGTATGCCGCGCCGGTGTCGGAAGCCGAGCTTTACCTGCAACAGGAGCGGTTTGCCGTGGCATTGTATGCACTCAGCGACGAAGTACTGTGCAAGCCCGACGAACCGGGAGTGCTGTGGGTCAACGTTTCCGGGTTTGCGCTTCTGTATGAGTCGGTGGAGGCATTCGTTGAGCAGATCAGACTGCAGATCAACAAGCTGGGCTTTCGGGTGCGAATCACGGCTGGGTGCACGCGCTTCGGGAGCTATCTTGCTGCCGTCGCCGATACGGTCGAAGACTCAGTGATCTTTCGCTCGGTTGCCGAGGAGCAGCGCGGCATCGCGCAGCTGCCGATATCTGTTGCGGTTGCGGCACAAAGACCGCGGGAGCGGCTCGCGCGCCTGGGCATCAAAACCGTCGGCGCCTTGCTCCGGCTGCCGCGCTCCGAGGTTCGCCCGCGATTAGGGGGTGAGATCGAAATGATCTGCCGGATGGCGCGCGGTGAATGCGACCTGCCTGCAGAGAAGATTATTCCCCATGCCCCTCGGGTTGAGACACGCTACCCGGAGTACCCGGTGCGGAGCAGTGAACAGCTGCTGGGCGAGGTCCGTGAGCTGCTTGATCGGCAGCTGCAGTGTCTGCGGCGAGGAGAATGTATCTCCTCGTTGAAACTGTACCTGCAGCTTGACGACGGTAACGAGATCTGTGAACGCGTTGCTCCGGCGCACCCTGTTGGGAGCTCTAGGGTTCTGTTGCGGCTACTGCAGTTGCGACTTGAAGCCCGTGCGCTTGAGCGGCCGGCTCACAAGCTTCGTCTCGAGGTAGAGGCATCGCCCCTACCGGTCGGTCAGGAACAGCTGTTTGCCGAAGTGCCTCCCGAGCGTGATCTGCAACGGATCGAGGAGGTGCTTGCGGTTCTGAGAGCGCAACTGGGTGAGCAAGCGGTGTTCTATTTCGAGCCGATGGCGCACCATCTGCCGGAACGGCGTGTTCAGTTGCGGTACGCCCACAGCGCCCGGGCGCGGGACAGCCGCGCGCAGGAAGCCCGCGCGCAGGACGGTGCACCGGGAAGCGCCATGACGTCCTCGGCGTGCCGGCAGATCGTGCGCCGGGCCTTTGTGCATCCGCGGCCGCTCTCGTGGGACAACTCGCCTCCCGGCGCACTGAGCGGCCCGTATCTGTTGTCGTATGACTGGTGGCAGAGCCCTGCGCGAAGACTGTACTACTACTGTCATCCCGGCATCGCCGGTGACTGGGGTCGAGAGACCGGGAACCTCTTCGACAGGTTTGGGGACCGCGGACAGCGCTCGCGCCGCCGGAGACCGGATCTTGCTTTGTGGGTGTATTACGATCTCGAAAGCAGATGCTGGATGCTGCAAGGCGTGGTGTGAGCACGCAGCAGAGCGAGTACGGCAGAGCAGGGTACGGTAGGGCAGAGAGCTATGGGCTACGTGCCGCTGTGGTGCAAAAGCAATTTCTCTTTTCTCGAAGGAGCGTCGTCCCCTGAGGAGCTCATCGCGACCGCAGCTGGGTATGGGCTTTCGGCTCTTGCTTTGACCGATCGCGATGGGCTTTATGGCGTGGTTAAAGCATATCGTGCAGCCAACGAGCACGGTGTCCGGCTGATACCGGGGGCGGAGATTACCCTCGGCGCGCCCGGCGCCCGCGTGCTGCTCTATCCTCAGAGCCGTGACGGATATGCAAACCTCTCGCGGCTGATCAGTCGAGGAAGGCTACGGGCTCCCAAAGGAACGAGCCGGCTTACTATAGACGATGTATGCGAGCATGCCGGTGGTCTGTTGGCGATGAGTCCGGATACCTGTAGCCGTTTTGAGCCGGGCGAGCTCCTCGCCGCCGATGAGGCCGAGCGGGTGAAGCATCTGCATGAGGCGTTTGGCGACCGGTTGTACCTCGGGATCGCCCGCTATCGGCTTCCGCATGACGAGGAGCGCTGTGCCGTACGGCTGGACCTGGCGGCTCGCCTCGGCATAGCAGCGTGCGTTGCGCCCGAGGTGCTGTATCACGAGCGCAGAAGGCGGCGATTGCAGGATGCGGTCACCGCGATTCGGTTTAACATGCGGCTTGCGGAAGCCGGCGAGGCGCTGCGGCCGAACGCCGAGCATGTGCTGTTGAGCGCAGCCGAAGCGGCCACGCGGTATCGGCATGAACCGGAAGCGCTTGCGGCCACCACGGAGCTCGCCGAGAGAGCCCGGTTCGGCCTGGGAGAGTTGCGCTACCGCTATCCCTCGGAACGTCTGCCGAACGGCTACACCAGTGCTGAATGGCTCGCTGAGCTTGCGTACCGCGGGGCCCGCAAGCGTTACCGTTCCGGGGTTCCGGCAGATGTTCGAGCACAGCTGCGCCGCGAGCTTACGATCATCGAGGAGCTCGACTACCCCGGCTACTTTCTCACGATGTGGGAGATCGTCCGCTTCTGCAACTCACAGGGGATTCTCTGCCAGGGCCGGGGCTCGGCGGCGAACTCGGCGGTGTGTTACTGTCTTGGGATTACCGCTGTAGACCCGGTGCGGATGCAGCTGCTGTTCGAACGGTTCCTCTCGCGCGAGCGCGCCGAGCCCCCTGATATCGATCTCGATATCGAGCACCACCGTCGCGAAGAGGTGATTCAACACGTGTACTCCCGCTACGGGCGCGATCACGCGGCGATGGTCGCCAATCTTATCCGCTATCGCCCGAAGTCGGCTGTTCGCGATCTCGGGAGGGTGCTCGGCATTGAAGCTGCGACGATTGAGCGGATCGTGCAGTTCCTCGGCTATCGGGCTGAATCCATTGAGGGAGCGCTCGAGCAGGCAGGGTGTAGCACTGAGCAGCCGGTGTTCCGGCATCTATCCGAGCTTGCGGTGGAGTTACAGCATGTGCCGCGGCACCTTTCGATACATCCCGGCGGGTTTCTGCTGGGTGCAGACCCCGTGAACACGCTCGTTCCCATCGAGAACGCCACGATGCCGGAGCGGACGGTCATACAGTGGGACAAGGACGATGTCGATACGCTCGGGCTGTTTAAGGTTGACTTGCTCGGGCTCGGAGCACTTTCGCAGCTTCGTTACGGCTTTGAGCTCATCGGCCGTCACCTCGGGCACCGGCTCACGATGGCACAGATCCCGGTGGACGATCGGGAGGTCTTCAAGATGCTGCACCACGCCGACACGGTCGGGGTATTCCAGCTGGAAAGCCGTGCACAGATGGCAATGCTTCCGAGGCTGCGTCCGCAGCGGTTCTATGATTTGGTGATCGAGATCAGTATCGTGCGTCCGGGGCCGATCACGGGCGGCATGGTGCACCCTTATTTGCGCCGCCGGCGCGGCGAGGAGCCGGTAGTCTATCCACACGAGAGCCTACGCCCGGTTTTGGAGAAAACACTCGGTGTGCCGATCTTTCAGGAGCAGGTGATGAAGCTTGCCGTAACTGCCGCCGACTACACGCCGGGAGAGGCTGATCAACTCCGACGTGACATGGCCGCATGGCGACACCAGGGGCGGATCGAGCGACATCACGACCGCTTTGTGGACCGTATGGTCTCAAAAGGAATTGCGTGGCAGTTTGCCGAGCAGGTATTCGAACAGATTCGGGGATTCGGAGAATACGGGTTTCCGGAAAGCCATGCCGCAAGTTTTGCTCTGATCGCCTACTGCACTGCGTATCTTCGATGCCACTACCCCGCGGTATTTGTCTGCGCGCTGCTGAACGCCTATCCGATGGGGTTCTATCATCCGTCTACTATTATAGAGGATGCGCGCCGTCGCGGGGTTGAGGTGCGCCCGGTGTGCGCGTGGATGAGCGAGTGGGATTGTGCGCTTGAAGGCTGTGTTCCGAGCCGCATCGACCCCGACGCGGCGTTTGCGGTGCGGATCGGCCTGCGTTATGTGAAGGGGCTCGGCGACGCCGACCTGCAGGCGCTGCGCAACGCTCGAGCGCGGTGTGCTCGAGCCCGTGATGCGGCCGGTGGGCTTCCCGATCTCGATACCTTTCTCGAATACGCCGGATTGTCGGCGGATGCACGGACCGCATTGGCCGAAGCCGGGGCGTTTTCACGGTTCCGGCTCGGGCGGCGGGAAGCGTTGTGGCGCAGCTATGATGAGCGCAGTCCCGCTGCGGCGCCACGTGCAGAAACCTCGGTCCCGTTCGGCGTACCGGGGCAGCGAGTGAGCGCGCGGGACGCAGTGACCGCCACGCTGCTCGCATACGAACCGGAACAACCGTTGTTCGAACGGTTATCGCGATTCGAGGAGATCGGTTGGGACTACAGCAGCACCGGACACAGTACCGGCGGACATCCTATCGAGCAGTACCGGCAGGTGTTGCAGGAGGCCGGCTTTCCCGATTCGCAGCGCATACGGTCACAGACAAAACAGAGGCGCGTGCGCTATGCCGGGATGGTGATCTGCCGTCAGCAACCAGCTACCGCCGGCGATACGGTCTTTATCACGATGGAGGACGAGTACGGGTTCGTGAATCTCATATTTCGCAAGCCGGTGTTTCGGGAGTACAAAACGCTCATCCTGACCCACGCGTTCTTCGCGGTTGAAGGGCGGCTGCAGTCGCAGGATGGCGTCGTGCATATTCTCGTGGAACGCTGTTTTGAGCCGCCGACTGCGCCTGCCTCTCGGCCGTACTCGGAAATAATGCCCAGGAGTCGCGACTTCTGTTGAACCCGCCTCGGTGAACACGCCCCGTGAACACGAGCCGAGGAGTGGTGCGCCTGCCGGGCGTGACTACAGCGCGCTGCGTGCACACGCTGCACCGCCGCGCACGAGGCGCGCGCTCAACGTCAACGTTGTTGTTCGCCGTCGAGCAGCAGAGCCACCTGGTCGATCGCCCAGATGATACGATTGATCTCCTCGTCGCTGTACTGCTTGAGCCCGTCTATCAAGCGGTCGCTGACCGGCGGCGGGGTGTTCTGGAGAAACTCCACCCCTTTTTCGGTGATCACGATGTGAATCTGACGGCGGTCCGCACTGGTGCGTGTGCGCTGCACCAATCCCTGCCGCTCGAGGCGATCGACGATGCCGGTGACGGTGCTGTTGTTCAGCGCCACGATCTTGGTAAGCGCGCTGAACGATATCGGCCCGTGCTCATAGATCTCGCGCAGGCAAATGATCTGCGGGACCGTGATATGGTACTTTTCCTGGAGATATTTGGAGTGTTTGTTGATCGCGTGCGCAATCTGTCTCAGCCGCTTGGTGATGTGGATGAAGACCGGCTCCACCAGCTGCTGATCCGTATCGTTACTACCTTTTACCATCGCCCGGCCACATTGCCACTTCCTTCGTCACAAGGCTTGCTGTCTAGTAAAGAGGCGGCACGCGAACACATCGTTAGTATTTCACCTCGTGATACACACCAGTTGTACACCTCAGCCGCTCTACATGTCAACAAGGCGGATAATTGCAGGCGAAAAAGTGTTTCGATTGCCTCATTATTTCTGTGCGCCCTCTTGACGCAATGGCACCTCCCTGTGATAGTTTATGCTGGAATGATTGGAGCACAAAATATTTTTGTAAGGACGTTTGGATTAGACACGATTAGCTTCAAAGGAGTATCGATATGGCAAGTACGAACAATTATCTATTTACATCTGAGTCGGTAAGTGAAGGCCACCCAGATAAGCTGGCTGATCAGGTATCGGATGCGGTGCTGGACGCCTGCCTGGCGGAAGATCCTAACTCACGCGTGGCATGCGAAACGTTCACAACGACCGGGATGGTCATGGTAGGTGGGGAGATCACCACCGAGGCGAACCTCGACATTCAGGAGATTGCGCGTGAAGTGGCGCGCGATATCGGATATACCGACCCCGCGTACGGGCTCGACGCCGACAGCATGAGCGTCATGAACACGCTGCACGCGCAGAGCCCCGACATCTCGCAGGGAGTGAGCAACGGTGAAGGCTTGTATGAGGAGCAGGGTGCCGGCGATCAGGGCATGATGTTCGGTTACGCGGCCACCGAAACCCCTGAGCTGATGCCGGCGCCGATCATGCTGGCGCACCAGATTCTCCAGCATGCGTCAAAGATCCGCAAGAACGGCTCGATTCCGTGGCTGCGCCCGGACTCCAAAAGCCAGGTCACGATCGAGTACGAAAATCACCGCCCGAAGCGCATCGATAGCGTGGTCGTCAGTCATCAGCACGACGAGGATGTATCCTACGAGGAGATCGAGCGCACCGTTATCGATCAGATTATTGCCCCCGTACTTGATCGCACGGGCTTGCTCGACGAGAAGACGAGGTACTACGTCAATCCGACCGGACGGTTCGTGGTCGGTGGTCCGCACGGTGACAGCGGATTGACCGGGCGCAAGATCATCGTCGACACCTACGGCGGCATGGGTCGGCACGGTGGCGGCGCCTTTTCGGGCAAGGACTCGAGTAAAGTGGACCGCTCGGCAGCTTATATGGCCCGTTACGTCGCCAAGAACCTCGTTGCCGCCGGTGTCGCGCCGCGCGCTGAGGTTGCCCTTGCGTACGCAATCGGCGTACCGTTCCCAGTTTCGGTGCGAGTAGATACCTTCGGTACCTCAACGATTCCCGAGGCCAAGATCGTCGAAGCAGTGCGGAAGGTTTTCGATCTGAAGCCGGCCGGGATCGTCGAGACGCTGCAGCTGAAGCGCCCGATTTTTCGAGAGACCGCGACCTATGGACACTTCGGTCGCAGTACGCCAACCTTCACCTGGGAGCGAACAGACAAGGTTGATGAGATCGCGCAGATCTTAGAAACCAAACCGTTGGCCCTGGAGGAGATTGCATGGGCGAGAAAGTAGCGGTATACGGCATCGGTAATCCGCTCATTGACGTCACGGCGCAGGCCGAGGACAGCGAACTAGACGAGCTCGGATTGAACAAGGGAACGATGCAGCTGATTGATACAGCGCGTGGGAACGAAATCCTTGCTCGCATTGATGATCGAGAGAAGACCTATTCCTGTGGGGGGGCGTGTCCGAACACCATGATAACACTTGCGGCGCTCGGCGTTCGGAGCGCTCTCGCGGGGATGATCGGAGACGACGAGCTCGGCGAGATCTATAACGATCGCCTGAAGGACGAGGGCGTTGTTTCTCACCTCGCCGTACATCCAGGCAGCACCGGCAGCTGTATCGTCCTGGTAACGCCGGACTACGAACGTACGATGAGCACCCGTCTGGGTGTTTGTCAGGAGTTCTCGGCCGAGAACGTGGAGCACGACAGTGTTCGCGTGGCCGAGTACTTTTATTTTACCGGCTATATGTGGGATACCGCTCCGCAGAAGGCCGCTCTGAACGCGGCGATTGAGTCCGCGCGCGCCGCGGGCACCACAGTGGTGTTCGATGTTGCCGACCCGTTTGCGGTCGACCGCCATCGTGACGACTTCCTTGCGTTGTTGTCCGGCAAAGTCGATGTGGTGCTTGCCAATCGCGACGAGGCCCATCTGCTGCTAGGGCATGACGACCCGCGCCGTGCCGCAGTTGATCTCGCCAAGCGCTGCAGAATAGCAGCGGTTAAGAACGGCGCGCAGGGATCGTTCATTGCATCCTCGGAAGGTGATTGCATCGAGATAGGAACTTACCCCGTGGATACCGTCGACAGCAACGGTGCCGGTGACAATTACTCGGCCGGATTCCTGTACGGAATGGTACAGGACCACTCCCTGGCCGATTCCGCTCGGATCGCCGCCTATGTAGCGGCGCAGATCGTTAAGCGCATCGGTGCGCAGTTCGATGAGGAGGGCGCGCGAGAGCTTCGCAGCGGCGTTGAACAGGGAGTCTGGCGCGAGATCAATGAAGCAAGCAATAAGGAGAGTGTATGAGCACAGCAGTAAAGACTAACAAGAAACTGGAACATAAAGTAAAAGACCTGACGCTGGCCGACTGGGGCCGGAAGGAAATCGAGATCGCTGAAAAGGAAATGCCCGGACTAATCGCGACCCGCGAGAAGTATGCCGAGGAGAAGCCGCTTGCCGGTGTCCGTATCACCGGAAGTCTCCATATGACGATTCAGACCGCGGTGTTGATCGAAACACTGGTGGATCTGGGTGCCGACGTGCGCTGGGCAAGCTGCAACATCTTCTCGACGCAGGATCATGCGGCTGCGGCGGCGGTGGTCGGCAGGCCTGAGAACGGGGGTGCCCCCGAAAACCCGAATGGGGTTCCGGTGTTCGCCTGGAAGGGCGAGACGCTTGAGGAGTACTGGTGGTGTACCAAGCAAGCGCTAACCTGGCCCGACGGCTCCGGACCGCATCAGATCGTGGATGACGGCGGTGATGCGACGTTGCTGGTTCATCGCGGATATCAGGCCGAAGACGATCCGGCGATACTCGATGAGCCCACCACGAACCGCGAGCTGCAGATCGTGAACGCGCTATTAAAAGACATTCAGAAAGAGAATCCGCGCTTCTGGCACGCGGTAGTGCCCCATATTCGCGGCGTGAGCGAAGAGACGACAACCGGCGTGCATCGCCTGTATCAGATGCAGGAGAGCGGCGAGCTGTTGTTCCCGGCGATTAACGTGAACGACTCGGTGACGAAAAGCAAGTTCGACAACATCTACGGTTGTCGCGAAAGTCTGGTGGACGGGATCAAGCGTGCCACCGACGTGATGATCGCGGGCAAGACCGCGGTGGTGGCCGGCTTTGGAGATGTCGGTAAAGGCTCGGCCGAGGCGCTGGCGGCGCTCAAAGCTCGCGTTCTGATAACGGAAATCGATCCGATCTGTGCGTTGCAGGCGACGATGGCCGGCTACAGCGTCGTAACGATGGAGGATGCACTGCCGGTGGCCGACATCTACGTGACCGCGACCGGCAATAAGAACGTCATAACCGCCGAGCATATGGCGCGGATGAAGGACCAGGCGATCGTCTGTAACATCGGGCACTTCGACAACGAGATCCAGGTCGATGAGCTCGAGAACTATCCCGGGGTCAAGAAAGAGAACATCAAGCCCCAGGTGGACCAGTATACCTTTCCCGACGGTCATCGGGTCTTCCTGCTCGCGGAGGGACGCTTGGTGAACCTCGGTTGCGCAACCGGACACCCCAGCTTTGTGATGTCCAACAGCTTCGCCAACCAGACGCTCGCACAGATCGATCTCAAGGAGAACGATCGTGCCGCCGGTGTATATCGCCTGCCGAAGGAGCTTGATGAAGAGGTGGCGCGGCTGCACCTGGAGAAGATCGGCGCACGGTTGACCACTTTGTCCGAAGAACAGGCTGAGTATATCGGGGTGGATCGTACCGGTCCGTTCAAGCCCGAACACTATCGCTATTAGGGCGAGGAGGAAAAAAGCCAATGTCGACCACACCGACCAAGCAGGAACAGGATTTTGGCAGTAACCCCATAGACGTGCGCGAAAGCGACCATTACCAGCAGGAGTACATCGAGGGGTTTGTCGATAAATGGGACGACCTGATCGACTGGGGTGCGCGCGCGCAGAGTGAAGGTGACTTCTTTCTGCGCGTCCTTACCGATCATGGCGCCGAGCGCGTACTCGACGTAGCTACCGGTACTGGGTTTCACTCAATTCGACTGATCGAGGCTGGGTTCGACGTCACCAGCGCCGACGGCAGCCCGGAGATGCTGGCGAAGGCGTTCGAGAATGGGCGGCGTCGCGGGCATTTGATTCGCACGGTACAAGCCGACTGGCGCTGGGCCAACAAGGACATCAAGGACTCCTACGACGCGATCGTCTGCCTGGGAAACAGCTTCACGCATCTCTTCGACGAACGAGACCGCCGCAAGGCCCTCGCTGAGTTCTACGCGCTGCTGAAACACGACGGGATCCTGATTCTCGACCAGCGCAATTACGATTCGATTCTGGACAACGGGTTTTCGTCGAAGCACACCTACTATTACTGCGGAGAGAACGTATCCGCAGAACCGGATTATGTCGACGAAGGTCTTGCACGCTTCAAGTACTCGTTTCCGGACAAGTCAACGTATTACTTGAATATGTACCCGTTGCGCAAAGACTATGTTCGACGATTAATGACGGAAGTGGGATTCCAGCGCATCGACACCTACGGCGACTTCAAAGAAACCTATCGCGTTGATGACCCGGACTTCTTCATCCATGTCGCCAGCAAGGAGTATCTCGCGGACGACAAGGAGGAATACCATGGCTAAGACTTATAACGAAGCGGCAACCGCAACAGCTCAGAGTTACTATAATTCCAACGACGCGGACAATTTCTATTTCACGATCTGGGGCGGCGAGGATATCCACATCGGTCTGTACCGCTCCGAGCATGACGCGATCGCCGACGCGAGCCGACGCACGGTTCAACGGATGGCCGAGTTCGCCGACCTCAATGCCGATTCAAAGATCCTTGATCTGGGTGCCGGATACGGCGGGGCCGCGCGCTACTTAGCTTTTACCTACGGGTGCTCGGTGGTGGCGCTCAACCTCAGTGAGGTTGAGAACGACCGTGACCGACAGAAGAATCGCGAAGCCGGCCTGAATGACCGCATCGAAGTCGTTGACGCCAGCTTTGAGGACGTGCCTTACGAAGACAACACGTTCGACGTCATCTGGTCACAGGACGCCTTTCTGCACAGCGGGCAGCGCGAGCTGGTGCTGAAGGAGGCTGCGCGGGTGCTCAAGCCGGGCGGTCAGATGGTGTTTACCGACCCGATGCGGGCCGACGATTGTCCGACCGACGTGCTGGGTCCGATACTGGCGCGTCTACAGCTGGAGGATCTGGCATCGCCGGGCTTCTATCGCGAGGAGCTCGTCAAGCTCGGATTCGACGAGGTGCGTTTCGAGGACCATACCGAGCAGCTTGCAAATCATTACCAACGGGTGCATGATGAAACTGTGGCTCGGGATCCCGAACTGTCGAAAGTGGTCAGTCGTGATTATCTTGAACGCATGAAGACCGGGCTGAAGCACTGGGTTTCCGGAGGCCGCAACGGCCACCTCGCGTGGGGCATTTTCGTGTTTCGCAAGCGCGCGTAGTTTTAGCGCGCGTGCCGGCCGTTTCGGTCATGGAGAAGTGCTATGCATATCAGAGAGCTATTCGAGCACAAACAGCCAGTTTTCAGCTTCGAGTTCTTTCCGCCCAAGACGGAGGACTCGGAGAGGGCGTTGTTTAACACCATCCGCGAACTCGAGCCGCTCGAAGCTGATGCCGTCAGCGTAACCTACGGGGCCGGGGGATCGACAAAGGACCGCACGCACGACCTGGTCACCAGGTTGCAGCGGGAGACTTCCCTTACGGTCATCTCCCATCTTACCTGCGTGGACGCTACGCGTGAGCAGACGCACGAGATTCTGGCCTCCTGCGTGGCCGGTGGTATCGAGAATATTATGGCATTGCGAGGGGACCCGCCGGGAGGCTTGAGCGCGCGCGAGTTCACGCCCGTACCGGACGGGTTCACTTTTGCCGGCGAGCTAGTTGAGTATATCAAGCGGCATTTCCCGCAGCTTGGTGTCGGCGTTGCCGGGTTTCCCGAAGGGCACCCGCTGGCGCCCAATCGGCTGCAAGAGATGGAGCATCTTAAGGCGAAGGTGGATGCGGGCGCGGACTACATCTGCACGCAGATGTTCTTTGACAACCGGGACTTCTACGACTTCGTGGAGCGCGCTCGTCATGCGGGTATCGGCGTGCCGATCGTTGCCGGGATCATGCCGATAACCTCACGCAAGGGCATGCTCAAGATGGCCGATCTTGCCGCCGGGTCGAGGTTTCCGGCCAAGCTCCTGAAGGCTATCGACCGCGTATCCGACGATGCCAACGTGAAGAACGTCGGAATCCACTGGGCGACCGAGCAGGTGCTAGACCTGCTGGACAACGGGGTTGACGGCATCCACTTCTATACCTTGAACAAGTCCAACGCCACGCGGCGCATTTACGAGTCGCTCGGCGTCAAGAACTCGAACGCGGCGCGTACCATGGTAGATCATGAGCCGGCGGTGCACGCCTGACCGTCGACCCACGGCAACACGTCTGCCCCACTCCGGAGCAGGCGCTGCCGCGGGGCAGCGGCTGTTAGAGCTGCTACGCCCGGCGGCAGAACTATTCATTACTTTACAGGCCTAGCTCACCACCTCGTAGCCCACTTGCGCAACGGCGTTTGCCAACTCCTGCTGCCCGAGCTTTCCGGAATCGAACTGCACCTCGGCCGAGCTGGTCTCAAGCGAGACCGTCGCTTCGTTCACTCCGTCGAGCTGTGACAGTGCGGCCTGCACGCTCGCTACACAGCCCTGGCACGCCATGCCCTTTATGTTCAACGTTTTCGTCTCGGTTGCCATGACATCCTCCTCCTTGGTAAGTGTAATGGTTGTTGCGTTGGTTGTTGCGTTTTCTGTGGCCGGGGCGGCGGGTGAGGCGGACGCACGTCCACGCATGTAGCCCGGCTCAATCGGCACGCGTTTCAGTCTCAGGCTGTTATAAACCACGTTGAGCGAGCTGATGCTCATTGCAGCCGCACCGATCATGGGGTGTAGCAGGCCGAACATCGCCACCGGTACGGCTACCGCATTGTAGAACCAGGCCCAGAAGTAGTTCTCCTTGATCTTACGGAACGTCGCACGCGAGAGATTGACCGCGGTGACCAGCGCCGAGAGCTCGCCGCGTACGAGCGTAACGTCGGCAGCTTCGATCGCGATGTCGGTTCCGGTGCCGATGGCAACTCCGATATTCGCCTGCTTCAGAGCCGGTGCGTCGTTGATTCCGTCGCCGACCATCGCGACCAGGCCGTACTCATCCTGAAGCCGGCGCACCTCGTCGACCTTGCCGTCAGGCAGCACGCCGGAGATCACGCGCGTGATCCCGACGGTGCGCGCGATCGCATTCGCGGTACGCTCATTGTCGCCGGTGATCATGGCCGTACGGATTCCCTGGCGTTCGAGCTCAGCGACCGCCTGCGCCGAGTCTTCCTTAATGGGGTCGGCGACCGCGATGATACCGAGCGGCCGACCGCCCGTTGCTATCAGCATCGCGGTCTTGGCCTGATCCTCGAAGGCACGGAGTTGATCTTCGTACGCCGCGGTCGGTATGCCGGCAGCTTCGAGCAAGGCCCGGCTTCCAACCAGAACCTCAGTGCCGTCGACCGTGCCGCGGACGCCTTTGCCGGTCACCGCTTCGAACTCGCTTACTTCGCTCGGCTTAATCCCGCGTTCGGCGGCGGATTCAACCACGGCCTGTGCGAGAGGGTGTTCGGAGGCATTCTCGATTGAAGCTGCGTACTGCAATACGCGCCGCTCAGGGTTGAAGCCGTTACCGTTGCCTTGGGCCGAGGCGCCGGCGTCTTCAATGACCGTGATATCGGTCACTGCCGGCTTACCGGCGGTAATCGTCCCGGTTTTGTCGAATGCAACCACGGCGACGTCTTTGAGTGTTTGAACGGCTTCACCGTTCCGGATCAAAATGCCTTTCTCGGCCCCGATACCGCTTCCAACCATCAGGGCGGTCGGAGTTCCTAACCCCAACGCGCAGGGGCAGGCGATGACGAGTACCGCAGTGGCGGTCACGAAGGCCAGCGTCAGCGGCGTCAGATCCGGGTTAACCCACGGCAAAAACTCCGCTCCCCAAACCAGAATCTCGCGATGGAACTCAGGGAAGACGTTGAACGATATGAAGGTCAGCGCGGTAAGGCCGAGGATAACCGGTACGAAATAGCCGGTGACGCGATCGGCGAACTCCTGGATCGGCACTTTGGAGCCCTGGCACTCCTCAACCATCTTGATCACCTGTGACAGGAAGGTGTCTTTGCCTACCTTGGTGACGCGGACGCGCAAAAGGCCCTGCCTATTGACTGTGGCCCCGATTACCTCGTCATTCTCAGACTTCTCGACCGGCACCGGTTCTCCGGTTGCCATGCTCTCGTCGACAAGACTGCCACCCGAGACGACCATACCGTCGGTGGGGATCTTCTCACCCGGACGAACGATCATGATATCGCCGACCTGAAGCTCCTTGACGTCCACCTCGATCTCTTCGTCGTTGACAATGACATTCGCGGTCTTGGCCCCCATCTGCACCAGCTTGCGAATAGCCTGAGACGCACGCCCTTTAGCACGCACCTCCAGGTATTTGCCGATCAGATGGAAGGTCATGATGGTAGTCGCCATCTCGATAAAGGTTTGAATCGGGAAGAAGAACCCGCCGAGACCGATCACAAACGGCGGTAGCGACCCGAGCGAGACGAGCACGTCCATGTTTGGCCGCCCGGCCTTCATGGCCTTGAATGCGGCACGGTGGACATGTCGCCCGGTGCCGAACACTACCGGGGCACCGAGAAGCGCGACGATGCCGAGATAGCCCGGCACCGGGGTGATGAACATGTGCACCATCATCACGATCATCACCGTTGCGGCGAGTCCGGCTGAGACGATCAGCCGTCTCCAGGCCGCGTTCACTTTCGCCTCTTCAGCCTGACTCCCGTCGTCGTCATCATCGAGCTCGATAAGCTCGTAGCCGATATCGGCGACAACGCGCTTGAGGTGCGGTAGCTTGACCCGGGAGGGATCGTACTCGACGGTAACCCGTTCGGCGGCGAAGTTGACGACAGCGCTCGACACCCCGTCGGTGGCGTTGAGCATGCTTTCAACCGATGCCGAGCAGGAGGCGCAGCTCATCCCTTTGACACCAAGCGTCACCTTGCCCGAGGCCCCGCCGGATTCGGCTGCCGGTGCAGCGTCGTAGCCCGTCTGCCGTACGATCGCGACGATATCGTCGTCGTTCAGCTGCGCGGCATCATATTCAACCACGAGCTTTTCGTTCGCGAAGTTCACCGTCGCGGACTCGACACCTTCGGTGGCGCCGAGCATGCTTTCAATCGAGACCGCGCACGAAGCGCAGCTCATACCATCTATCCTGTACGTCTTCTTCACCAGCGCGGTGGAAGCAGCAGCTCTTGCCTTATCACTCATAAAAGGCTCCTTTTCATCATCAGCCGTTCTTGCGCATGTCGGCGATCACGGTCATGATCTCCTTCACTTTCTCGTCCTGCTCGCGGTCATCTTGGCTGCGCATCGCCTCGGCGACGCAGGTGTTGAGATGGCTCTCCATTACGAGATTCTCCACCTTTCGGAGCGCCGCGGCGATCGACCGCGTCTGGGCTAGAATATCCATACAGTAGCGGTCTTCTTCAACCATGCGGCGAATGCCGCGAACCTGGCCTTCTATCCGACTGAGACGATTCTCTACGTCGGTTTTCTGTTTTGGATCCATCATGACCGTAATATACGGTAGGGGGGTAGAGCATGTCAACCCTTTTTCACCCCGTTTCTAAGTCAGGCCGAATATGGTATACCGAACCGTCGCGTAGAGGACAGGATGTATGGGCGATAATCTCTATTTTGCCGGCCTGATCGGTTCCGGGAAAACGACGCTGGGGCGCCGCGTATCGCAGGTTTTGCAGCGCGAGGTCCTCGATCTGGACGAGGTGATGGATGCTCGCCTAGGGTATTCGTTTCACCGATTGGTCGCCGAACAGGGCTGGCTCGCGTTCCGCGAGCTCGAGTATGAGCTATGCAAAGAGTTTGCGCGGCGCTCACAGGCGGTTATCTGTCTCGGAGGAGGCACGGTTCGGTATCGGTGGAATCTGGACGCGATTGCAGGTTCCGGTCGCGTGATTCTGCTCGAAGTTTCGCTCGATGAGCTCGTCAGACGAGTGCAGACCGCCGATCGGCCACGCGTAAACCCGGGTACGGATCTCGCTGCCGATCTGCGCATGCTCTGGGAAACCCACCGAGAAAAGTACTACCGCTCCGCCGATCTCTTCTATCGCGCTGAAGGCAAGAGCCTCGAGACTGAAACCCGAGACCTGGTCGAGATCGTCCGGGAGCGTGGATGGTAGGAACTGCCCCGCACCGTGTTGGTGAGTGCCGTTCGGTGTGGCGGCCGTTGCCGGGTAGCGTGCGGCGGCCGGCTGCGTCGGCTCAACCGCCGAGATAGACTTTGCGGACTTCGGGGGTGTCCTGCAGCCGTGGTGCAGCGCCGCTGAGCACCTCCGCGCCGCTCAGGAGAACGTAAGCACGGTCGGCGAGCTCGAGGGCTCATCGATACACAGCAGGCGCGGTTTGCGAAGCATCGCGCGCGCCATCGCAAGCAACTGCTGCTCGCCTCCGGAAAGGGTTCCGGCGGTTTGCGTCAGGCGTTCGCGCAGGCGAGGAAACAACTCAAGCAGCTCCTCGATTCCCGCCCGGAGCGCACGTAGGCCCCCCCAATCTGAATGAGCTCGAAAGCGCTCATGCGCGGAAACACTCGACGGCTTTCCGGAATCGAGGCGAGCCCCCGGCCTATGATTCCGCGAGGCTCGCAGCCGTCGACGCGCTCGCCGTCGAGACGGATTTCGCCGCTGCTCTCGAGAGCCGCAATCGCCTCCTGCGCAGCTTCTGATTGGAACGCGCGGCGTCCGAGATAGGCTTCGATCACGACGTCGTTCTGAAGGACCTCCCGCGGCGGCCCTTCGGCAATTGTGCTACCATGGTCCATGACGACCGCGCGGTCGTCCAGGGTGCGCACCACGTTCATCTTGTGCTCCACGACCAGAATCACAAGTTCAGGTCTACGGTGGTGCAAGGTCTAAAGCAGCCCGACAAGCTCCTCGGTCTCGGTCGGGTTCATGCCCGCGGTCGGATCGTCGAGCAGCAGCACGCTCTTGGTGACGGCGCGTACCGAACAGCACAGCCGCGAGCTCCGGAAACGCCGGGGTGCGGTGCCCAAAAACGGCCGCCGCCGATGAGGGCGGGAATGCCGGCGACGCGCACACTGCTCCAGACCGAGAGCACCGGGGACACACGGGAAGTCTGGAACGCACGCGTCACGCCGAACGCGGCGGAGACCGCGATCACTGTGATTACCGTGACCGCCGCAAGAACGAGCAGCCGCGGTATATGGGTATGCAGTACCTTCATTGCATTCTTTTTTTCTAAATTGGGCTAATTAAGTATCGGCAAGTGTGCCAAATCCGCCTGTTTTGATCAAGTAAAAAAGGAGGAGCTGAAGCCGGTCAGGGCGACCGGCCGGTGCGGTTCGCTTGACAGCCCGCGGCAGCGCACCATACAGTTCCGGCGTGTCAAAACGGAGGTACGGCAGATGACCAAGATTGAACGGGTAGAAGCAGCGCTCGAGGGACGGGAGTCTGATCGTCCCCCAATTTCGTTCTGGTATCACTTCGGCCTGCAACACGAGCGCGGTGAGCGCCACGCCGAGGCATCGCTCGCCTTTTTCAGTTACTACGACCTCGACTACCTGAAAGTCATGAATGACTACTTTCACCCGATGCCGGACGGTTTGAGCGAGGTCGCCTCACGCGAGGATCTGAAGCGGATTGCACCGATAACGATCGCAAAGAGCGATTGGAGCAAGCAACTCACAGCGCTTGAGATTATCGCGGCCAAGCTCGAAGGGCGCGCCTATTTCATCGACACCGTGTTCGATCCCTGGCAGACGCTGCAACGCAATCTGGTGGGCGAGCATCTGCCGCGTTTGCTGCAGGAGGCGCCTGATGCCGTCCACGA
>PUPD01000250.1 GCA_003552985.1 Spirochaetaceae bacterium
AAATGCCCCCGACGCGAGCGCAAGCCCGGCAACGAAGAGTTCTATCCGGTTTCGTTTGAGGTCGGCGATGAGCGAAACAGGAAGTATCAGCAGAAACGTTGCAACTCCGGGCAGACTGAGCAGCAGTCCCGCCTCAAACTCCGATAACCCGAACTCAAGTACGATGAGAGCTAATACCGGGGCCAGCAAGCCGTTGAACCCGTCACTGAATCCATGACTAACCGAAATGATGCCGAGATCGAAAAACGTGTTCCGGGCGCTCCCCGTGGCCTTCAAAGCTGATACCTCTCGCGCCACAAGCTTCGCAGCATTCCGTAGGCAATCTGCGTGCTGATCATAGGAGAACTCATCTTGATCCGCAAGACGAGGGCAACACCAACCTGCAGAAAGCCGAACGAGAGCGGCCTTGCCTCCCTTGAACGCGCGTCGTCCAGCCCAGCGCCCGTACCAGCTTGCTACCAGATCGTCGGCACGGGTCAGGACTCCCCTCGAGAAATGGGTTGTCGAAACCTGGTGCCATATATACAATGTATATAGCAATGCGATGCGGAGGGCATTATGCGAATCGGATCTGTATTTGACAATAATCGCACTCAAGCGGTACGCCTGCCGGCCGATGCACGGTTTCCGAGCAATGTGAAGCGCGTAGCGGTTAGGGTAGTCGGAGAGGCACGGATCATAACTCCCCTCCACAAAACGTGGGATGACTTCTTCGACGGAACCGACGAGGGAGTAACCGACGATTTTTTGGCTGAACGGGCGTCACAAGAACAGCGCGATCGGGAATCGCTCTAGATGCTGAAATACATGCTGGACACGAGCATCGTGATTTATGTGATCAAGCGTCGTCCGCCGGCCCTCCGCCACGTTTTCAATCAGCATGTCGGCCAGATAGGTATCAGTACAATAACATTTGCTGAGCTGATGCACGGTGTTGAGAAAAGCTCTGTGCCCGAGCGAAACCTTCGCACTGTCGAGGACTTCGTCTCACGGATAGAAGTGCTTCCATACGATTCCGATGCAGCGCTCCATTATGGTGACATCCGAGCGGATCTGGAGCGGAAGGGTACGACAATCGGAGTCAATGATCTTCATATCGCAGGCCACGCCCGGAGTGCCGGGTTAGTCCTGGTGACCAATAACAGCCGGGAGTTTGAACGCGTTGAGGGTTTGCGGGTCATCGATTGGGCAGAGGAAGTGACCGATAGATAGGGCTTGCCGAAAAATATCCTTGCAGAGATGGGCGGCAGCCGCCACAATACAGTCAACCTGCGCCCGAACACGGGGGTCGTGATGAGTGACCTGCGCTCTGAGATTGATGCTATCGGTATAAACCGGATCCTGCGTGCGCTCGGCGTACGGCTGAGCGGGTTTCTGAACCTTGCGTTCGGCAGCCCCGAGTGTGCCGAGCGGGAGCTCTTCGGCGAGGCCGGGGCTGGGCCGCCGCCTCAGGCCGGGGAGCCGGAAGACGGGCACCGCATGCTAAAGGTGTTTATCGAGAACTACGCCCTCATTGCCGAGAAGGCCGAGTGGCGGGGCCGCTTCCCGCTTCTGTGTGCGCAGGTTATTGAAGCCTGGTTTGCGGAACAGCGAAGCGAGAACACCGATCTCATGTTTCTGGCCGCGCTTCGGCAGCTCCTTGATGCCACGCGCCCGCTCGGCGAAGCCGATGAAGTAGCGGTGATATCGATTGAGTCCATGCTGCCGGATGTCGCCGAATGCTATCGCGAAGCGACTCGGTACGCGGAGGGGTCTTCCCCGGGTGGGGTGTAGATTTCTTGCGAGTACTCATGTCATTGGGTGCCTCGAAAGGTCTCTCCAGGGCGAACCTGCCGCTTAACCTCAGCCCAATGCGCTTTCAGTTCGTCGCGCTGCTGTATTTACCAAGAAATAAGATTAGCTAATGAGTGTTTTTCATGGTAAAACGGCGGGCGATGATCGCCAGAGACGCAGTTCTGAATCAGATCCGCACTGCAACAGCGCGCAGTCCGGTGGTTGTGCTTACCGGTCCCCGTCAGTCGGGCAAGACTACCCTTGCACGTGAGCTTGTTCGGGAGGATTCGATCAATTATTTCGATCTCGAGGATCCCGTCGGCCTGGCTCGGTTGGATGAACCAAAGACTGCGTTGGAGCCGCTTCGTGGCTTAATCGTGATTGATGAGGTACAGCGACGCCCCGATCTCTTTCCGGTTCTTCGAGTGCTCTGCGATCGGCGTGAGCAGCGTTCCCGATTTCTGGTCCTGGGAAGCGCATCGGGGGATCTGCTTCGGCAAAGCTCAGAGAGCCTCGCAGGGCGAATGGAACGCATCGAGATCGGAGGGCTCGTGCTGTCCGAATTGGGGCCCGAGGCCGCGGGGCCGCTGTGGCTTCGGGGCGGGTTTCCGCGAGCTTGGCTGGCGTCCACCGAGGAGGACAGCTTCTCCTGGAGAAAACAGTTCATCCAGACTCTGCTCGAGCGCGACTTTCCGCAATGGGGTGTGCGAGTACCCGCAACCGCGCTCCTTCGCTTCTGGAGGATGCTCGCTCATTATCACGGACAGATCTGGAACTCCACCGAACCGGCCACTGCGCTTGGCGTTGCGCCTACCACCGTTCGACGATACCTTGATCTGCTCTCCGACGCGCTCATGGTGCGGCAGCTTCAACCGTGGTACGCGAATATCGGCAAGCGTCAGGTGAAATCGCCTAAGATCTACATCCGGGACACCGGACTGCTCCACCAGCTTCTTGGCATTCATGATGACACGGAACTGGTGACACACCCCAAGGTCGGTGCATCGTGGGAGGGATTCGTTATCGAGCAGGTTCTGACGGGGGAGAGCTTCGACGAGGTCTGGTTTTGGGCGACGCACCAGGGCGCAGAGATCGATCTGTTGCTCCGTCGGGGTGACCGGCTCTTCGGTGTCGAATGCAAGCGAGCCGACGCCCCTAAACTCACCAAGTCGATACGCACCGCGATAGTCGACCTCGGGCTTGAGCGGATTGCCGTTATCTACCCCGGGTCTCGTCGCTACTCGCTGTCCGATCGCGTTGAGGTTGTTCCCCTTGCAGAACTGGCCTTCCCTGAAAGCCTCTTCGGAGCATGAGCCGACGCACTGATCCCATCGGCAATCCATCGAAGCCGCCGCTCGCCGCCGGACGGCCCCGCCGCCGGACGGCCAACGCGCCGGCATACGGCCCCGCACGGGAGCCTAAACACGGAATAACGGATTCTGTCTTGTGTTGTAGAAAATTAACATGCTTGTTAAACTACGCCAATGAGGTGGAGCGTTTTCCATGCGGCGGTGCGTGAGCTGCCATGGTTCGACCTGCAATCTCTGAAGACACTCTTTCCCGACGAGCAGCGTACGCTGCCGGTGCAGCTCTCGCGCTGGAAGCGGTCCGGCGCCGTGCTGCAGCTACGTCGTGGACTATACACCCTGTCGGAGCAGTATCGCTCGGTTCCGGTGCATGCTCCGGCACTCGCGAACGTGCTGTACGAACCGTCGTACATCAGTTTGGAGTGGGCGATGTCGTGGCACGGAGTCATCCCCGAGTATGCAACACTGCTCACCTCGGTGACGCCTCGGGAAACCGCCCGCTTCGGCAACGCGTTCGGTGCTTTCAGTTACCGCACCGTCCGGCCACGCCTGTTCCACAGCTACCGCGCCGAGCGGATTATGGAGATCGAGGTATTCATCGCGACGCCGGTCAAGGCGGTCTGCGATTATCTCTACCTGACCCCGGGGCCGTGGAACGCCGATCGTATCGACGAACTGCGCCTCGATCCGGATTCGCTGCCGGCGGCCGAGGAATTGGAGCGGATGGCTGCTGAGTTCGAATCACCGAAGGTGGAGCACGCCGTGGGGCTCATCGCTGCATTACTCAGAGAGGAGAAGACGTGAAGGATCATCTGCTTCAGATCGCCGCGGGCGAGCGCGATCCGGGACGGCGAGTGAACATTATCCGTGAATACCTTCAAGCGATGATTCTACGGTCGATGCACGCGGCCGGCGCGTTTCTGCCGTTATCGTTCGTCGGCGGCACAGCGCTCCGATTCGTTCACGAGGTTCGCCGTTTTTCGGAAGATCTAGATTTCTCGGCCGAAGGAGAGGAGACACCGAACATCTCTCGGTTTGCCGAGCGTATTGAGAGAGATTTGACCCGACAGGGCTTCGAGGTGACGACTTCCCGGAAATCAAGCGGAGCTATGGAGGCGATCTGGGTCCGGACCGCCCGTCTCCTGTACGAGGCGAGCGCCGACAGCAATCCGCGTCGCAAGCTCTCGGTTAAGGCTGAGATCGACATGAACCCACCGGACGGAGCACATACCGAGACACGAATTATCCGGCGCCATGTTATGTTCGCCGTCCGTCATCACGATCTACCGTCGCTCATGGCCGGCAAGATTAACGCGCTTCTCACTCGCCCGTATACCAAGGGGCGTGATTGGTATGACTTGGTATGGTATCTGTCTATTCGGTCACCGGTCAGTCCGAATTTGGATCTTCTTCGAAACGCCCTGCTGCAGAGCGGCAATGCAGCGAATGCCGAGAGTTGGCCGGGCGAGTTGATCTCGCGCCTGGATAAACTGGATGCTCACTCGATTCGCTCCGACATAGAGCCCTTTCTCGAAGACCGCGAGG
>PUPD01000287.1 GCA_003552985.1 Spirochaetaceae bacterium
AGCATTGATATCATCCTTTCCCTCGTTGTCTTTAGCTGCAACGAGTCTGTCCGAGTTTATCGTTTCGTCCAACCGGACAGATTTTTCGGAAAAGATGCGGTCAGAATTTCCGGAACCAACAAGCTTCCACACGCGCCTGCAGTCGCCAGGTGGTAACTCAAACGTCTGGGGATACAATCAGAGTTGGTCCGTCGCGTATCTGTCCGGTGCAACACCCGCACTATCGCGGCGATGAATCGATACACCATTAGGGATGACCAAATGAGGATAATCGAAGCCGGCTACCGGCGGACCGGCAAACTACTGTACTACCGAGAGGAGCTGGTACGACAAAAGCAATCGGTGGCTATTCGATTGGATGCCGATATCGTTGCGTGGTTTAAGGAGCAAGGCGGTCAACACCAGACGCTCATCAATGAGGTTCTTCGCAGATGCTAGGATCGCTTCAGTGGTCGACGACGGGCAGGTTGACCCCTCCGGGTGTCTACCCGTTTTCCCACGAACGATAGCGGCAGCACCCTTCACGTTAAAAGGCCGGGTTTATAGTTCCCGGCCGTGCAATCATTTAGCGTATTGAGCGGTAGTGGATTTGAACCACCGACCCCTTGCATGTCAAGCAAGTGCTCTAACCAACTGAGCTAACCGCTCAAGTATCTATGCCACAAACACTTATGCACAAGTATGTACGGCAGTAGTTGTATCTGTATACTATGCCAGATTTCACATGCCTGTCAACCCGCTTCTCTTGATCTGCGGTACAAGGCAGCGAGTCATTAAGTTGGTCGCGGCACCCGTTTCAATGAGTCATTCGATCCTCGTTGCGCTGGTGACGTCGAGCGCCCACCTTCTACTTCGCCTCCATTTCCATCGGCCGCTGTAACGCATACTGTCCGAGCTCCTTGAACAGATCCGCGTCCCCATTCTTTTCAATCAGTTCCAGCAATGCGATACTGTCCTCTGCCACCGTGACTGTCTCCTTTTGCGGTTTAGTTGTGGTGACCACGGCATACTGCTGACGGCGGAGGCTCGCTTTGACCTCCGCTCGGAATTACACCACTCTGTAGGACATTACATCTCCGCGCGAATTCATAGTTCGGCGACGACATGCCGCGATGATGAGCGAGTCCATGAGCAATTTACGTTTTCGGGTGGTATATTGTGTGCGCAGGAGGTTCATATGATCGCACGTATTCCACTTACAGGTAAACAATTATCAACAATGAACCTGCGCCCGGAAATCTGTCGAAAGGCCGGCGCACAAATAATTAACAAAGAGCTCGTTGGCGGAAAGCAGCATCTGACGGTAGTCAAGAAGGAGCTCCAGGACTGGATCGCGAGCTCAGGACAGATCACTCTGGAGATGGAGTTAGCACCGATCGTCAAGGAAATCGACAAAGCACTGTCCGGCAAGTAAGTCGGGAATCGCATGCTCGAAGTACCCGAAACAACAGGGCCCTCCGATGTGACGGAGGGCCTTTCAACTCGGGAAGTAGCCGGATGGTGCCCGTATAGATGTTACTCGTATAACTGATTCACTACCTCCACCGCCGACCTGATCCCGGTGGCGGAGCTATTGCGACAACAGGACCAACGGGCCTGACCCCGAGCTGTCCTGCCCTCGGCTGACCGTTGTGCCGCTACTGTTGAAGCGACATGAGAATGCGTTCCAGGACTTTCTTCCGATCCAACGGCTTGACGATATAGTTCTTGGCTCCGATCAAAAGCGATTTCTTTACAAGATCTTGTTTTCCGAGCGCGCTGATCATTACCACGCAGGCTTCCTTGTCGAAATCGATAATCTTCTCAAGCGCAGTCACACCGTCCATTTGTGGCATGGTGATATCCATAGTCACGACGTCGATGTTAGGGTAAAGCTCCTTGTACCGTTCCACCCCTTCGAGCCCATTCCCCGCCGTAGCCACGATTTCAAAGCCCTCCGAGGTGAGAATCTGACTGATCTGCTTGGTCACGAACATCGAATCGTCCACAACCAGCACCCGGTACGGCGACCCATCCTCCTTGACCCCGCTCACCGAACGCTCGTTTATGCTCGGAAAGTCCTGCTTGGTCCGCATGCCCTTGCTCCTGTTAGTTCCGCTCGCGGATAGCAACGTTGATCTCAATCTTCCCTTGTTCGAGCTCCATGGGGACAATCAACGCCTCAACACCGGTGTCCGCAATCTCCATGTTGTCGCCGGTAAAGATCGCCGGCGGCGTCAGATCGAACTTGAAGCCAAGATTGTGCAGTTTGGTCACCGCCTGACCGGTAATCATGTTAGCAAGCTCGGTTATCGAAGCCTTTCCCATCTCGTTGAGTTGTGTAATCGGCTCCACCTCCATGCCGTCCAACATCGCGGAGGCGACCTTTACCGCGGTGTCTTTGGTCATATCGAGCAGCACCCGGCCCTCCACATCCCCCGCGAGCCCGATAATCGCGGCAACGCCTAGGACCGGCATAGAGGTTGATTTCAAGTACAGCTCACCGCGTTTCACTTCTCCGCGGGTAACTTCTTTGAGGATGCCGTAGGCGGCTTCCACGAAGGGATTGATGTACTCTACCCTCATTGCAGTGCTGCTCCTTTGCTCATGCTATCGCTTGCGGAACGCAGTAATCCGTGCTCCATCCACACGCTGCCACCGTGCCTCGTCCAATCCGGTTTCGTTGTCGCCCAGAATCAGAAGCCCATGTTCGAGGAGTTTATCGTAAAACTCTTGTAGCACCGAGGCCTGTTGCTCGGCTCTTAGATATGACAATACATCACGAGCAACGATGATATCCATCTCCGGGACCGCATTCGGGTGCGTGATATCGTGATACTCGAAGAAGATCGAATCCTTGATCATGCCGGCAAAACTGTGCCGGTTGGTACCGGCCACGATGAAGTCGTGGTAGAAGTCGGGCAAATCCTCTTTCCGAAACACAAGGTTAGGGGCGGTCGATATGCTCAAAAGGTCGTTATCGCTCGCCCAGATCTTGAGCGTTGAATCGGGATACGACTTCTTGAGAACGCACGCGAGCGAGTAACTCTCGTAGCCTTTTCCCGCGCCGGGATTCCAGACGGTGACGGTATTACGCAGCCTCTCCGGAAGCACAGCCCGGAACAGCTCGATCAGCTCCGGGCACCAGAAGCGTCCGGTATCCTGCGAGTAAAACGGCTTGAGAAACTCGTGAGCCTCATCAGGCGAGGCAAACTGAGCCTCCCGGTTTGCTGCTGCTCGCTCGCGCCGCCATTGATCGTACCGCGCGCGAAGCCAGTGGTCGTTGATCGCCGACGGATAGAACTGCGCGTAGCTCGGTAGCGCTTCCTTAATGAAGCTCAGGTCAAGCTCGTATTGGTCCTGACCGGATTCTATCTCAGCCGCACCCGCAGCACCGGGCTGCACCTTTTTCGCCCCGGCCGGGGCCGGCCCGCTTCCGGCCATTGCCTCGGCAAGCGCTCCGACTCTGCCTTCCGTGCGCTCAGACCGCGGGGCCTCAGTTTGCTCCGACTCGCGTCCCAGGATCCGCTCCACATCAAGAATGATATATAGCCGATCGTTCTTCTCTACTGCGCCGCTGATATACTTGATATTGATGTCACCGAAGATCGGATGTGGCGGTTGGATGCGCGCGGAGTTGATGCCGACCACCCGGTCGACCGAATCGACGATTACCCCGATCATCATGTCGTTCAGCCGCAGAATGAGTCCGCACTCCGCCTCTCGGTCGGGACGTTGCTCCACCGGCAGTCCGAACTTGATTCTTAGATCGATGATCGAGATTATTTCGCCACGCAGATTGAAAACGCCGGCTACGTACGGAGGCGTGTTGGGAACAAAGGTAAAGCCGGCGAACTTCGCAATCTCCTTCACCTTGAGAATATCAACCGCGTAGTCCTTCCCTCCGAGCGAGAAGGTAACCATCTTGTAGTCGATGGTCTCTAGCTCTTCATTCTGCTGCCTGTTCCCACCGCCGCGGTGCGGCACCCGCAGGCGGTTTTGGCGCGCCGCTTCGGCTCTGCTACTCACGCGATCCGTCCCTCCATCTTCCGGCGCTGCTCCATCTCCTGGCGCAGTCCCAGCTCAAGGAGTTGCGGCACATCGATGATAAGCGAGACGGTGCCGTCGCCGGTGATGTTGGCACCGGCAATACCGGGTGCATTGGTGTAATGGTCACGCAGGGGCTTGATCACGACGTCTTCCTCGCCAATCAGTGAATCTACGATCAGACCCATCTTCTTCTCTCCGCTTCCCACAATCACGACGAACAGGTATTCCGGATTCTCATTAGTCGTCACTTTGAACAAGCGGTTCAGTCGAAGCAGCGAGATAACATCTTCGCGGACGTTGAACACCTCATAGTTGTCAAGCATCTTGATATCCGCCGGCTTGATGCGGTGGCTTTCGATCACCGAGGTGATCGGGATCACGTACATCTCTTTACCTACCCGCACCAGCAGCCCGTGTATGATCGCAAGCGTAAGCGGAATCTTAATCGTGAAACGCGTGCCCTTACCTCGCACCGACCACACCGACAGTTCGCCGTTGAGCTTCTCTATCTGGCGTTTGACCACATCAAGCCCCACGCCGCGCCCGGACACATTGGTGATCTGCTTGGCCGTGGAAAAGCCCGGGGCAAAGATGAGATTGAAGGCGTCAAGATCGCTAATCGCTTTGCTTGGATGCAAGAGCCCTCTTTCCACCGCTTTGGCGCGCACCGCCTCTACATCTATCCCGCGCCCATCGTCGGCGATCTCGATCACGATCATATTGCCTTCATTGCTTGCGCTGAGTGCAACGGTAGCGTCCTCGGGCTTTCCGCTCTCGCGTCGTTCTTCCGGCGTTTCGATGCCGTGATCCAGCGCGTTGCGAACGCAGTGGATCAACGGATCGAGGAGATCTTCGATCACCGATTTGTCGAGCTCGGTATCCTCCCCTTCGATCTTCAGCCGCATCCCCTTGTTGAGCGAACGCGAAAGGTCACGCACCAGGCGCGGAAACCGCGAGAAGAGCTGCGCGATCGGTACCATGCGGATGCGCATAACCCCTTCCTGAAGCTCACCGGTGATTCGCCCCAGGTTCTGCGCTGTATTGCGATACTTCGCCACGGTGTTTTTGAACGCGTTCTGGAACGGATCGAAGAGGCCCGAAAGCCGATCGTGGGCGGCGATGAGCTCGCGTCGCAAGTCCTTGGCTGCCTCCCCCCGCGCGGCTCGCTCCAGAAAGTCCGGCACCGATTCGAACAGCTCGCTCACAAGCTCGTCATGCTGCTCGCGGCGCTCCTGAAGCTGAGCCAAGAGCTCCCCGAAGCCGTTCGACAACTGATTGAAGCTCGCCTTATTGATTACCGTCTCGCTGACGAGGTTCAGGAGGTCATCGATACGCTTGCTGTCTACGCGCAACACCGAGCCGGACACCTTCCGTCGCGCCTCAGCCTCGGCCTTGCTCTCAGGCTTGATAGCTTCCGCCCGTGGCACGGCGTCGGCGGGCCCTTCCGTTTCGGCACCTTCCTCGGAAGCTATCTCCAGCTCTTCAAGCGCCACCTCAGGTTCGCTCAGCCCCGGGGAATCGGCGAGTTCAGTAGCCGGCGTGGCCCCGCTCCTCTGCGCCTCAGCAGCGCCGGCTTCACCCACGAGAGTTGTCAAACCTCCCTCCTCGCCGGCCGCGACCGGCAGGGGCGTGACTTGAGTGGTGACATCGGAAATCGTAACCGCAGACGCAAGGCGCTCAGAGTCTTCATTCGAAACGACGTAATACTCTACTACCGGATGAAACACATCCTCGTAGAGGGCGTCGAAATCAGGCTCGGTCTTGAGCACATCGGCACGCTTACGCAAAGCGGTGTATACCTGGATACCGCCGACGGTGTTCATCGGGTTGTCTTCGTTGAACTCCACCCGCAGACATATGACAGGACCGGCCTCGCCGGCGGCTTCGCGTAGCTCAAGCAGATCGTATTCCGATATCCGCTTGACCGCCACAGCCGCTGCATCACCGCGGAAGGCTGCGTCCCCGCCCGCGCGATCGGCAACCCTTCCGCCTTCGGTCCCGCCGGAGCCGGCAGACGGGGATTCTGCCGCGCGGCCGGCTGCGGCCAGCGCAGCGCTCAGCTCCGAGACGTCCTGATCCAGCACACGCCCTTCCGAGCGTGCGTCGATCATCGCCTTGATCACGTCTATCGCCTGCAGAAGCGTATCCACGAGACCGGCGGTAACCGCGACCTCATCGGAACGAATGCAGTCGAGCAGGTCTTCCGCCCGATGCGTGAACTCACTCAACTCGGTCATCTGTACCGTGCCGGCCGCGCCTTTCAGCGTGTGCGCTGCACGGAAGATTTCGTCGATTGCGTCCTGGTTGGTTGGGTCGTTCTCGAGGACAAGTATGTTACTTTCAAGCGCTTCTACCTGCAGTCCCGCCTCGGTGAAGAAGTCCTGCAGCAGCTCTTCATTTTGAGGATCGAAGTAATCGCTCATCCGTGCTGCTCATTCTATCCATACGTACCTTTAAGTCAAGCCGTGCCTTTTACGATATATATACGTAAGGACTAGGACGTGTAACCAAGGCAGGGCCAAGAATGTCGAATCATTACAGCAGACACCTCACGCGGTTGGTGCTGTTGCTTCTCGCGCTAGCTGTGATTGTGACCGCTCCGGCGGCGGCTGAGGATTCTGCCGCAACGGTGCGGGTTGACCGTCTCGAGTTGATCTCGCGCATGCGGTCAGGCGGCGCCGCACCTCGTTTGCTCAGTCGGGCCGACCTCGACCTGGTAATCACCAGCGGAGCGCCGGTCGCAGCCGACCTTGGGCTACAGCTCGACTATGAGGATACCCAAGATAAGAAGTTCTTCGAGGACCTCTCCCCCGAGGACACTCGTCTCGGTCTCAGTTACGCACGTTTGCGTATCGCAGAGCCCGCTGGGGCTCCGCTGGAGCTCGGTTACTTTGTCGGTGAGCCGTTGCGCTTCGGATCCGGATTGGACTTCCCCCTAAGGTTCACTACCGAAGATTTCGCGACGCACTATCGGGGTTTCCTCTATTTCCCGACTGGCCCGGAGTACGAAGGATTGCATGCCGTCAGCGGCACCGGAACGAGCATAACAACTACCGCTTCGCTGTGGCCGAACGCGGACCTCAGCCTGTTCGCTTATCAGGACGCTGCGCTTGGACCGGAGCGGTATGCCACCGACCTTCGTTATCGGCTAAGCCTCACGCATATCAAGCTCGATGCCTTCGCAGGCGCCTCATTCCCCGAAGGTGAGTTTGGTCGCTACCGCGCGGGGGCGATGGCCTACGTAAGCAGCCCCGGACCGGGGTCCTTCTTCGCGCAGGCGGGGCTGCTGCAATGGGAGCCTCCGGATGAGGTCGATCTCGACGACCTGTTCTTCTTATTTGAGCCCCGGTTGCGCTTTCAGCCGCTGGCGCTGATCTTCACGTTCTTCTCACACCCGGGCGTGTATCGGCATGAGGAGACCGTGCTCGCGCGGCGAATGGACGTTAGTGGACGAATACAGCTCGAGGAGCTGGTCGACGGACTCATCACCACCGGCATCGAGTCCACGGTTGAGATAGACCCGGATTCCGACGACACGGCTGTCACCCGGGTTGGCCCGCTGTTCGAGCTCAACGCTTCAGGTGTCCGGTGGTTATTCAAGCTCAACGCCCAGCTCTATCCATATGAGCAGCTCGACGGTCTGGAGGCAGTCTTTGCGGCACGTACAACGTTCTAACTTACCGAGGCGGCAACTGCAGCGGGTGCAGCGGCCGCGGCTACCAAAAACGCTCTCATCCATGGCCGCCGTGTGGTTGCTGCTCACGACCGTTATGCCCGCTTCCGGTGTAGAGATCGGCGTAAACCTTGAGCTCGGCAATCAGGGCTTTGCCTACGACCGCGATTTTGATGATGATGGGATCCCGAAAGACGAGTTTCTATTCGGTGGAACGATCACCGGCGCCTACAATCCTACCGACTTTCTCACCCTGGAGCTCATTGCCGACCGGGATCAGATCCTGCAGAACAGTCTCACCTCACGCCTCGCGTATCGGGGCGACCGTGTGCGCTTTGCGATGGGCCCGTCCTTCGGTTTGTTCAATCAGCCCGACCAGCACGTGGCGCCTGGGCTGAGCACCGAGGCTTCGGTGGATGTGTTGCCGCGTCTGAATGCCGCCGCCGCTACCACGCGCCCGATGCAGCGCGACGTCAGCAGCGACGGCGACTATCGACAGCGCTTCGACCGTCTCGCGCTTTCCACCTACGGGGATAACCTAATTGTGACTTTGCTTTTCGAACAGTCGCGCTTTCGCGAGCTGGACGACGGAACAGAACGCACCAACCGGCTTCGCCGCTACGCCTTACGGACCGAAGCCTTCGCCAAAGGCGTGCCTTACCGCGTAATCGTGTCAGGTGAGTTTCACGATCGAAGCTTCAGCTTCAAGAACGACGACGAGAACCGAAAGCAGACCTACGGCACCCTCGTACTCGGCACCGGTATCACCTACGAGCCGCGGCCCGGCATGAGCTACCGAGTGCTGCTCGAAAGCGGCTTGTACAACTTCGGTCGCGACGATCTGCTCGGCGAGTTCGAAGACGATGTTTACCTCTTTCGCGTGCGCACCGGTATATCGTTTTCCCTGTAAACGAGAGTACATAAAAACGGCCTGCCCTACCCGTAGGTAGCGGCAGGCCGCTGTGTATCGCTTTGTGTCAGTGCATGCTTCCGCGCGGCAGCTGAAACGCTACGGCAGTCCTGAACAACGCTCTACTATTGCATGTTCTCCGGCCCCGGATACATGCGGCGCTGCTCGAGGAAACGGAGAATCTGAATGTTACCAAGCCGGCGCATCTCAGCCTGACGGCGTTCCTCCTCGCGCTCCTGCAGGATTCCCCAAACCGCTTCGTCGTCGATGTCGCGTTCCACATCAATCGTGGCCAGGTCGTAGGTGACGTTGATGTCCTTCAGGTAGGAGATGAAATCTCCGCCTTCCTGCATTCCATCGCGATATATGCGGATGCCGACCAGCTTGCGCATCGGCGCCATCCGCGGGTATAGCGGTTGCTGACGCAGCTCGCGGTTGCGCACGTCCTGGATATAGTTCGGATTCTCCCAGGTAAGCTCGTTCCACCCGTCGAACTCCAGATTTCCCATCATGATCTCTTTGGTCTCGTGGTTCTCGTCCTGGATAATGAGGCTTATCCGGTACGGGTAGTTCAAACCGTAGACGTTCATGCTCACAGTGCGCAGCGTGCCGACATTCTTGACGACGCCGATACCCTCAAACTTGCGACCGCGGCCGACTTCGTCGTCCGGCACGACCAGGTCATCAGCGGCATCGAGCTCATCGATGTCGGCGAAAGCGGGAATCTCGAACGGCGGCCGGATCAACGCCCACGCGTTGAAGTTCTCTGTTGGAAATGAAACGCGGATGCCCATCACGCCCTCATTCTCAAACTGGGTAGCGCCTTCACGCACCGTAGCTTCCCGTACCTGGCTGTCGATCATTCGCCGCATCGTCCTCGATGAGGATGACAAATCCACTTCCCAGTTCTCGATGGCGAGCGAGCTCTTCATCATCCGGCGTTCGTCTTCGGTGAAGGCGGCTCCGGCAAGGTCGCCGAAATCGACGAGCGTTCTTTCGTTCTCAACCGGATCGTCGGTAGGCCAATCAGCCGTCAGCTCGGAAAAATCTATCAGAACCGAATCTTGCGCCACGCCGTTCACCGCGACGGCGAGAAGCAACGCAATCAATAATGTCCAAAAACGTTTCATCCCGTTCTCCTTTGCGTTACAACCGTAGTTTCCGTGCCCGAATACACAACCACAATTATATGCAAGCCCCGGCCTTTGTCAACGAAACGGTGTTTATTTTGAGAATTGTGAGATCAGGGCGTCTCGACGGGCTCAACTTCCGGCGGCGGCGAGATTTGGAAGAACGGTTGCGACGGCAGCTGGCCGTTGACGGTGAACACCACCCGCTCAATGCTGCGGAAATTGTAGCGTATCGTCCGCCGTAAAACATCAAAAACCTCTTCCAGCGCCAGCTGCTGATCGGGCGCTTCGAACAGTATCACCTCATTGAAGTTGACGAACGCGATACCGTCGTTGACGATCAGGGAACGCACTTGCGTTCCGCGAGGAACTAGCCGGCCGTGCTGAATCTCGGCCGGACCCAGAATCACTTCGTTGAGCAGAAGCCTCAGGTCATCCCGGGTGTCTCCGAGCGCCGGAAGACTGCGCAGTTCTCCGCTCACCCGGGCGGTACGGGCCCCGGGGAAAAACAGGACACGGTCCACCTGCCCGTCGTTGAACAGAGCAAAGGCCGAGAGCGAAACAACCAGACTGAGGAGCAGAAAAGCACCGCTTACAATCGTGGCACCCGATTTCACGCGTTGCTTGAGCGAGTTATGTGATGTCATTCGCGGCGCTCAAAATCCTTAATGAAGTTATGGATGCCAGTATAGATGCCGTGTGCCAGCTTGTTCAAGTACTCGTCTTCCGCCAACCGCAGAGCCTCTTCTTTGTTGGTCACAAATCCGACCTCTACGAGAATCGAGGGCATCTTTGCTTCCCGGACTACGTACCAAGACTCCTTTTTGATTCCCCTGTTACCGGTGTGCTCCCCAACTGTCTCGTCTAGTCCTTCAAGCACGCTCTGTGCGAGCAGAATGCTCTCAATCGTAAGCTCTTCGTCACGGATCGTGTTCAGCAACGACAACAGCTGCGGATCTTTCACCCCGGCCGAGGTCGGCGTTACCAGCCCATCACGAGGCACTTCCGGTGACAGATACCACACCTCGAAACCGCTTGCTCGGCTGTTTAGCGAGGCGTTGGCATGAATCGAGACGAACAGCACCACCTCGCCTGGATGGATCGGTACGCTGTTCGCCCACTCGGTACGCTCCTCTAGCGTCAGATAGGTATCGCCGGTCCGTGACATCACGATTGCGCGGTCTCTGTAGCGATCCTCCAACAGGCCCGCGAGCTGATGAGCGATATCGAGCACAATGTCTTTTTCCTTGATCTCAAACAGCTCGCCGTTGACGGTATGGCGACCGATTGTGCCAGGATCTCGACCTCCGTGGCCCGGGTCGACGAAGATCGCACCTACACGCCTTTCTTCGGTCGGCTCATCCGGTACTGCGAAAATACTCTTGAAAGTTTCTACCGCACCCTCAGAGAAACGCAACACGCCATCATGCCGCTCGATTCCCGGTATGTGATGTTTGGTCTGGTAGTTCTCGAGCGCGATGCTGCTACCCGGGCGAAAGCTTACCGAGGTCTCCCCGTTCCAAAGCGTCCCGATCCCCCGGTATGGGTCCCACTGGAGCTTGGTACCGGTTTCCCGCACCACATGATCGAGACCATAGCGCGCTTCGCGGTTCTTCTCGACCGTTTCGCCTCCGCTTGTGCCGTGCAGCGGAGCAAGCGTCCCGAACGCCAGCGCCAACGCGACGGTCACTGTTAAGAGTCGCTGTACAATGGTGTGTAGCGCCGCAGAATCTCGCGTTCGACGATTTCGTAGTTGCATTCCCTAATAGTATCGATAAGAAAGCGGGCTCCCTGTAGCCCTCCGACGATAAACGACCGCCAGAACACGCCACCCAATACCGGAACGGCCGGCACCGGCGAAACCATCGCATCTGCGTTTCGAGGTGCAAGCGTATACCTGACCCCCGTGCTATACGGGTCGAGCTCCCGCGGTGCAACCAAGGTGAACGAACGCTCGAGACGGAGCTCCGCGAGAGTTTCGGCGGGCGTAAGCCCGCGCCAATCACGCGCGTCCTCATCTTCGAGGTTGGGAAGCGCAGATACACAAAGCGTTCCCGCCGCAGACCCGCGTGACTCGAGCAAGGCCGGCATACTCGCAACGGCACGCTTAATAGGTTCGCTCTGCAGCTCAAACGCGTAGTGCGCCGCCGGCGTTTCCGCACCGAACAGGAACGCCGCGGTATCTGACCGCCCCGGTTCGAGCACGATCTGGATTTCACGCACCGCCCGCGCCGCTCGCTCAATCGCCTCGGCACGGCTGTCACCAACCGCGATCACGTTGGCGCACTTCTCAACATTGTTACGCGGAAACCGCACCTCGGTGCCCGGCCTCACCCGCTCGAACACCGCCTCAACTCCGGGATACTGCAACAGTGAGGCGGTGCCGTTGAGCTCTCGAACCTGCCCGGGAATCGAGATCACCGCCCGCTCAGCCGCTACGCGCCTGCGACGGGGCTGCAGTATGGCGCGCGGATCAAGCCCAAGCGCAACTCGCATCCCTGCTTCGGTCAGCTCAATTCCGGAGCACAACGGAAAGGTCCAGCCCGACATGTACCCGCCTGAAAGCCGCGCCGCTATCTCGCCGATCATCGCACCGCGCGGTCCGTAGAACACATCCCCCTTGGCTGCCCCAAGGGTAATCCCCAGCGCCTGCACACCGCGCTCGAACACTGAAAGGAGCTCCTCGAGCTTCGGCCCGTCTAGCCTGCTGGGGATGGTGTGCCCCATCTCGATGAAGTAGGGCGCAAAATGGATGTGACGGTCCGCCACGCCGGTGACGAAGATCTCCCCGTTGTACACCAGCGCATCGACGCTGTACTCACCGCCGGGGATGAACTCCTCGACGATCGCTCGCTGGGTCCGGCTGAGCTCAACCGCTTCCTCGAGCGCACCGTTGAGATCCTCAGGGTGCTCAATCAGGCGCACGCCGCGCGCTCCCATGTTGTCGACCGGTTTCACCACGATCGGTAAGGCAAACTCCGCGACGATAGAAGCGCACGCCGACTCTCTCTCGTCGGCCCCCGAATCACGCGCATCTACCACTCGGAAGCGTGGTGACGGTACCCCCGCGGCTCGGAAACACTCCCGCATCTTCCCTTTGTCGGTGGCACCCACCGCCACGTCGTATGAGATACCCGGCAGACCCAGCCGTTCGGTCACGTAAGCCACGGTGCTGGAGAAGTCCGTTCCGGCGGTAAACACGCCGTCCAGACGCCCGGCGCTGAGATAGCGCTCGGCCACCTTAAGCACTCCGGCACAGTCGGCGAGATCCACCTGTTCGAACCGATCGGCGAGCGGAACCGCCGGGCCGAGCGGGTCGCGGTCGACGCCGATGCTGAACCACCGGTTGCGCTCAGCCGCGTGATACGCCGGCAGTTGCATCACACCGGTTCCCAGGATCATGATCGAGTACATGCCCGTTCCTTGACCGCGTACAGTTCGAACGTATCCCCCAGCCGCAGCGCGCGGCTCAACAAGCCGGCGATCCGGAACCGCATACCGGTGAGACTCGCCGCCGAGACGCCGGGAAACCGTTCGGGATGGTGTCCGGTTACCACCACCTGTGCTACTCGAAATCCGAACCGCCGCAACACGCGACCGCAGTCACGCGGTTCCCAGATCGTAAAATGGTCCGGGGGACCGGCAGCGAGGAAGCAGCTATAGTTGCGGCGGGCCGAGATACCTGCTCCGTTCGGGGTCGAGAACGCAAACACACCGCCTTCCGGCAACATGGCGTTCACACGGCTGAGCGTCGCTTCCAGATCGGTCAGATGCTCGATCACATACCACATCGTCACCGCATCGAAATGCCGGCGCCCGAACACCGCGCTCGGACTGAACGCCTCGACCCCGCAGCAGGCTGCGGGAATACCGAGCCGGGTTTGTACAAACTCGACTGCAGCTTGGGAGACATCGATCCCGAACGGCTCAAACCCAAGCTCTCGCGCGGCCTCGAGAAACGGGCCGTAGGCCATGCCGATGTCGAGCACCGCCGGCCGTCCCGGGGTGGCGGCATGCCCGGGAGCGCCGCCATGACCCGGGGCGGCGGCATGCGCGGGAGCGGTAAACTTCCGCAGTCCGACTGGGTGTAACGAGCCGTTCGACAGGAGCTTCCGGATGCGCGCGCCGCGGGCACGGCCGGTCGCCTTTATGGCCGCGAAGTCCTCCAGATAGCTCCGTCCGTACTGACGGCGATACTCTTCGAAGAAATACTGTTCGTTATACTCGATTCCCTGTTCCCACAAGCGCCGCAGGTATACGATTCCACAACGCGGACAACGCAAATAGCTTCGCCCACCGGTGCGGGCAACCGAAGGCGCGCTGCGTTCGGAACAGACCGGACAGGCGATAGCCTGCTCCGCTTGAAGCTCGCCTAATACGAGAGCCAGGTCGCGCGGGGCGGCCGGAAGCGCCGCCCGGCTGCGGCTCACAACCTCCTCAGGGCCAGCGAACACCCGGCGCAACCTTCGTGTTAGTGCTCGAGCCGTAGGCCGGACCCCGAGCTCCGCAAACCCGGCCCGACGCGCCAAGCGCGCGTGGTATCGACTTGGGCTAACGAGCGCCACGCCGCAGCCGGCCGCCGCCGCCTCAAACGCGGTAAGCCCAAAACTCGTGATGACCAGATCAAACTGCCACAGTTCGTCACGGAGACTCCCGATCGGTTTCACAGGTCGCACGCCAGGCGGAAGATTGCGCCTGAACAAGGCACCGCGCGTTGCGAACACGACAAGACCGTCTCCAGGCGTCTCTGCGACGCCCGCTGACCCAGCTGAGCCTCGCTCTTCAGCGCCTCCGGGTGTCTCAGCGCCTCCGGGTGTCTCAGCACTTCCCGGCGTCTCAGCACTTCCCAGCGTCTCGGCACTTCCCAGCATCTCGGCACTTCCCAGCATCTCGGCGTCTCGGGGCGTCTCACCGCCTGCGGGTGTCCCCGCTGTGCTGCCGGTCTCACCAGCGATCTCGCCCTGCAGTGTCCGCAGCGCTTCGGCCGCGACGCCGCTGAGATCGGCGGCGTCCTCACCTCCGAAGCTCAGGAGCACCCTGCGAAAGCGCCGCGGGGCCTCGGCCCTGCTTTGAACCGGGAAGCGAAGCAGGCCGGTGTCCGCGAGGTTAGGCTCACAGGCTGCATCTACGCGGGGAAGCGTATCGATGAGGTAGTCGCAGTAGCGCCGCGCTTCGCCGCCCAGGTCGAGACCTACCACCAGCGCCGAATTGTTGCATAGCCCAAGCCCCCGCAGCTCAGCAACAGAGAGCTCACGACAGTCCAGCACAACCAACCGCGCCGTCCGCACTACCGCCGGGTCACGCACTACCCGAGGCTCCCGCCGCAGCCCGCCGGCAGAGTTCGTGTCACCGCTACTCTCCGGCGCCGCACAGCCGCCGGCCTCCACAAACTCCACCGAAATCTGAGTGCTTGCGGCCAGCTGCGCGAGCGCAGCAGCCGCGCTATTGGGTTCGCTCGTCGTGTGAAGCAGAATCACCGGGGCGGACGCCGCCGGCCCGGTACCATTACGCGCGAGGCGGGAGGAGAGCTCCAGGGCCCGAAGCAAGTGCCCGCTTCCGCGCCCGTAGCGGTACTCGGGGACTACAACGATATCGCCGCCATTCACGCGCGCCGACTCTCGAGAACCCGATCCCATGCGTGAAGTCGCAGCCATTCGATCACCTGTTCAATCTCGAGCGGCGTCCCTGCATAGAGCCGCGCGTACATCCGGGCGAGGAGCTCGAGATCCTCCTGCGTATCAAGGGTGACGCGAGCATTCGCCTGCGCGTAGCGGCCCTTGAGAATGGGCCGCAGGACCGTGAAGCGTTGCGGGTTGCGGTAGAGGTACGGAGCCACGTGCTCGCGGTCATACCAATCGGTCGCTTCTCGCTCCGCCGCGAGCAGCGCCTCGGCGTCGATCACCTCTACGCAGGTACCCAGTGGGGGCCCAAGCAGCCCTGTATACTCGGCGCTGCGCGCGCGGTGCGCCCGCAGGCTGATATCCGCCAGCCGCGGCGATACCGCCGGGTTGTCGCCGGTAGCGCGCACCACGGTCTGTAGCCCATGCGCGCGCACCACCGCCGCGTAACGCGCCAACACGTCCGCGGGATCACCAGCGAACAGCACAAAGCCGTGCCGCCGGGCCGCAGGCGCAAAGGCCTCCGCACTCTTTTCATCGGTTGCGAGCACGTGCCTGTCAACCGCAAGCGTGGCTAAAGCCTGCATCGCATGCTCGATCACCGGCACCCCGGCTAACTTCAGGAGCGCTTTGTCCGGAAGGCGGGCTGAAGACAGTCGCGCCTGAAGAATCACACCGGTCATGATGCTACGTCCCACAGCTCGGTCACTCTGCGCGCGTCCTGCCGGAACGAGTAACGGTTCCGCTCCACCCATCGGCGCGCCTCCCGAAACAGCCGCCACGCGCGCAGCGGTCCGGCCTGTGCTCGCAGGATGACCATCAGGAGCTTCGAATACGGCAACCGTCCGCTGTCCCCGGTGAAGCGTACCGCCAGCGTTTTGAGATAAAAGCGCAGGTAGTCCTCGTTCGGTGTGGTGTCCTCAGGCGGCGGCGTTTGCGAGCAACTCATTCGCAATTGCGGCTCAAGCATGATTCGATAATCCCACATATGGGCGCGAAACCCAAACTCGAGCTTCTGCCAGTGCGGCGCATAGATCGCGCCGTCGTAGCCGCCAATTCGCTGAAACTGCTCACGGTGGTACAGCCCTACATAATCGAACGGCAGAATACTCGCCACGCGGTCATTCGGCGGCGGCAGAGCCAGGACCTGCAGTCGTTGGTGATAGAAAGCCGGTGCAATCAGACTCGGGAGCACCTGGTTGCGCTCTCCCCTGAGCAACGGCACGCTGCACAGTGGCGCTTCAGTGCTATGCACCGCTTTCGGAAGCCCCGCGATCTCGAAATCGTTCCATAGCACCAACACCAGCGAACCGATCGCCTCGGAGATGCCGAGGTTCACCTGCTCGCCCACGCTGACGCTCCTATCGAGAAGCACAAAGCGCACATGCGAGAAGCGCGCGGCGAGGTGCTCAACGTCGTAGCTTGATGTCCCGATCTCTATCGAGAGGATCTCGGCCGGCTCCCAGGCTGCAAGGCGGGCAAAGGCGCTCTCGCGGTCGAACTTTCCGCCGCGGTTCAGGACTACGATCGAGAACGTCCGGCGGCTCGGCAGCGCCCGGTCACCGCGTTTCCCGCCGACCACGGTATATGGCAAGCGCCGGCCCTCAGAAGTTGAATGTGTAGTGCTCATCACAGCTCCGGCAGAGCGCGGGGTACTCGGCATCGAGGTGCAGCCGATATGGTTCTTGCCCGGCGTTCCACACCGCTTCAAGCCCGTCCTCAAAAGCATTCCCGAGCCGGCCTTTTAGGTCGAGATCCTGCTTGCACATCGGCACGCTGCCGTCGATCAGCACGACCACGTCGCGTTTGAGATGCCAACACGGTAGTCGCTGTAACGGCGAGAGATCGACCACCTTGCGCGCGGGCAGTCTGCCGGCGCAATCGTCGTATTTCTGGATAATGACATTAGGGGTCCGTTCCTTCCATCGTCGGTAGTAGGTCTCGAGATGCTCTTCGTTAAGATTCATGCGCACCGCCTGCAGGTGACACCGTTCACCGAACAAAGCGAGCGCCTGCTCGACAAAGCGTTGCGCCTCGTGAAACCCTCTTCCACGGATGCGGCGATAGGTATCTTCATCGTCGGCGTCCAGCTCAACGATCAGAGAGACCGAGTTGTCGGCGACCTCGGCTACGCGCTCGAGCCGCCCGCTAGGCCACCCCACCCCGCCGGTGCGCAGGAGGAGCCGTATGGACGGCCGTTCCACGGCTGCAGCAGCCAGCGCCTCCAGCCTGCTGTGCAACCCGGCCTCACCCCAGTGCGAGATCTCCACGACGGCGTCTCCGCAGAGCTCGCTCAACTGATCGAGAAGAGCTCCGAAGCGCTCCGGGGAGAGCTCCGAGGCATCGTCATCTGCGTTCAGCGGGCCAAATGCAGAGTCACTCACCAACTGGAACGGGTCGTAGATAACCTGTTGCGCGCAGACGCGCACCACCTGTACCGAGGAATACGCCGGAACCGTGCGCAGCAGCTGCGGCCGCTCCTTGATCAGCCGCAGCACCGAGCTTTCGTCGCGCCCACCCTGTGAATACAAACCTCGACACAGGAGGTAGTTGCGGCGGCAGTCGCAGCGCAGGTGCAGGCGGAGCTGCCGGTAGTCCTCATCTGAAAGCTCGGTCTCCACCTCGAAGGCATTGATATCGCGACGCAGTATCGTGAACAGCCCGTCCCAGCTACCCGGATCATCCTCTGGCATCACCAGCCCGCGCAGCCGTTCCGGCATGTCCGGATTCAGCACTGTGGGCGCCATAGCGTCCGGGAATCCATCGGCGAAGGTATATTCCGCGAAATACCGGCGGTGGTGTGCGAGCATGCGTCTGGTGATCCCTTGGTCGAGGAAGGGAGCGTCGATAAAGTAGTATACTAGCACGCTGTCGTTACCGCCGTACTCGCGGCCGACCTTGTGCAATTCGTCGAGAAGGCTTTCAGCCGTCCAGTCCGAGCGACGTCTGACCTCCCACTGGTTCGGAAAATCCGACTGCTGAAGCTGAGCGTCGGCCTCAGCGCCGGTGAGCACTACCACCCGCTCAAGGCCGGGAAGCCCCGCGGTGTACTCAACTACCCGATCAAGCGCTGAAATGCCCGTATCGAGGGGCAACGATGTGTATGGTGAGCATGCGACGGCATTAATACAGGCTATCGTCTTCATGATACTTAGTATGCTTATCGGCGCCGGTGTGAGTGGATTGAGTTTATCACGCCAAATCGTTACGCTGCAATTTATGGCGCCGAAGGCCTATACAG
>PUPD01000076.1 GCA_003552985.1 Spirochaetaceae bacterium
AGTGCATAATGTTAGACATGAAGACAGTTAACGTGCGGTCCTTGCAGCATCACCTTGGACGCTATTTGCAGGAGGTGGAGTCGGGAGAGGTTCTGGAAGTGCGGCGACGCAACAAGGTCATTGCCCGGATTGTACCGGAGCCTGACTGCGCCGCAGCTGTTCCGTGGCCGGACATAGCCGAGCGCCTTGCAGAGGTCTTTCCCGACGGCCCGGTAGGGGAACTTGCTTCCGAGCAGCTATATGAAGACCGGGGTGATTCGTGAGCGTTTATGTGGATTCCGGCGTGTTGGTCAAGCTGTACGTCCGAGAGCGCAACTCGGACATCGCTGCGCGCTCGGTCCGGCACCACACCTGGGTTCCGCTGAACGGCCTGATGGAGCTTGAGCTCCGCAACACCTTTCAAATGCTGGAAGCCCGCAACGTGCTCAGTGACGCACAACGCGCCGCGGCGGAGCATTTTCTGGAACTAGATTGCGTGGAAGGCAGGCTCCACCGGACGGCGCTAAACTGGACGGAGATTCTTCACCACAGCATAGCCCTCAGCCGGGGTTTCACCACGCGAACGCTCGCGCGCAGTTTAGATATACTTCATGTCGCGACGGCCTTACACCAACGGTGCTCGCTGTTTATCACGGCCGATAATCGGCAGGCGTCTTTTGCGCGTCTCTGCGGCCTACAGGTCGAACACCTCTCGTAGCGCTCTCGACAGAACGCGTCACCAGAAACATGAAGCCCCCGAGGTCTGAACGGCGTGGTCCCGATCTGCACCGGTGTGGTTCCGGCGGGCGCTAGCCGTGAATCTCTTTCACCCTTCCAACCTTGCCGCCGACCAGCCGCACCTTGATGTTCGCCCGTTTCGTGGCGTTCATGCTGACTCCTTAGGACCAGCGCTTTGCTTTGGGTTGTGCCCCGGTAAGGGTGTAGTACTCGGTGCGCACGTATTGCAATCATGCTTTGCACGACGGAGGAGCGCAGGATTTCCGCCGTTTCCAAGAAGATGAATGCTTCCGCGCGGCACGGTATTCTTCGCTCATGCGCTTGAGACAACGCTCAATAATCGCGGCCTTGTTGATCAGAATGTTGTCCGGAGCTTCAGAGGGTGTAGGCATGAACAATCTTCTGTCGTTTCTCGTTGAATTCCAAGTACAGACCGAGCAAGTTCGCCCCGTAGAGCGCTGCCGCCTCAGGATCGCGAGCATAGAGCTGTATGCCTAAGTGCAGAGCCTCGTTGGCGTAGACAAGGTTGCGAGATGATAACTCCCCGATATCCACAAGGCGACCTAATAGGTACGAAAGACGACCGGCTATCCGGGCCCGATCAAGACCGGAGACCTCCACACCGGGAGCCGCTATCATTCCGATATCGATATCGCTGTCATGCCTCCCGCGCCCCTGCGCAGCAGTTCCCCAGAGGGACAGGGCCAGAAGCGGATTTTAAAGCGTTTTCGGCCCGGCCGTTTGACCGCGTGACCCTCAAACAGATTGCCTCGCAGAGCGGTGTGACGGTTCAAACCGTGATACGGCGCTCCTGGAACACTACGAGCGCGATGTAGATACAATCGCAAACCTCGTGGCTCAGGAACACCTGTTCGAACCGTTTCGAAGTGTCGTAGAGCACGGGCGAAGAGTTCATAGCGAGTGGCTTGTCGATATAGAGCAGCCCATCGCCCTGGTTACGCGCTCGACCGAGCGTCAGAACGACCGCGGTGTCCTGAGCGATCTGCAGGCAGCTCCGCTGTCGCTCCGCACGCAGGGCATCGTTGCCTCCAACGGTCACATTCACTCGCCGATGTACGCGGTCCTGGATCAGAGCAATACAGACGCAAAGCGGCAATAGAAACAGCTTACCCGCTTAGGATATCATCTATCCAGCTGAGCGCAGCCATGGCCGCCGGAAACCCAATGGTGGGGATGCTCAGGATCGCAGCCTGGCGAATCTCCTCGGCGCCGCAGCCCGCATCAAGCGCCTTACGGGTATGGGAATGCACCGCGCCTTCGTGTGCGGCGCCGATCGCGATCGCGAGGTGTACCAACTCGCGGGTCTTGTCTTCTAGCGGGCCCGCGGCTCGCACCGCCCCACCGAGTTGCTGGTGGGCACGAACTACCTCGGGATGCGCGTCATTGAACTCCTGAAAGCGTTTTGGTATCTCTTGCATTGATGTTTCCTTCTTCAGCGGCTAATCGTCGTACTATGTTCCGCAGTATAGCAGGTCTTGTACTCAACCGATAGTCGCCGGTTGGCCGGTTTCACTCCCACCGCCGAAAACACGTGATTGCGGTCTGAGGCACGTACTCGGGCTGAAAGCAACTCAGAGCGACAGGAGCTCGGAGAGAGTGGGGTGAGCGAACGGCGCCGACGACAGATCCTCAAACGCTATCCCGTGCTGCATCGCGAGTTGTATCGGCGCCATCAGCTCGGCTGCATGCGGGGCAAACGCCGCGGCGCCGAGGATACGGCCGCTGCTCCTCTGCACCCACACCTTGAGTAATCCGTCATCGGCGTGATCAATTCGCGCGAGCAGCGCAGCGTTGAACGGCCGGCGGACCACCGCAACTTCGTTGTCGGCCTGATCGGAGGGAAGCTCTCGAACCGGGCCGATCTGCGCAATCTGAGGCGCGGTGTACACCGCCTCAATATACTCATGCCTTAGCATCGCCTCCGGGATCGCCGCTCCTGCGATCGCGCGCACCGCGATGCGCGCCTCCCAACGCGCCTTGTTCGCGATCAACGGCGCACCGGTAGCGTCGCCGGCGGCATAGATACTGGGCTCCGAGGTTCGGCCGTACTCGTTGACCGCGATGCTTCCGTCGGGTTTTGTCTCGAGCGAACCACCGTTACCGAGGAACTCGGTGTCGGCGATCCGTCCGGTCGCGATGAAGGCGTACTCGCTCTCGAAGACCTCGCCGCGCTCGGTACGAGTCTGCACCAGATCGCCGTCGCGCTTCACTTCACGAACCGGGCTCCCCCGAACAATCGTGACACCGAGCTGTGACTGCAGGTACTCGGCCAGACGCTCGCTGACCTCAGCTTCGGCGCGCGGAAGCAGCGCCCTTGTCTTGGTAACGATCGTGGCTTTGCTCCCGAGCCGCGCGAACGCCGCCGCGTACTCGGTGGAGGTGACACCGCCTCCGGAGAATACGATTCGCTCCGGCAGCTTCTGCATCACCTGGGTGTGCCGAGGTGCAATAATGCGCTCGCCGTCGGGCTTCACAGTCGACGTGAACCGCGGCTCCGAACCGGTTGCGATCAGTATCGCGCCGGCTTGCAGCTCCTCCAGCACCGAGCCGTCTTCGAGCGAGTGCAACGCCGCGGACCTTGGACCGGTGATCGATGCCTTCGCGCGATAGAAGCGCACCCCGATGCGCTCGAGCTCCGCGGCAAGGTCGCCCGACCAGCTGCGCTGTTGTGCAGCGATCTCAGCGGTGATCTGAGCGACGGTGCGCTTTCCGGCATCGGTTCCAGCACCGGCAACGCCCGAATCGCCGGCATATCCAGCACCGCTATCATCGCCGTCGCCGCTACCGCCGTCGGCTCGTCCCCCGCCGGGTCCGGTGCCCAAGGAGATCGCGCGCCGCTCAGCTTCGTGCAGCCAGACCTTGCTCGGGAGCAAGCTTCCCATCGTCGACCTGCCTCCGGGAGGCGTGACACTCGCCATCGCCACCGAGAGCTTTCGCTTGCGTGCTTCATACGCCGCCTCTATTCCTGCCGGTCCCGATCCGATCACAATGAGGTCAATCATGTCCCCCAAGCTACGGGAATTCCCTTACCTCGGCAAGTGGTGAGAATCCCCGGGTTGCGGGAACACACACGAAAACTAATGTGGAGACCTGATTACGCACGTACGTCGGCGACCAGATGCTGCGGGCAATTGCCGATACGGTCGGCCGCTGTCTTCGGCCCACCGATAGCTTGGGTCGCTGGGGTGGCGAAGAGTTTCTGGTGCTCTTACCGAACACCGAGCGCAAGGATGTCAACCGGGTCGCGGGCCGAGTTCTGGAGACCGTCCGGACCGTAGGCGTCGATGTTGACGGCGGTACAGTAGGCATAACCATCTCTCTGGGCAGCACAACGTACCGGCCCCGCGAGGACATCTCGAGCCTTGTTGCCCGGGCCGACGCCGAAATGTACAAGGCGAAACAGGCAGGCAAAGACAAGTTATTCGGAGATTGCGATTAGACCGGTTCGCTTCGCTTCAAGCTTGTAAACCCACGAAAGCCGGGGCGCGCCCGTTTGGCGGCGACCCATCCACGGGTATCGAGTTCCACTTAACAAGGCATATGTCGCGGATTACACGGCGCAGGATTCACAGCGCGGGGGAATGCACTCGTGGTATAATAGGCTGTCGATTTGTTCGGAGACGACGATGAAATCGGCAACCGGTTACAGTATGCAAATCGATCTTGCCGGCCGGGAACTGGCTCAGAGGATCGACCTCTCACCCGGTGGGCTTGGAAGCCTGCGGGTTGTCCAGCCGCTTTCGGCCGAGGTCGGCGACGGCGCCGTTGAGTCCGTCAAGCTGGGGCACGGAGTGGGTTACCTCAGCTTCTCCTGTGAGAATGCGGTCCAGGAGCTTCATCTGCGGACCGG
>PUPD01000216.1 GCA_003552985.1 Spirochaetaceae bacterium
GTCGTTGTACTTTTTGTCGGCCGCGCGGGCGTAGTAGTACAGCTCGGAGTAATCGATATCGTCGAACACGCTCTGGTCCATCCAGGTCGGGTTCGGCATCTTGTTGAACTCTTCAAGCGCCTGCAAGCGGAACTCCAGCATCCAGTCCGGTTCTTCCTTGATCGCGGAGATCTCCCGAATCACCTGCTCGCTGAGGCCGCGTTCGCGTCCGGTCATGTACTCGGTGCCGGAGTGAAACCCGTACAGTCGCTCGTAGTCTTTGTTGATATCGGCAATCTCAAAATCGGTGCCGGCGTCACCCATGAGCAGCCTCCTCGGCCAGGACAGCTTCAAAGCCGTGCTCGTCAATGCGCTTACTGAGATCGGCGCCGCCCGACTTGACAATGCGGCCGTCTCTCATGATGTGCACATGCGTAGGGTTGATATAGTCGAGCACCCGGTCGTAGTGCGTGATCACCAGAAATGCGTTATCCGGCGAGGCAATCTCACGAATATCCTTGAAGACCAGGCGCAGGGCATCGACGTCCAGGCCCGAATCGGTTTCATCCAGCATCGCTAAGCGGGGGCGCAGCAGATGCATCTGCAGAATCTCATTGCGCTTCTTCTCGCCACCCGAAAACCCGTCGTTCAGAGACCGGCCGAGGAACTCCTTACTGATCCCCAAGCGCCCCATCACATCATCGAGCTCACGCTTGAACACCCGGAAGCTGACCTCCTCGCCGCGCCGCGCCTCGACCGCCGCTTTGAGGAATGTACCTACCGGAAGTCCCTGAATGGCGTGCGGATACTGAAAAGCGAGGAAGAGCCCGGCTCGCGCACGCTCATCCGGCTCCATCTCGGTGAGATCCCGCCCGTCAAGCAGCATTTGCCCACCGGTAATTCGATGATTAGGATGGCCCATCAACAGATGGGCGAGACTCGACTTTCCCGAGCCGTTCGCGCCCATCAGAACATGCATCTCTCCGAGATTGATCTCCAGATCAACCCCGTTCAGAATCGGTATACCCTTTTCGGCATCCTCCGGGTGTACCGTCGAACATAACCCCCGGAGCTCCAGCAAACTCATCGCGTTCAATTCTCCTTGCGCTGATTAAGTTAAGCTAACATGTGAGCTTCCCGACCGTCAACGCGGCGTCTATTGTCCCTTTTGGCGAGGTGTCACGCTGCGGCGGTACGGCTCATGCGGCACGTGAAACATCAGCGCATACAGCACCGGCACCACCAGCAGTGTAAGCACTGCCGCGAACGCAAGTCCAAACATGATCGCGAGGGCCATCGGCGCCCAAAACGGCCCCGAGAGCGCTAACGGGAGCATCCCAAGGACCGTCGTCATCGCCGCCAGCAACACCGGCCGTACACGACTGATGGATGCTTCCAGCAACGCCTCCAGCGGACGCTCGCGACGTTCGGTCTCCAGATCGATTTGCTCGATCATGACCACCGCATTGCGTATGATCATTCCCGCCAGACTCATAACGCCCAACAGCGCCATGAACCCGAACGGCTGCCTGAAGACCAGGAGCCCGAAGCTCGCTCCGAACAATCCGAGCGGGACTGTCAGAAAGATAATTGCAGTGCGCCGGTAGCTGTTGAACTGTGCCATCAGGATCAGCGCCATCAGTCCGAGCACCACCGGCACCGGCCCCAAAACGCTTGCCCGTGCCTCGGCCGCTTGCACCGCCTCACCGTCCCATTCCAGTTCGTAGCCGGCCGGCACCTCGATCGCGTGTACCTGATCGTCGAGCGCCCGTTGAACTTCGTTGGTTGTGTAGCCCGGTGCAAGATCCACCTGTAGCGTAAGCGCACGGCGGCGGTTGTGGCGCCAAATCGTGGACTCGCCCCAGCGCAGCTCAAGCTCGGCGACCTGAGCCAGGGGAACCGGGCGACCGAGATCCTCCGGCCACACTATCATGTCTTCGACATTGCCCGCCTCGAGGCGATCCTCGGCCGGGAAGCGAAACATGATCGGAATACGCTCGTCAGCCTCGTGATACAAGCCGATCGGTTGTCCGGCGAACCCGGCATGCAGCGCCTGCGCGATTCCGGAGCTCGACACGTTCGCTTCCGCTGCGCGGTCCTGATCCACCTCGACCTGCAAACGCGCGGTGCGCTGTCTCCAGTTGTGCCGCAGTTCTGACACCGCTTCGTGTCCGCTGAGGATCTCAGCCACCTCCTCCTGAAGCGCGTGTAGTTGCTCTTTGTCCGGACCGCTGATGCGCAGCTTGAGCGGGTAACGCACCGGTTCGCCGAGCTGCATCGGTCGCACCCGTGGCTGTGCATCACTGAAGCCGTCGTGCAGGAACTGCCGCGTTGCGGCCATCGTTTCCTCCAGATAATCGACCTCGTGAAGATTGACAAGAACCTGTCCAAACGCGGGATTATGAGGCTCAGGGATCATCGGCAGATAAAACCGCGGCGCCCCTTTCCCGATAAACGCGGTGACGTCGGCGACCTCCGGCCGTTCCATCAGAAAAGATTCGATCGCGCGCATGTCGTCGGATGTCTGTTCTATTCGACTGCGCTCCGGCAACCAGTAATCCACCAGGAACTGCGCCCGCTGAGCCGGCGGAAAGAAGATCTGCGGGACGAGCATAAAGCCGGCGAACGCAATGCCGAGCAACCCCAGAACCCCGAACACTGTCCCCCGCCGGTAAGCCAATACCGCTCGAATCAGTGTGCGAAACCAAGCATAGATTCGCCGGTCATATGGGTCCGGGGCCCCCGCTGATACCTGTGCCGGTTTTGATGCCTGCAGATATCGATATGACAGCATAGGCGTGAGGGTGATTGAGAGCACCCAGGAAGCGAGCAGGCTTGCAGCGACGACCCAGAACAGCGCTCTGGTGAACTCACCGGTTGCAGTTCGGGTCATCACCACCGGCGAGAACGCCAGCATTGCAATCAGGGTGGCGGCCAGCAGAGGAAGCGCTGTCTCGGAAACCGCCTCGCGGGCCGCGCTCAAGCGTTCGGCGCCACGCTGCATTTTGACCAACATCAGCTCCGAGACAACGATCGCGTTGTCGACGAGCATACCGAGCACGATCACGAGCGCGCCCAGCGATACGCGATGCAACTCGATACCGGAAACCCACATAATCGCAAAGGTCGCGAGAATACTGAGCGGCACCCCTACCCCCACGATCATGCCGGTACGCAGACCGAGCGAAACCATCATTACCGCCAGCACAATCAGCACCGCGGTACCCAGGTTGGTGAGGAACTCACCGATAGCGCGCTCTACCTCTTCGGACTGCAACGCGATGACCCCGAACTCGACGCCGGCAGGCAGACGCTGCTCGATAACCCCTATCTCCTCCTTAACTCGCTCACCGAGCTCGACTATGTTGGCTCCCTCAGTCGGCACCACACCGAGCGCCAGAGTCGCCTCCCCGTTGAAGCGCAACATCGTCTCGGGCGGGTCCGCGTACCCGCGCCAGACCTCGGCGAAATCACCGACCCGGATCACGTCGCCGGTAAGCGGACTGCGCACATGCAACTGGGCTATCTCCCCAACGGCCGTGAACAGGCCGCTGGTGTAGATCGGGAGCTCGCGCGGTCCGAGCTCGATGAAACCTGAGGGCGCCACGACGTTGCGCCGATCCAACGAGCGGGCGATCAGGTGAGGAGGGAGTCCGAGCTCCGCGATCTTGGCCCGCGTCGTTTCCACGAACACTCGTTCGCCCTGTGCACCGAACAGGTCGACCTTGGCCACATCCGAAACGCGCAGGAGCTCGTCGCGGACGTCCTCGATGATCTCCTCCAGCTCGGCATAGCTAAAACCTTCGCCGCTGAGCGCGAGCAGCACGCCGTAGACATCACCGTAGTCGTCCTCGATTAGCGGTCCGATCACCCCGTCGGGAAGCTCAGCCGCTCCGCGGTAGACGTGCTTATGCAGCTCGTCCCAGATCTGCCGCAGCCGTTGGCCGCCGAAGCGCTCATCGATATGTACGTAGATCAGCGATGTCCCGTCGCGACTGAATGACTCCAGCTGATCGAGCTCAGCGAGCTGCTGAATGTTGCGTTCAAGAGTCTCGGTCACTTCCTGTTCGACGCGAGCGGCGTCCGCTCCGGGGTACTGCGTAATCACCAGAGCTGTGCGGATCGTAAACTCCGGATCCTCGAGTCGCCCCAAGCGCGTGAAGGCAAAAATGCCGATTGCGGCGACGAGCAACACTGCGAAACTGACCAGGCGCGCACGACGAATCGCGGTCTCACCGATATTCATTCGTCACCCGACCGCAGATCTGATGCTTGGAAGTCCGATGCGTTATACGGAGAAACGGACTGGCCGTCCTGAAGATACTCAACCCCGGACACAACGATGAAATCCCCGGGCCGGAGGTTGTTGCCGATACGGACATTCTCGCCCTTGAAGCCGACGGGCGTCACCGCACTGTATGAAACGGTTCCGGTATCCGGATCCCACTGCCAGACGTAGACCGCATCATCGCGCTCGAAAAGGGCGGTAAGCGGGACCACGTAGGTGCGTTCGTCGACGTAGGTGGGCTCTCGCTCGTCGGCGTAAGTGCGCTCAGCGAGGGCGTCGTGGTCCGGCATCTCCGGAAGCGGCCGGCGCGTGAACGTAACCTCGGCAGTCATTCCCGGGAGAATCTCCGCTTCCGGGTTGGGGACACGAACCCGCACCGGATACGCCTGGGTGGTGGCATCAACATCTGTTCCCACCGCCTCGATCGCGGCGGCAACCGCCGGCCGCCCCAACGCCTCGAACTCAATCGAGACAGCTGTGATCTGATCACGCCGGGCCACGAATGATTCCGGCACTCCAACCTCCACCTCGATCTCGGAAATGTCGTCAAGGACAATAGCCGGGATCTCGGGGCTTACGTTCTGGTATGGCTCTATGTGCCGCCGCGCCACAACTCCGGAGAACGGTGCCTCGAGCACGGTGTCGTCGAGCGCCGAGCGGGCCTGTCTGAGCCCTTCAGCGACCGCATCGCGGCTCGCACGGGCCTGCCGGTAAGCGCTTTCAAGACTGTCGAACTCACTGCTGCTGATCACATCCGCCGCGTACAGCTCCTCTCCGCGCTCGTAATGCGCTTCAGCTTCGTCGACAGCAGCTTCCGCGCTTTCGAGCTGGTACTCAAGCTCCTGAACCTGCAGGCGGTAATCATAATCGTCAAGTCTGGCAAGCTCGTCGCCGGCTTCAACCTTAGCGCCAAGATCGACGGAAACGTTTGCAATTTCACCCGGGACATTGAATGCCAGGACGCTGCGACGCACCGGCGCTGCCCGGCCGCTGAAGCGGCTGGTAGCCTGTTCGGCCGGATCCCCGAGCTGCATTAGTCTCACCGGGCGTTCTTCAGGTTCCGTCTCGGGCGGGTCATCCGCACATCCCATCAGGAGAAGCGGGAGCAGCGCTGCAATGATCATTGCCAAGCCGGCCAGAGTGCCGCCACGGCGCCCGCGTTCTGTGATCGACGATTCCGGACCCAGACAACTCTGTAACCGAGCTGCGTGCTGAAGCCGCGGCAGGTAGATACGGGTCTGAGAAAGTTGAGTCAATAGAGGCCGCGTCTGGAAAGGCTGCATTGCTTGCGTGTAACCGAATAGTATCAGGCGCCCCGCCCAGGGTCAATTCGAGCCGAACGGGGGTCGCTCACAAAAACGGCCTTGAGCCCGAACAGCGCCGAACCCAAGGCCACAGACATGTCAACTCAGACCAGCTCCCGCATTGCAGCGGCGCATACCCTGTCGTGGGTCCGCTGCCGGGGCTACGTTGCCGCTGATCCTGTGCGGCGGCTACCGTTGCGCGCGCGCTACTCTCCAGCCGTCACGTCGCGGCGGCGTAGAGCTCGCCCACCTTGTCCCAGTTGATCACGTTGAAGAAGTTTTCGATGTACTCCGGACGACGATTCTGATACTTGAGGTAGTAGGCATGCTCCCAAACGTCCAACCCGAGAATCGGATTCAGTGGCCCGTGTTGAGCCTCGGGAACGATACCGACCATCAGCGGATTATCCTGATTGGGAGTGCTCAGAATCTGCAGCTTACCGTCGCTCGGATTCACGACAAGCCAGGCCCAACCGCTGCCGAACCGTCCGGCCGCTGCGGCGGAGAACTGCTTCTTGAACTCGTCGAAACTACCGAAAGCGCTCTTGATCGCCTCGGCGAGCTTTCCTTTCGGCTCACCGCCGGCCTTCGGCGCCATGATCTCCCAGAACAAGGAGTGATTGCAATGGCCACCGCCGTTGTTTCGCACTGCGGTGCGAATATTGTCCGGCAGCTTCGCCACCTTCTGCATCAGCTCTTCGACCGGGAGCTTCTCATACTCGGTGCCTTCGACCGCGGTGTTGAGCTTGCTCACGTACGTGCCGTGGTGCTTATCGTGGTGAATGCGCATTGTTTGCTCATCGATGTATGGCTCCAATGCGTTGAAGTCGTACGGAAGATCGGGTAGTGTAAATGCCATAGCTAACCTCCTTGCATCCTTAGTGGTATGGTCAGACGGACACTTGGACTATGCGACCGCCTTCGATTGCCAAAAGATACTGCTACCGGAACGGTAAAGTAAATGCGAACCGTTCAAGCAACCGCACAAAGAACCTGGTGATGTGGTGGCCGACCACCCGCCACCACGGGCCGCGGGGGACGCTTTCGGGTACAGAGACCGGACGCGTGTGGAGAATACGGCCGTCGATACTGTAGCGCACCTCGCCGACGCGCGCGCCGGCCGCAACCGGCGCCTGCAAAGACCCGGGTAGTCGCAGCTCCCCCTCGATCGCGTCCGCGCGGTCCACCGGCACCGTGACAGTGTCTGAACCACCCACCACCGGCGTAACCTCCGACGCGGTTCCGAACCACACGCGCACCGGGCGCGGCTCGGGATAGCCTACCCGCAGGTTGGTGAACCGATCGAACCCGTAGTCCAGGAGGAGCGAGGCCTGGCGAGTTCGCTCCGCGCTCCCCTCCGCATGGTTCTCGCCGGGGACCCCAAGCAGCACGCCGATAAGCCGGCGCCCGTCGCGTTCGGCCGTGAACGCCAGATTGTATTGCGAAGCGGGAATGTAGCCGGTCTTTATCCCGTCGGCTCCGTCATACTCGCGCAGTAACGTATTGCGGTTCGCCTGCGTGATCGTCGGTTCGCCGTTTTCGGGATCGCGATTATGCTCGAGCGGATATGAGAACGTCTCATCTCGATGGAATTGCTCGAGAACACCTGGTCGCTTCTGGAGATAATCGTACAGAAAACGCGTGAACTCACGCGCAGTCGTCGTGTTCTTGCTGCTCAGCCCTGAGGACTCGACAAAACGCGTGTGATCAAGCCCAAGATCCTGCATCGCCGCGTTCATCAGCGCGACAAACTCGCGCTCTCCACCGGCAATATGTTTGGCTACCGCGAGGGCCGCATCGTTGCCCGAAGCGATAGCGAGCCCGTGCAGAAGCTCCCGGAGCGTCACCCGCTGGCCGGGGCCGAGAAACATCAGCGATGAATAGCGCGGCATGTTGCGGGCCCACGCCGCTTCCGGTATGGCAACCGTGTCCTCAAGGGCGACCTGCCCCCGCTCAACAGCCTCGAAGACGACATGCATCCCTACGATCTTGGTGAGCGAGGCCGGCGGAATCACCTCATCGGGATTGAGCTCGTAGAGAACCGCTCCGGTTCCAAGATCGATCATATAGGCCGCTCTCGCGTCGACGGCCGGCGCATCCGGATAGAGTTCGGCCGCCGGCGAGCGGTCGAACGCACCCACGCTCGGCACCACGACTGTGAGAACCAACACCGTAAAACCGACCGCCACCACTCGCGCAAGCGCAGCGAGCCGGCGGAAACCATAACGCCGGTACGGGGAATAAGTGGAGTGCGAGCAACACAACGGATATGAGCTGAACATTTATGAAGCCGATCATAGCGCAAAAGCAGCGGCGCATTCAATTCTGTTCAATCAACCGACAGTCTGTGCTACTGTTGGCACATGATGCACGCTTCGACAAAAACGCCGGTACCGCCGCCCGCCGCGCCAGAGCAGCTTCCCTCGGCGCTCGGCCTGCGTTCCACGGTTCAGACCGCGCTCTTCGCGGCTCTCATTGCGGTGGGCGCGTACATTGCAATTCCGATACCCTTTTCCCCGGTCCCGTTGGTTCTGCAGAACATGATCGTACTACTTGCAGGGCTTCTGTTGGGTCCCAGACGCGCCGCGGCGGCCGTGATGCTCTATTTGGCTCTCGGCAGTCTCGGACTCCCGATCTTTGCCGGAGGCGCCGCCGGCCCGGCTACGTTCGCGGGTCCGACCGGCGGCTACCTCGCCGCGTATCTTCCTGCGGCGGTCCTGACCGCTGCGATCGCCCATCGATACCAGGGCACCGCGGCCGCAATGCTCGCCACGGCAATCGGCGCAGGCCTGATTCTCGCGCTCGGCGCGCTCTGGTTGGCAACTGTCGCCGGCCTTTCCTGGCACGGAGCCGCCGTGACCGGTATTCTGCCCTTCATTCCAGGCGATATCCTGAAGGTGCTCGCCGCCGTGGCTCTCCGTCGCCGATTGTTACCGCTGTTCCGGGAGGACCGGTGAGAACCGTCGACGTTTGCAACCTCGGAAAGCGTTTCGACGGCCGCTGGGTATTTCGCTCGGTCAGCTTCCGAATCGCTGCCGGCAGCTTCGCCCTGTTGATCGGCGCTAACGGCAGCGGCAAAACGGTGCTCGCACGGCATCTCAACGGCTTACTCCTGCCGGATGAAGGTGAGGTGTTGCTCGATGGTGTATCGGTTTCCTCGGATTTAGCCGGTTCTCGTCGGCAGATTGGGATGGTGTTTCAGGATCCGGATAGTCAGATAATCGGACAGACTGTCTTCGAGGACGTCGCCTTCGGGCCGCGCGCACAGCGTCTGTCGGAAGACGAAGTCGCCGAGCGTGTCGCCCATGCTCTGGCGCTCACCGGATTGTCCGGTCTCGAGACCGCGGTTCCGCCGACGCTGTCAGGTGGTCAGCGCCGACGGCTCGCGCTTGCCGGAGTTCTCGCGATGCGCAGCGCCTGCATCGTGCTCGACGAGCCGTTTACGTTTTTGGACCACGGTGCCTGCGTCGAACTACTGCGTTATCTTCTGGAGCTGAAGCGCCTGGGACACAGCATCATCATGATCACGCACGACCTCGACAAGGTCCTCGGCGAGGCGGATCAGGTAATCGCTCTCGCCGACGGCAGCCTTGCAGCCGAGGGTAGCCCTGCCGACATTCTCGACCAACTGCCGGCGTACGGCATTCGCCGCCCGCATGGCGAGTTGGAACAACTAACGTGGCTGCGGTGAATCTGTGACCATGGCACAAGCGGGACTCTTTGCCTACACGCCGGCCGACACACCAATCCAACGCCTCGATCCGCGCATAAAGCTCCCGGCTCTGATCATACTCCAGGCGATCGCCTTCGCGCTTTCACCCTGGGCGCTGGCCTTGCTGGCCGGATTCACTGTGATCGGCTATCGCGCCGCGCGCGTGTCAATCACTGCGACCTTGCGGCGCATGCTTCCACTCGGCGGGCTCCTGGGCGTGATCGTGCTGATTTCAGCCGGCGAAAGCGCGTTGTACGCGCTGCGCATCGCCACGGCGGTATTGCTCGCGAACCTCTTCACTGCCGTTACGCCCGCAGAAGAGATTAGCGCGGTATTGACCACCGTGCTCCGTCCCCTGACGCCGCGCTTTGCTTCGCAGCTCGCGCTTGCCGCCGCACTCACACTGCGCTTTGTTGAGGTGCTGTTTCGTGAGATCGGCGAAGCGAAGGCGGCGGTCTTGGCTCGGGGATGTGACCGGCCGGTTCAGCGTGTTACGGCGATCGCCGGAAGCGTTTTGCACCGCCTGCCGCGCCGCAGCGACGAAATCACCGCTGCGTTGACGGCGCGCGGGTACAGCGGCGCGCCGTTCACTGCGCCGCTGCGTCGCTTGCGTGCCGGTGATCTGGCTGCCGGTGCCTGCCTGCTCGCGCTCGCAGCAACCCTCCTGACGTTGAGCGCAGGTATGGGCTGAGTGGTGTCGTGGGTTAGGAGGCGCTGCGGGTTGAGCGCCGTCGCCCTGCACCGCGGCCAGGCCCGGCGAACGGCCCGAACGCCTGCCCCGAACGCACTCGCATGCCTACCGCGGCAACCCACCCCGACAGCCCTGCTCCGAACGCCCGGGCAAGGAGCGCAAGCCCTTGAGCCGCGCCGCGCTGTCGGTATAGTATCGCCACTAGCACTCAACCGCCGGGAGGTACCACAATCATGCAGTTCGCGTTCACCAGTCGGGTCTTCGAGACCGAGACTATTCACTTAGCTAATACCGAGGAACAGATCGTCCGCGGGGGCCGCCATTTGTTTGATCGATTGCCCCAGGCGTTCGACGGTATCAAGAGAATTGGTGTAATCGGATGGGGTTCGCAGGGGCCGGCACAGGCTCAAAACCTGCGCGATTCGCTCGAGGGCACCGATATCAACGTGACTGTCGGTTTACGCAGCGGCTCGCGCTCATGGTCGCAGGCGCAGGCGGCAGGGTTCAGCGAACAGGACGGCACCCTGAAGGAAATGATGCAGGTGGTTTCCGAATCCGACATGGTGCTGCTGCTGATCTCGGATTACGCTCAGGCGACCTTGTACCAGGACGTGTTTAAGGCGATGAAGCCCGGCGCCACACTCGGGCTGTCGCACGGATTTCTGATCGGCTATCTCAACGCCATCGGCGAATCGCTACCGGACAACATCAACGTGATCGGCGTCTGCCCGAAGGGCATGGGGCCGTCGGTGCGGCGTCTGTATGAGCAGGGACGTGAGATCGGGGGAGCCGGCATCAACTCCAGCTTTGCGGTCGAACAGGATATCGACGGAAAGGCGACCGACTATGCAATCGGTTGGTCCGTCGCCCTCGGCTCGCCGTTCACCTTCATGACCTCGCTCGAGATGGAGTACCGTTCCGACATCTTCGGCGAACGCGGTATTCTCCTGGGTGCCGTCCACGGTGTTGTCGAGAGCCTGTACCGGCGCTACATAGACTCGAAGATGAGCAGAGAGGACGCATTCCGACACAGCGTCGAATCCGTAACCGGTCCGATCTCGCGCACCTTATCGAGAGACGGCATTCTCGCGCTGTACGAACAGCTTGACTCAACTGAAAAGCAACGCTTCGATACGGCGTACTCGGCGGCATACCGCCCTGCGCTCGAGATCCTGACCGAGATCTATCAGGAGGTGAGCTCCGGCAACGAGATTCGCTCGGTTATTCTCGCCGGCGAGCGAATGCAGGAGTTCCCGATGAGCAAGATTGACGGGACCGAGATGTGGCAGGTGGGCGAAGCCGTGCGCGCAAAACGAGACCCTGACCGCATTCCGCTCGACGGGTTCACCGCCGGAATCTACATCGCGACCATGATCGCACAGATTGACGTGCTGCGCCGCAACGGACACGCCTATTCGGAGATCGTAAACGAATCGATCATCGAGGCTGTGGATTCACTCAACCCGTTTATGCATTACAAGGGCGTCGCGTACATGGTGGACAACTGCTCCACCACTGCACGCTTGGGTGCGCGCAAGTGGGCGCCACGCTTCGATTATCATCTTTACCAGCTCGCCTATCCAGCAATCGACGGCGGAGCCGCCGTCGATGCCGAGCTGCTTGAGACATTCCGCAACCATCCGGTGCATCAGCCGGTCGGTGTCCTCGCCGAGCTACGCCCGAGCGTCGACATCGCGGTGCAAGGATAAACGCAGGGGTTGTTGATCGTTCTGCGGAGCGCGGCGCCTGTGCGCCGCGCTCCGCAGTGGCGATACCATCGCCATACTCGAGGAGCCCGAGAATGCTGAAAGCCGCGCAAGAGGACTACGTATGGCAACGACCTGAGGCCTTCGGTCGTACTATCCTACCGTCACGATCTCCGCTGCTTCCGTTTGACGATCTGCAACTCGCGCGGACATTCGATCGGAGTGAGAGCCAGTGGGTGCAGGTGCTCAACGGCCGCTGGCGGTTCCGCCTCTTCAATCATCCTGACGAGGTCCCGAGGAAGGGCACCGACAGCGGCTTTAAGGATCGGAACTGGGACGAGATTGAGGTTCCCGGCAGCTGGGCTCTCCAGGGGTTCGACCGGCCCCGCTACACCGGCGCACACCCTCCGTTCAGTACGCAGCCTCCGCATACCCCCGCAACGAACCCGACCGGGGTCTATCGCACAGTTTTCAGGATGCCTAACACCTGGCGTGGTCGAAGAGTGGTGCTACAGCTCGGAGCGGTCGAAAGCGGGTGTTCGGTGTATGTCAACGGACGGGAAGCCGGCTTCGCGGAAGACAGCCGCACCCCTATGGAGATCGAGATCACCCCGTTCGTAACCGGCGGTCAAAACACGCTGGCGATTCTGGTCTACTCATACTGCAGCGGCAGTTATCTGGAAACCCGTGATCGCTGGTGGCTCCCCGGAATTCTCCGCGACGTTCTAGTCTATAGCACCGATTACGTCTATCTCCGGGACGCCTTCCTGCGCGCGGTTCCCCTCCGCTCACTCGAGGAGGCCGTCTTCACCTGCCGCGTTGAGCTCGGCTATTCCGATCGTCCCGAACCGGGCTATGGCGTTGAGATCGAGCTCTTTGACCCGACCGGACACCCGGTGTTCTCAACCCCGCTGACGGCACGCACGGAAGCGAACGAAGACGGGCCCACCCACAGCTACAGGCAACTAACGCTCATGGCCACAATCCGCGACCCATATCTCTGGAACAACGAGCACCCGCAGCTGTATACCGCTGCGATAACCATTCGAGACCCCGGCGGGCGCGCGATGGACGCCCATGCCGCGCGCATCGGCATCCGGCGCGTAGAGATCGAGAATCGCCGGCTGCTGGTTAACGGGCGCGAAATCACGATACACGGGGTGAACTGGGCGCCGCACGACGACGTCACCGGGACGACGATTCCCGAAAAGCGGATGCTCGAAGACATCAAGATGCTGAAACGTTACAATCTCAACGCGGTTCGTATCTGCGACGGCCCCTGTGACCCCCAATGGTACGATCTATGCGATCAGCACGGCATTTGGGTGATCGATTCCGTCAACCTCGACGCCTCCTCGTTTACCACGGAGCTTGCCCAGGCCTCCGACTGGGCCTACTCGTTTCTTGACCGGGGTATGCGCGCTGTGCAGACGAACAAGAATCATCCGAGCATTATCCTCTGGTCGCTCGGAAACAGTAGCGGGTACGGTCCCAACCACGACGCGCTTGCAGGCTGGATTCGCAGCTACGACCCCGATCGCCCACTCCACTACGCGGGAATACACTCCCACGACGATTGGACGGGAGGCGAGTTCGCCACCGACATTGTGTCACCGTCGTACCCGGAGCTTGGAGCGCTCGAGCACTGGGCAAAGCACGACGGCGATCCGCGCCCGCTAATCATAGCCGAGTACTCACGCGCCTCGGGCAACAGCAACGGCGGTCTGTGGGAGTACTGGCGCACGATAGAGGCGAACCACGGTCTGCAGGGTGGGTTCGTCTGGTTCTGGGTCGACCGCGCGCTCCGGGCGACTCCCGGCGACTCGAGCTCACGCTGGAGCTACGGCGGAGACTTTGGAGATACCCCGCATGCCGCCAACGGGTGCATCGCCGGGCTGCTATGGCCCGACCGCACCCCACATCCGGCGCTGCAGGAGTTACGCTACATCGGCCGGCCGGTGGCGATAGAGCAACGCAGTAAGCGCGACAGAACGTTCACAATTCGCAACAAGCGATCCTTCATTACGCTCGACGACCTTGTTTTTCGCTGGCGGGTGGCGATCGACGGCGAGGTGGTGCAGAGGGGAGAGCTCGAAGTGGATTCCATACCACCGAGGGATTCCCGCACCGTCTCGATTCCCTATGAAAACGTGACGCTCAGCCCGGGCCAGGAGGCACTGCTGATGCTGACCGCCTCAGAACGCGAGGGGCACAGCCTAATCGATCTCGGCTCGCTCGTGGCTTGGGAACAGTTCGAGCTCACTGGAAAGAGACAGAGCCGGACCATGCGCAAACCGACCACGACGCGACTGCGCCTGAAACAGGACGAACGCCGAATCTGGATCTACAACGATCGATTGCGGGTGACATTCCGGAAAGCGCTTGGCGTGATCTCGTCCGTCTTCTGGGACGAACACGATATCCTTAGGCTAGGTCCGCAGTTGAACCTCTGGCGCGCACCTATCGACAACGACGGCGCGAAACTGGCACAACCGCAAAGCTCCGGCATACTGCGAGAGTGGCTCGACGCCGGGCTGCATCAGCTCGAGCTGAAAGTGCAGGACATTTCGGTTCAGGAGGATCCGGATCACGGCAGCATCGTCGTCGGCATTCTGCACGAAGCCCGCAGACGCGGCGAAGATCAGGGGATCAGACACTTTCACCAGTACCGCATTCACCCCGACGGTGCGGTTGTGGTCGATAACACGGTCACAATTGAAGCCGGGAATCCCGAGCTCCCGCGCATAGGCGTGCGGACCCAACTCAACGCCGGTTTCGAGAAGCTTCAGTGGTTCGGGCGCGGCCCGGGAGAGAACTACCCCGACCGCCGCCGCGGTTCACCGGTCGGCCTGTACGAATCTACGGTGAGCGAACAATTCGTGCCCTACATTGTTCCCCAGGAGAACGGAGCGCATTGCGACGTTCGTTGGTGCGCGATAGAGAAGCGTGGAGGTGCCGGATTGGTGTTCTGCTCTCCGGAGCGCTTCAGCTTCTCGGCCCTGCACTGTCCGCCGGAGGCGCTGTTCCAGGCATCGCACACCGACGAGATCGCATTCGCGGAAGAGACCTTCTTTTTGCTGGACCACCGGATGCGGGGGGTAGGGTCGGGACCGCGACCCCATGAGCTGCTCGAGGAGTACCGAGTTCATCCGGGAAGCTACCAGTTCACCTATATCATGCATCCGTATCAATCCGGGCAGATTGACCCGCTCGATCTCGTCCTCCGCGATTTGAACGAGTGAGCCGCCCCCGGATGCGATCAGTGTATCAGCGGCTGCCGCGCCCCTTTATCGCCGCGGCCCCGATGGAGGACATCACCGACACCGCGTTTAGGCGCGTATTACGCGGTGTCGCGGCGCCGGACCTGATGTACACCGAGTTTGCCTGGGTCAAGGGCTTGTGCTCCAATAAGCCGACGCGAGCTCGAAACCGGCTGCGGTTTCACCCCGAGGAGCGACCGCTGATCGCGCAGCTTTGGGGGCGGGATCCTGAGGCGTTTGAGTGCGCTGCCGGTGTAGCCGCACAGCTCGGATTCGACGGAATCGACATCAACATGGGCTGTTCGGTTCCAAAGGTACTAAAGCGCGGCTCGGGTGCCGGGCTTATTGCGACTCCAGAGCTCGCCGCAGCTGTCATCTCGGCGGCGCGCAGGGGTGCGCCGTCGCTGCCGTTGAGTGTCAAGACGCGCCTCGGTCTTAATGAACCCCGTATCGAGGAGTGGTGCGGGTTCCTGCTGCGTCAGGACCTCGACGCCCTTTGCGTGCACGCTCGCACTGCCGCTCAGGGTTACGGTGGAGCGGCGAACTGGGAGGCGATCAACGAGGTCCTCGCGCTTCGCGATCGCCTCGCACCCCGAACCGTCATTATCGGCAACGGCGATCTCATCTCTGCCGGCAGCGCTCTGCGATTACACCCCCGCTACCCTGTCGACGGATTGATGATCGGTCGTGCGATGCTTCGAAACCCGTTCGCCATGAGCCGTGACTCCGAAGGCGAAGAGCTTCCGACCGAAGCTACCGGTCTGGAGCTTTACCGCCGCCATATCACGCTGCATCGCGAGATCTGGCAAGAGCGCCGTAGCGCAGGCGTGCTGAAGCGCTTCGTCGGCACCTACCTCGCCGGCACTTCGCAACATGCCGAGCTCAGGCGTGCGTTGCTGCTCAGTCGTGATCATGACGAGATGCTTGCACTGATAACCCAAGCGCAGGCACAGCGGGGCACTGTGCTACCGGCCTGAGCACCGATCAGCGCTGCCATCCGCCGTTCAATTCAAGGGGGCGCTCAGCGATGGCGTGTTGCCGTGCAGATCGTTGAAGTCGGGCGCCGACTCCTCGGCCAACGACCATCCCAGTTCCAGCGCCTTCTCGTTCATCGGCAGATAGCGCTCGGAGAAACGCTCCCGCATAACCGTTACGAGCGATTCCTTTCTGACAACAGGTCTCAGGCGCACCAACGCCCCCAACATGCAGAGGTTCAGCGCCACGCTGTTTCCGAGCTCCTGCTGCACCGCCCGGTTCATCGGCAGCTGACAATGCCTAGCCTCCACGCGCATCCCGGGCGCCACAAGGTCCGAATCGGTGAGCATCAACCCTCCGGGGCGCAGAATGCTGTAAAAGCGGTTGAACGACTCCTGAGTCAGGCAGACCAGGATATTCGGCTGCACGACCTTCGGGAAGTTGATCTCGGAGTCTGAAATGATTACATCCGATCGGGTAACCCCACCCCGGGCCGCCGCCCCGTACGACTGCGACTGCACCGCCTCGAGCCCGTCGTGAATGGCGGCGGCTTCCGCGAGTATGATCGCCGCTGTTATGATGCCCTGCCCCCCTGAACCACAGAAAACCAGCCTACACCGCTCCACGTCGCTCACTCCTCCCGGGTCTGCGCGAGGACCTGCTCGTACTGCTCACAGTACTCGGGTCTCTCTTCTTCTACGAAGATACCCCGAGTGATGAGCTCGGGGTTCTCCTCCGCGGCTTTGGAGCCCAGCTTGGTGGTGTTGGCTTTCAGCCATTCGAGCATCTCAACCGAACCTCCCTGCTGATTCCGCCGCCCGAAGTGTGTAGGACAGGGGGAGAGCACCTCAACCACCGAGAAGCCTTTGTGGCTGATTGCCTTCAACAACAGCTGCTGGAGCTCGATGACATGATAGGTGGTCCCTCGGGCCGCAAACGATGCCCCCGCCCCCACCGCCAGGCGCATAACGTCGAACGCCGGGTCATAGGTGGCGTACGGCGCAGTAGTTGCGACAACACCGGGGCCGGACAGCGGGGAAAACTGGCCTCCGGTCATCCCGTAGATCCTATTGTTTAGGACGATTGCGGTGATATCGATGTTCCGGCGGCATGCGTGAATGAAGTGATTGCCGCCGATCGCCAGTGCGTCGCCGTCCCCCATCGGTACCAGTACCGTCAGCTCGGGCTTGCTCATCTTCGTCCCGGTTGCGAACGCCAGCGCGCGTCCGTGCAACGTGTGCAACGTGTGAAAGTCAACGTACCCGGGCATTCGCGAGGAACACCCGATACCGGAGACCATCACAATATCGCTCGGATCGAGACCGAGCGTCTCCACCGTTCTCAGGAGTGCGTTCAGGGCGGTCCCATGCCCACAGCCCACGCACCAGATATGCGGAAAAAATCTGGTGCGAATGTAGTCCTGCATCGCCATTGTTACACTCCCTTGCCCATGATGACGCGCAACACGTTTTTGATGTTGGTGGGGGTGATGAACTCTCCGTCTACGCGGTTGGCAAGATACACTCGCTCGGGATGCTCGACGGCGCGTTTCACTTCGTGAACCACCTGTCCCATGTTCATCTCCACAACCACGATGTGTTGTGCTCCGGCACACTTCTCGCGCACCAGACCGGCCGGAAACGGCCAGAGGGATTGCAGCTCGAGCAGGCCGAGCTTCATCCCACGCTGCCTGCGATTCTTCACGATATGCAGCGCAGACCGAGCAGAGCAGCCGTAGGATATCAGCACGCAATCCGCATCAGAGAGGTAGTACTCCTTGTAGCGGGTAATCTGGTGCAGATTGTTTTCGATCTTGTCGACCAGGTGATGGATCAGACCGTCGATCACCGTCGGGTCCGTGGTTGGGAAACCCCACATGTTGTGGTACAAGCCGGTCACGTTATAGCGGTGCTTGTCTCCAAAGTCGGACATCGGCAATCTGCCGTCCTCCCGCGGAAGGTAGGGGTGATAATCCACGCCATGGGGCACCGCGGTGCGCAGCCTCTTCACGACCTCGAGCTCGTCCGGGTCGGGCATCTGCAACTTCTCCCGCAAATGCCCAATCACCTCGTCGATCAGCACGATCACCGGCGTGCGGTAGGTCTCGGCCATATTAAAAGCGTCGACGGTGATCTCGAAAAGATCCTGATTATTGGAGGCGGTAAGCGCAATCACCGAATGGTCGCCGTGTGTACCCCACCGCGCCTGGTAGACATCCGATTGGGCAGCCTGCGTCGGGAGGCCGGTAGAGGGCCCGCCGCGCTGAACATTGACGATCACGCACGGTATCTCGGCCATCATTGCAAACCCCA
>PUPD01000070.1 GCA_003552985.1 Spirochaetaceae bacterium
CGCGCCCGGTCGGTATCGGTAGACCCTGCGGGCTCGGTAGACGGGTGTTTCATCTTTCCAACACCTCCTTCTACCTATCTACCACCGCCTCCAGCGTCACAGCGCTTCGCTTAACGCAGATGTTTTCCCAACACGGTGCGGGGCAGTTCTGATATAATACAGAAGCAGATTCGGGGCGGGGTGCTCGCGATTATGCGAGCGGCCGCCGGGCCCTGGTGATGAGCCTATGTGGGTACCGTCGCCGAAAAGGCTATTCGTGAATCTCCTGCTCGGCTTCTTGGCTGTCGCTATTGCCGTCGCCGTATTCGGCTATGGTGCAGCCCGGCCGACGCCGGCCGAAAGCGCTGTTGCCGGTAGCAACAACGGTCGCGGCGGTGATTCGGTCAACGCGCCGGTAACCCCGCCGTTGCTTCGCCTGTCCGACGGCGAGCGCGTACTCACGTTGGTCGGCACCATCCATTCAGTTCCCAGCCGCTACCGGGCCGCCGAGGGCGCCCAGCTTCCCATGGAGCTCTATGACGACATTGAAGCAGCCGATCTTATACTCGTGGAAAGCAACCTCCTAACCTTACGGCCGCTCGAGCGCCTGCTGCAAAGCGCCGAGGTTCGCAGGGTCTATATGGAAGCGGATGCCGAGGCCGGGCGACCGAGTCTGAGCGCATATTTGAAGTCCCGTAACGAATCGCTTCCGACCGAGTTCGCGGAGTCGCTGTTCGAGCGCTTGGATGACGTCCACGAGCAACGACTCGAGGCATTGTTCGATCTGCGCCCGTGGGCCGCTCGCGACCGCCTCAACCGGTTGCGCCGCCGGGCCGATGAGTACGACTGGGGCCCCGGGTTGGACGAATACATAGTGCGCGCGGCAGAGCAAGCTGGAACCTCTGTCAAGCATCTCGAAACCTGGGAGGAGCTGGCTGCGCTGATGGATGAGGCCGACCAGGAGTATTACGTCGACGAGCTTCTGTTCAGCGTGATGGGAGACATTCCGGAAGACGAGATCGTTCAGGCGCGCCAGGCCCATTCGCGCCGAGTCCTCGAGTACTGGAGTCGCGATGAGCTCGAAACCATCATGGCCTCGCCCTACGATGAGCTTGACCGCGAGGTACCGCCCGAGCTGCAGCGCGGCCGCCGTAGAGAGATCGAGATGCTCCTCGAGACCCGCGAACGCGCCTGGGCCCAGGAGCTCCTTTCGATTCTCGAGGAAACCGGTGCCGAACGCGTCCTCGTAGCGGTCGGCGCGGCACATGTGCGTGGAGATGACACCGTCTTCCCCGAGCTACTGCAGGAAGCCGGCTTCACTCCGGTTTCCGAAACTCTGGACAGGCTGCAGCGCTGATGTATCAGTTTCGCGTCGCCCCAGTGGCTGCACTAATACCGTTCCTAATCTCGTTGGCCGCCCTATTCCTCGTCGCCGCGCCGTTACGCGCTGTCGGAGGGCGGGTGCTCGAGCTGCGGCAGATCGAGCGGTTCGAGCCGGACGAGGTGGAAGAGATCGTCGGCGAGCTGTTCGAAGGCCGTTCCGTTCCAACCGCGCACTACGCCATCGACGCCTACATCGTGCGCTACTCCAGCTTCTACCCCAACGACGACCCCGCCGTCATAACCGCGCAACTGTTCGTTCCCCGCCTAGACCAACCAAGCCCGCTGTACCTTTTCGCTCCCGGAACAACCGGCCTGGTGGATGCCTGTCGTCCGTCACGTGAGCATATCGCCGGCATACACTGGGGCTTGTATCGTGCGCACGTGCTCGCGTTCGCGGGCAAAGGTTTTATCGGGCTGCTGCCTGATTACACCGGTTTCGGAGAGCCGGACCGATTGCAACCGCTGTTTCACGCACGTACTGAGGCCAAGATGATGCTCGACGGGGTACGCGCCGTAACCGAACTGACCGCCGACGACGAGCTGAGGGCCGTGAACCTGTCGCCGCCGCTTGCGCCCGGCGGGGTGTTTCTGGCCGGGTTTTCGCAGGGCGGCCACGCCGCGTTCGCTGCCGCCGATTACCGCGACCAATACGCTCCGGACCTAGAGATTGCGGGCATTATCGGGTACGGCCCCACCACCGATATAGCGACGCTGTTCCGCGAGTTCCCGGTTGTTGCGCCGATGGTAGTCAAGATGTTCGGCGACCTCTACGGTACCGATCGCTTTCCGGCGCAAAAGATGCTTCAACAGCGGTGGCAGGAGAATCTCGACCACCATGTTACGCGCCAATGCATCGGCGCGATGCAGTCGTTCTACCCGTGGGGTGCTCGCGAGCTGTTCCAGGAGGAGTTCGCCGAGGCGTTATTCGCCGATCGGCTCGAGGCGGAGTTCCCGGAGATCTATCGCATCATGCAGCGTAACTCCACCGGGCTCAACCGGCACGGCGTTCCGGCGTTCATCCTGCAGGGTGCTGACGATATCGTCATCTCGCCGCAAAGCCAGGAACGGTTTGTCGATGCCCTGCGCGCCGGCGGAAGCGAGGTTCGCTATCAGCTTTACGAAGATGCGCGCCACGATACCCGACAGAAAGGATTTCGTGAGGTCCTTGAATGGATGTACGCTCAGAAGAATCAGGATTGAATCCAACACCTACACGGGAGGCAGATTAGGCATGGACGCAGACCGGATCCAACAGGCAAAACGATTGCTCATCAGCGGCCTTCGCGGTGAAGGAGCGCACCTGGACCTTGAAACCGCTGTTGCGGAGTTCCCGGACCAGCTGATTAACACCAGGCCGCCTAACGTTCCCTATACGTTTTGGGGCCAGCTCGAGCACATTCGCCGGGCACAGGAAGACCTTTGGCGCTATGCCGCTGACCCACAGCACGTCTCGCCGGCATGGCCCGACGGCTACTGGCCCGAGCCTGAGCAGCAGGCCGACCGCGAGACCTGGGATCGAACCGTCGCGGCAATCATCCGCGATCGAGAACGCTTTATCGCACTCATCGACGATCCACAAACCGAGATCTTCGCGCCGGTAGAGCACATGCGCGGCGGCAGCGTGTTTCGCACCGCGCTGCTCGCGATTGACCATACCGCGTACCACCTCGGGGAGTTTGTCATGGGACGCCAGATCCTGGGGTATTGGGAGTCCAACCTGAAGGGCTGACCGAACGGTCCTCGTCGGCATGGTTCTAACTTTCCCGAAAAAAGGTTATAATGCGTGTAGTATTACTGACACAATCCAAGGAAGATCACCGTGCTGGACACTGCACTGGAGAAAGACATCATCGAGTTGCTTGCCTCGAACCTGAAGACCGCGCAGATCGAAGAGATGGGGCGGTTGATTTTCGGCAAGTTCGATGTACACACATACCTACAGGCCTCACGGCATATCACCATTCAACCCCGACGTGCAGCCGAAGCGCTGCTGCAAAACTGCCGCTCCGAGGATTGCTATCAGAAGTTGATCCATCTGTTGGTCGAGACCGACGGATCGCAGCTCATGGGGCGGCAGGTGTCGCTGGACGGTATTGAGCGGCTGCTCGAGAACCTGACCAAGTTGGGGGTCGTCTACGATTTTGACAAACGCCGCGTTATCAGCGCCAAGACCGACCGCAGCGAGCTCGCAAACTGGGGATCCCTCCGCGACGGTCGCAGCTATGATGTCACCGTCTGTAGCATCGACATCGTCGACAACTCCAAACTGGTGAAGCAACACGGCAGACGCAAGGTGCAGAAGCTGTACTTCGGGTTTCGGCAGCTGTTGACGGAAAAACTGAAGAAGTACAACGGCAGGATATGGACCTGGAACGGCGACGGCGGCCTCGTGGCGTTTACCTTCAAAGAACATGAGGTCCGCGCGGTTCAGTTCGCGCTGGAGCTGCAGAAGACGCTACCGGTCTTCAACAGCGTCCCCGAAAAGGGAATCGACGCCGAGGTCTCCCTGCGCATCGGACTCGACGCCGGAAAGTTGCGGTTCGCGACCAACACCGGCGCCATCGTCTCCGAGATCATCAATTTTGCCGCCCACCTGGAAAAGCAAGTCACCCCGGAGGGTCACGTGGCGGTCTCAGATACGGTTTTTGCCCAGTTGCCGCCGAAACTGGGCGCGGCATTCGCCGTCGCCAGACAGTTTGAAGGGCGCCCGGTACGCCTTGTCCCGTCACGACTCGACGTTATGGTAAACGGAGCGGGACACTATGCAGCTCGGATCCGGCCCGGAGGGTGGCTCGATACGAGCATGAATCGGACGGCGGGTTCGTGATCGCAGGATGCGCAGCTGGTTGGAAGGGGCGCGGCTGATGCAGCCGACCGAAGCACAGCAGATGATTGCAAGCATTCGCGACGCGGTGAGCGATGCCTTCGTCGGGTCCGAGCGTGTGATTGAACGCGTTGTGCTCGGACTGGTCAGCGGCCTCAATGTCTTGATCGAGGATATTCCCGGCGTCGGCAAGACCACCCTCGCTCGGGCGGTAGCGCGGGCGAGCGGGCTGGAGTTCGGTCGAATCCAATGCACGCCTGATCTACTACCCGGCGACATAACCGGGATGACGGTATGGAGCCAGGAGGCGCAACAGTTTGTGTTTCGCCCGGGGGCAGTGATGCATCAGTTTGTGCTTGCCGACGAGCTGAACCGCGCCGCGACCCGTACGCAAGCAGCACTCCTGGAAGCCATGCAGGAACGCCGCGTCACCGTCGACGGCAAATGGTATGAACTCCCCGAGCCGTTTTTTCTCGTTGCCACGGAAAACCCTCTTCGGTTCGCCGGGACGTTTCAGCTTCCCGAAGCACAACTTGACCGCTTCGGACTGGCGCTTTCAATTGGGTATCCGAGTGAGTCCGATGAACAGCGAATCCTCGAGATAGCCGACAGCGCCGCCGCTCGCGAGTACGATGCCGTCCCGCAGGTCTGCACCGCTCAGGATGTAGTTCGACTCCGCGAGGCATCCGCCCGGGTTGCCGTTCACGATCGCATCAAAGCGTATCTCGTTGCAGTTGCCCGCGCAACCCGTGGCCATCAGCTGATTCGCCTCGGCGTAAGCCCGCGCGGTACATATCACCTTCTTGCCGCCTCTCGCGCCGCCGCGCTCGCAGCGTGTCGGGATTTTGTGATACCCGAAGACGTCCGTGGGCTGTGCACGGAGGTGCTTGCGCACCGTATTGTCCTCGCGGCCGACGCGCGCATCGAGCAGCGCGGCAACGCCGAGGTGCTCGAAGACGCAGTCTCCCGCGTTCCCCTCCCGACTGGAACAGAGGCGTCTGACTGAGGTCGAGGGTTATGCGCAATGGGGCGTGAGTTCTTTCCCCTGCGAATTAATGCGGCGGCGCTCCTGCTGTGGGTGACCCTGGCGACACTGACCGGGCTCGCCGGCCGTTACCTCGGCGGGCCGCTCGCGGTGCTGCGCTGGGCCGTGCTGCTTGTCCCGCTGGTCTCGGCCGGGGCGTTGGTCGTCTCGGTAGCCGGGCTGCGCTACCGGCAGGAGTTCGACAACGATCACCCAGTCAAAGGCACCGCGGTGGGGTATCGGCTGGTGTGTACCAACGAGTATCCGCTGCCGAGCTGCTCGGTGCGGTTCCGGCTGCGGCTCGGCCGCCTGCACACCGCAACGCACTCGATGTTGATAACCCTCGGCGGCGGCGAAACGGTGGTCATCGAGCGCATGGTCGAGTGTCCATTCCGCGGAGTCTACACTGTCGGGCTTGCGCGGATGGCGATCTCCGACCCTCTCAGCTTGTTTGAGTACCGGCTGCCGGTATGGCACCAGACGTTCTACGTTGTCCCGCGCGTGCTCGAGCCCTCGAGCTCACTGGTAACGATCGCGCGCAACCTTCCGGGTGCTGCTGAGCTCGACCCGCACAGCGGCGGTGACCCTTCGTTGTTCCGCCAGCTCGGCGAGTATCGCGGCCGGCAAGACGCACGCCACATCGCGTGGCGCTACTTCCCGTCACGCGGGCTTCCGTTGATTCGCGAGTATGACGCGGCGCGCGATCCGGGGGTTCGCATAATACTCGATACGCGTCCGACCGGACCGCCGGAAAACCCTGATTACGGCTGTGAGGATTGTAGCATTGAAACCGCGGTAGCCCTGGCGCGCGCATGCACTGCAGGCGGCGTGCCGGTATCTATAGAAGGATACGGGGTACAGCGCACCGTCGTAGCCGCGTACGACGAAGCTTCCCTGGAAGCGTTCGTGCGGCTCTCGGTCGGTGTGTTCTTCGCCGCTTCGGGCTCACCGTGGTCTTACGTCCACTCCCTCGACACCCCGGGGCACGGACCTACAGTCGGCAATGCCGCGGCGCTCCTGATCGTAACCCATCTGCCGGATGACGAGATCATCGAATGGATGGAGTCCGAGCCGGATGCAGGCAGGCTTGGGGTCGTGTTCAATACCTCGTCCATGGATCAGATCAAGGCCGAGGAGCTGCAGCGCTTCGTACGCGAGGCAGCCACTCTCAACAGATTCTGTCGCGCGGTCGACCGTGCCGACGACCTGCTGGAGGCCGAATGCTGAGCGACAGCACCCGTCGCCCCCACTTCACGCTCCTGCAGCGCATAGGGTTTGCGGCTGTGACTGGAGGTGTCACCGGCGGGCTTCCGCTGCTCGCGGCGCGCCGGTTATCGGCCGGGGGGCCGGTAGCGACAACGGCGTTGCTGTTCGCCGTTCTGGGCGTGCTGCTTGCTTCGGCCGCGGGCAGCCGCCACGCGGGCCGGCGCGCGCTATCTGCGGTTTCATTCACGGCCGCCGCGCTGCTCGTGGTGCTGCATGTGGTGGTGGTGCCGTTCGGGGCCTATATTGCATGGTTCGAGCTCGCGGCTGTAGGGCGAGCGCAGGGAGCGGTTTCCTATGTCTTCGTACTCCTCACCGGGCTCGGTGCCGCCGTTGCCGTCGCCCTGGCGGCAAAGCCGCGCGACCCCCGCCTGCGACCGGCCACGGATCGTGCGCTCGGGACGACCGTCGGTGGAGCGGCATTCCTCGCGTGGGCGCTGTTTCTCGGAGGCGTGATTCATTCGAGCCCGTTGCGGCTTGCGGCCGCAGCGCTCATCGCCGGCGCCGTTGTTGCCACCGAAGCTGCGTTCAGAGCGCGCACTGCCGGCGCCGCTCGCCGCCACCAGCGCCGTGCTTCGGGTCGAGCGCTCGGGGTCGTCGCCGTGGCTGCGATTCTCGCGGTTCCGCTCGCCGGAGATCGCACCCCGCAGGCCAGCCGTCTTGTCGATGCGCATATCTCACCCCGGCTGCGCTACGCAGTGCTCGAGATCTGGCCGCAGATGCCGTTGGTCGCCGAGGTCCCGGGTTACGGCGAAGCGCTGGACTCCCGGCAGCTGAGCGGTCGCCCGCTCCTCTCTGCGGCGCCGGTGTACCGCGTTCGTGATCGCACCGCCACGGTCTCCTCGGTTTCCCATATTCGCTCGGCGGTCTACGATCGCTACGACGGTCGCACCTGGAGGAGGGCCGAACTCCCGGACGCTCCTGAGTCGAACGGCACAGTCGATGCGGTCGCAGTCTACGCTACCGCAGCCGACGCTCGTGCCGCGCCGCCGATAGACACGCCTCCCTCTCCTCCGGACGTTGAGCTGGAAGTCATGGCTGATTTCCTGACCTGGATACCGCATACGCTCGACACCACGCATCTGCGAATCGATCGCCACCCTACGCGCGACGCGGAGGCGGCCCGCACCGGAACCTTCCGCGGAGGGCTTTCCAGCGGGCTCAAACCGAATGCACCGCTTCTGGCAGGAGAGACTGTGCATCTTTGGACCGAACTGCCAATACAGCTGCCGGAGCAACTCCGCGCCGAGGACCAGCAGGATAGGATGCGGAGCCGGTATCTTCAGCTGCCCGATGATCTTCCGTCAAGCGTAAAGGAACTCGCCGATGAACTGCGGCGTGACCAACCGCAGGAAACCGTCGCCGCGATTCGCTCCGAGCTCACCACAAAAGGCACCTACAGTCTAGACCCTCCACGCGTGGCACCCGATCAGGATCTGGTCGCCCAGTTTCTCGAGGGTGGGCGAATCGGGTACTGCGTGCAGTTCGCCACCGCTGCGACGGTGCTTGCCCGCGCCGCCGGCATCCCGGCGCGCTACGTAACCGGTCATCTCGTGCCCTCGGCGCCACCTTCCGAGGAGAATCAGTCCCGCGTGGTCACCGGACTGACCGCTCACGCCTGGACGGAGGTCTTTGTCGACGGGCGCTGGAGCGTGCTCGAAGCGACCCCGGTCATCGACGCCGCGCTCAGCCGCGAGGAACGGCGCCTGCCGACCGCCGCCCGGCTTCAGATCAGCGACGACTCACTCACCCGCAGAAATCTGGAGGCGCTCGGCTTCACGCCGCCGCGCCGCGCCGGAAGCTTACAGCGCGCTCGTGACATCGTCAGCGAGTCCGCTCCGGCGTTCACACTCGCCGTACTCGCAGCCGCGCTCACGATCGGCGCAGCCAGTTTGCTCCGGCGGGCGCTTGCCCCGCCTAAGGAGCGCATCCGCCGCCTGCTTGCGACGGCGGCCGCCTCCGCCCCGGCCGAAGCGCACCCTCGCCGTGTTGGATGGAGCGGCTGGGAGCAGGCGACCGAGGCGCAGCTCAGCGCTTCACCCACGCGAGACCGCAGTAGGGTCCGACGAGCGCACCTTGCCCGCGTACGCAAGATCGCCCACCGTTTGGCCTTTCGGCCGGCGGACGCCGGCCAACCACCGGAGCAGCTGTCTGCCGGGGTTTCCCGCCGACCATCGACCGCCCCTCGGCATGGCAGTCGTTCTCGATCCGGCGCTGTCGCCTGCCAGGCTCGTGAGCTCGACCGGCGCTTCCTGCAGGCATTCGTGCGAAGACTAACCATGCGGGGCTGAGCGGAAGCTCAGAGCCCCACATGCTCGGCGTAAATGCTGAGGGCATGGGCTTCGTCGCGTGCCCCGCGCACCAGCGCGCGCCCGTCGGCGAACAACGTGAGGTCAAAAACGGGGGTTGTGAGCCGCAGCACGCCGTCGCGGTCGCGCACGTCACCTGCCTCGGCAAGCTGTTCAGCCATGCGCGCAAGCGACAGCGAAAGGCGCTTCGGCGGGTTGATCTGAATAGTCTCCTGCCCGCACAGCGCGCGGACCCGTGTCGGCTGCGGCGCATCCAGGTATTGGAACTCTCTTCGGCCGCAAGCTCGGCAGTCGGGATTCCGCTTCAGCCCGACCACTTCGCTGGTGCCGGCCCAAAGGTCAACGATCAAAACGGTTTCGTGCAGCGGTGCGCCAACCAGCAGCTTAAGCGTTTCGGCTGCCTGCGTGTTCGCAATGACGCCGGTTGCCGGCGCGAGCACGCCGGCGGTGGAGCAAGTCTCCACCGTTCCGGGGTCCGGCATGGGGCCTAAGAAGCATTCCAGACAAGCGGTCTGCCCCGGGATAATGCCGGCACTCATGCCGTAGGCGCCGAGCACTCCGCCGTAGACCCACGGAACGCCGTGTTTGATGCAGGCGTCGTTGATGAGGTAGCGCAACTCGAAATTGTCGCCGCCGTCTACAACCACGTCCACATCCGCGATGAGCTCTTCTACGCAGAAGGGGTCCACCTCGCGCACGATGCCTTCGACTATGATATCGGAGTTGACCGAGCGCAGGAAATCCGCTGCAGCGGCAGCCTTAGGGCGCGCATCGCGAGCGTCGGCCTCAGTAAAAAGCACTTGGCGCTGCAAATTGGAAAGGTCCACGATATCGCGGTCTATGAGCCGCAGGTACCCTACTCCGGCTCGCGCGAGCGCGTTGGCCGAGACGCTGCCGAGCGCGCCCACACCAACCACCGCGACGCGTCCTGCTCCGATCCGAGCCTGCCCCGCTTCGCCGATCCCGCGAAACCGTATTTGTCGCGAATACCGTTCGTTCACACTTGCCCTATCGTTCACACTTGCCCTATCGTTCATCTGCAGGGGAAGAATAGAAGAAGCAGCCTCAAGCGACAAGGGCAAGGTCAACAGCAAGGTGAGCAACGTGTGCGACAATAGCAACCTGAGCGAGCCGGCAGACGCAGGAAGCGCTCCATGAAGGTACGATCGCTGAACGAACAGAGTCATATGGTCCCGGACGATGCCATGCGGGCGGCGGTGTACCGGCGCTACGGGCCCGCGGAAGTGCTGACGGTGGACGAGCTTCCGCGTCCGAAGCCGGATCCGCTCGAGGCGCTTGTGCGCGTGCGCGCGGCGAGCGTGAATCCAATCGACTGGAAGATCCGGCGCGGTGATCTGAAGATCCTTACGCGGCGCCAGTTTCCGCGCGTCCCCGGGGCGGACCTCTCCGGTGAAATCGTCGAGTTCGGCTCCGCGGCCGTGAGGTTCGAGATCGGAGACGAAGTCTTCGCGATGGTACCCCCGTTGGAAGGCGGCTGCTTCGCCGAATACCGTACTGTGCCGCTCAATCTGCTGGCGCGAAAACCGGCCGGGCTGAGTCATTCCCAGGCGGCGGCGGTTCCGCTGACAGCCCTGACCGCGCGGCGCGCACTCGCGCTCAAACCGGAACTGGGCCCGGCAAGCACCGTACTGATCAACGGAGCGTCCGGCGGAGTCGGCTCCTTCGCGGTCCAGCTTGCAGCTCGCGCCGGCTCCATGGTGGTCGCGGTAAGCAGCGAGCGCAACCGCGATCTCGTGCGCGACCTCGGCGCCGGAGAGGTTATCGACTACACTCGCGAGCCGGTCTTATCGCGTTTTGACCGCTATGACCTGATACTCGATGCAGTCGGAAGCCTCCGTTATCGCGTGGCGCGGCCCTGTCTTGCTCCCGGCGGCTTGTTCGTGACCCTGCTTCCGGAGCCGCGCAAGTACTTGGAACGAATTGCGGCGGTTTTCAGCCGTTCGCGCCGGATGCGCATCATCATTGTGGAGCCCAGTCGCGAAGAGCTTGAACGACTCAGCGCGCAGCTTGAGCGCGGCGAGCTCAGACCCGTGGTAGACACGGTTTACCCGCTCGAGCAGAGCGCCGCGGCGCATCAACACAGCGAAAGCGGACGCACGCGCGGCAAGATCGTGGTCGAGATCTGAGGCCCGGCTCCGCGGGCTTACGCCCTGCGGCATCTCACCGCCTGCAGCTCCTCACCCGTTGCGGCAGACGCGGCTTATGCCGATGATGCCGGCGGCCTCACCGCTCGCGGGTCGGTACGGTATCTTCGTGGTCTCAAGCAGCACTTCACTCCCGTCCAGGAAGCGCCCCCACTCCTCAAAGGTCTGTCGCTCCCCGAGTTGCCAGATACGACAATCCTGCGACCTGAAATAATCGGCGCGCTTGCGGTCGGTGATTTCGCGGCCAACCGACTGAATCTTGCGCAACCTGCCGTCGGGCTCTACCAGTCGGTAGTCGGTCCAGCACTGCCAGCGCAGTTCGAGGTGCCGATCAGATCCTGAGGCTTGAGCGCAAACGCGTGGCAATGGGCTTCGTTTACGTACCTGAGGGTCAGGTCCGGTGTGAAGCGGCAGATGAGCTCTTCCTGAGTGTTCAGGACCGACTGCAACTGCCGGCGCGTTTCCTCGAGGCGGTCTACGGCGTGTTTGTGCGCTGAGATGTCTTTCCAGATGATCGCGATATGCGCAATCTCGCCCTGCCCTCCGAAGACCGGAAACATAGTCAACTCCTGAACGACACTGCCGCGATCATGTCCGTCTTCAGGCTCTACCCGCCCGTCGAGCCAAATGACCAACTCAGGAATGTGGACCCGCTCGCCCGCGCACGGTCGCACTCAGCATAGCCTGACCGCAGTCTTTTCAGAGGTAGCCGTATGCCGGCAGGACTCCCGCGTTCGGCAAGAGCTCATCGTCAGCCCCCGAGGACAGGAACACTACCGGCAGCTCACGCAACTGCAGGATAGCCCCGGCTACCTCAACTCCGCTTATCCCGTCTCCAAGGTCGAGATCCAGCAGCGCGAGGTCTATGCTCGGCAGGTTGGCCGCGCGCTCTACATCCTTGAAACCGCATCGCACCGTGACCACCGCGTAACTCTGCTTCCGCAGCGCCGCACTAAGCTCTGCCGGCCGATCAAAGCTCGCTGCGCGGGAAGCGTAGGACAACTCTGGTTCCATGGTCGCGTTTTTTCGACACGGTCCCCTTCATCTGATCCATGAGCTGCTTCACCAGTTGCAGTCCGAAACCGTCGCCTGTGCCGATATCCATTGAGTCCGGCAAACCTGCCCCGTTGTCCGCTACTGAAAGCGCGAGGTAGTCCCCCTGCAGCCTGCCGGTTATCTCCAGCCGGCCGTCCGAGGTGTCCGTGTAGGCATACTTCATCGCGTTTGTTACCAGCTCGTTGAGAATGATACCCAGAGGTGACACAGTGTCCGGCTTGAGCGCCACATCCTCGATATCAATTGCAAGCTCGAGATCTTCACCGTGCGGAAACGCGTCCACAATCTCATCTGTCAGACGCGGCACGTACTCTCGAAGCGAGACCCCGTGCAGTTCGCCGGCCAGGTATAGGGTATCGTACAAGAGCGCCATGCTCTTCAGCCGTCTGCCGGCATAAAGCAGTGAAGCCGCCGTTTCGGCATTGGCAGTGCTCTCGGCCTGCAACGCGAGCAATCCGATCACCGCGCTGATGTTGTTCTTGACGCGGTGCTGCAACTCGCGAAACAGTAGGGCCTTTTCCACGAGTAGGTCGATAACCTGCTTCTGCGCTTTCTTCTGCTCGGTGACGTCGAAGATCAGCGAATAGAGCAACTCGCGCTCCTGATACTCAACCGAGCCACTGTAGACCTGCAGATCGCGGACGGAGCCGTCGGCCCTGCGGTGCCGAAACGCAAAGAAGCTGCAACGCGTGGTGCGGTCCCGTTCCGTTTCCGCCTTAACTCCCTCCGATGCGAGTGTGTTGATCTCGGCGAACTGCATCCGCAGGAGCTCCTCCCTGCTCCAGCCGTAGTAGTTGCAGGCTGCGGGGTTGGCCTCAACAATCGCACCGTCGGCAGGGTCAATCAGCGGCATGACCGCGTGATTGTTCTCAAATAGACTACGAAACTGCGCCTCGCGCTCAGTCAGGGATCGCTGCTGCCGGTACTCCTCGGTCACATCGCGAAATACCATCACGACACCCAACGGCTCTCCGTCCTGCAACCTGATCGGTGGCGCGCTGTCGGCGATCCGGCGTTCGGTTTCGTCACGCGCAACCAGCCCCGTATCGTTAGCGAGCCCGACGACGACACCTTCGGCGAGAACTTGCTCTACCGGATCGGAGACCGGCTCGCGAGTATGCGCGTTCACAAGCTGTAGAATTTCGCTGATGTGCTTCCCGAGCGCTTCCGCCTTACTCCAGCCGGTGAGGCGCGCTGCCACCGGGTTCAATCGTGTCACGTTCCCGGCGATATCGGTCGTAACTACCGCATCACCTATCGAGTCAAGCGCCGTGGCCACGTAGCGCTCACGCTTTCGCAATTCCGCCTCGGCGTTCCGCGCATGAATCAACCGACCTATTTGTGCGGCAATCGATCGCACCAGATCCTGCTCTTCCGAAAGGAAGAGGTCTTCCCCAGCGTGCGCTTCAGTGTTCACGATCTGAAGCTCGAGCCTGCCCACAGGCTCCAAGCCGGCGATGATATCACAGCTGAAGTGTCCCACCCTCGCGGGCGTGCCGTCCTCTGCGCGTGCAGTCCCTGCGTCGCACTCATCCGGCCACGCGGTTGTGTTTGCAAAGCGCTGAGGCCCATAGGTGAGGCTCCCCGCGGTTCTATCCGGGTGTTGCATGCGGGTGGGAACGGTCTCAACCGAGCGAAGAAGGACCCATTTCCCTGAATCTTTGAGGACGTAACCGTAGCTTCGGATTTGCTCTGTCCACGCTACGTATTCAGGGCCGTCGTACGCGCTCAGGAACAACACCGGTAGCACGTGCCCCGCAGTGATCCTCCGTCCAACTTCCGCGCCACCCATACCGGCGCCGAGGTCCATATCGAGGAGCGCGAGGTCAAACTCGTACTCGCCGCGGTGTAAGGCCGTTCTCTTAGCGCGTTCGACAGATCGGACCCACTTGCCTTTACGGATATTTGTAAATACAATTATTTTAGCGTTAAACAACTGAAGCGCAACGAATGCAGCGCGGCGAATACGGCGCGCCTTCAGCTAAACAGGAGCATAGTAATGAAACACTACGACCTCATTCTGATCGGCACCGGCCAGGCAACCGGCACTATTCTTGGAGAGCTACTTGACCGTAACCTGAGCGTAGCGACGGTGGAACGCGACCGCGTCGGCGGCTCCTGCGTCAACTGGGGCTGCACGCCCACCAAGACACTGGTCGCAAGCGCGCGAGTCTCTCACGTCGTTAAAACGGCCGGACGCTTCGGGATCGAGCTCGCCGATCACACCGTCGAGTTCGGCAAGGTGATGGAGCGCGTCAACCAGATGCGTATTCCGGCCACACAAGGATTTCAGGCTTGGCTGGAGCAAGCGACGGATTTCCACCATGGGGCCGCCCGCTTTGTCGATGCGCATACCGTCGAGGTAAACGGGGAGCAGCTTCGCGGCGAGAAGATTGTGATCCACACCGGTGCGCGCGCGCGCGTGCCTCGCATCGCCGGACTTGATGCTGTGCCTTGGCTCGACAATCGTGGAATCCTCGATCTCGAAGAGCTACCGGAACATCTGCTGGTGCTCGGCGGTTCTTACATCGGTCTTGAGTTCGCGCAGGCGTTTCGGCGGCTGGGAACTGCAGTGACGGTCCTTGAGCATAACAACCGCATCGTCACGCGCGAGGACGAAGACATCAGCGCGGTGGCTTTGGAGGTGCTTTCGGCAGAGGGGATTGCGTTCGAGCTCGAGGCGGACGCGCTCTCAACCGAGCCGCTAGGCGGAACTGCCTCCGGTGTGCGCCTGCACTACCGGCAGAACGGACACGACCGTTACGCGGATGGTTCGCATCTGCTACTCGCCGTCGGTCGACAGCCCAACACCGACGATCTCAACCTCAGCGCTGCCGCCGTGCAGACAGACGCCCGCGGCTTTATACCCGTGGATGAGGTTGGTCGCACCTCGGTGGAGCACATCTACGCCCTCGGCGACGTGAATGCACGCGGGGCGTTCACGCACACTTCCGTGCACGACGGTCAGGTTTTCCTCGATCATCTTTCGGGCGGCACGCGACGTATCAGCGACCGCATTCCAATCCATTCCATGTTCATCGACCCGCCGCTCGCTCGGGTGGGAATGTCTGAGGCTGAGGCGCGCACGACCGACAAGCGGGTGCTGGTCGGGTCGATGCCGATGAGTAAAGTCAACCGTGCACGAGAGAAGGACGAAACCGCCGGGTTGATCAAGGTGCTGGTTGACGCCGAGACGCACCGGCTCCTGGGCGCAACCATCTTCGGAGTTGGCGGAGACGAAATCATCGGGATGCTCGCGGTGATGATGCAGACGGAACTACCCTACACCGCGCTCCAGAATACCGTGCTCCCGCACCCGACCGTATCCGAGCTAATTCCCTGGATCTTCAATGACCTGAAGGAGCTGCAAGCTTCACCGTGAGGTCGCTCGGTGTTTCGCCCGGAACGCGTTTGTAGTCCGGCTTGGTGGTTTCGGTATTGTGGGTTTATACTGGCACCAATGGATGATCGACAGAGTCAGATACCTGTGCCGTTGAAAGCGGCATTCACTGTATGGATTCTCGTCTGGGCGCCGATCTACTATGTGTCGTATGGTGCTGAGAACTACCTCTGGCTCTGCGATGTCGCAAACTTCCTGATACTCTACGCGCTGTGGTCTGAGAACCGGGCGATCATGTCCTCGCAGCTGGTAGCAACGCTCATTGTCGGCATTGCCTGGTCGCTGGACCTGGCAACAGCCCTTGCCGTCGGTTTCCACCCGTTTGGAGGAACGGAGTATATGATGCGAGAGGAGGTTGCAATCGGCATACGGCTGCTTAGCCTTTTCCATCTGTTCCTGCCGATAATCGCCGCGTACGGCTGCGCCCGGCTAGGGTATATCACTCGCGGACTCTGGATACAGGTCGCAATTACCGCGCCCTTGCTGGCAGTTAGCCGGGTTGTTTCCACCGCGGAGGACAACATCAACTGGGTATACGGACCGTTCGGCGCAAGCGAGCACCCGTTCTCGGCGCCGGTGTATCTGCTGTTGTTGTTTCTGGGATACGTCCTGCTCCTCTACCTACCGGCCCACGGCCTGGCAGTGGCGGCAGGGAGGCTCGCGCGCCGCGGCACCTAAGCGCCGCCCGCATCTCAGAGCTGGTTCTGCAGCGGAAGGAGGCGGAAGAGCGCGTCGGTAAGGCGCTGCACCCATGAGCGCGCCGGTTGGCGCCGCACCTCGGCGTCATCCGCGCTCCAGGAGAAGCCGGGGTTGGTACGCTGCACGCTCCAGGCCTGCTGATGCGCGAGCATCGGATCAAGCAGCGCCTGCACCTTCGCAGCGAGCTCTTCGGACTCTATGATCAATGCGTTCTCGGTATTGATTCTGAGTGCACGCGGATCCAGGTTGAACGACCCCACGAACGCGCCTTCTCCGGGAGCCAAGAGCAGCTTCATATGCAGGCTCACGAAACTAGAGCGAAACGACGGCCAATCCACGTACGTTCGGGCCCCGGCGCCGGGCTGGTGTTTGTACTCGTACAGCTCGACTCCGAGCTCCAACAGCTCGGCGCGATTCTTTCGGTATTGGCTGTGGACTATAGTGTGGTTGTTGGAGGCCATTGTGGGCACAAGCGCCTGCACCAGCATCCCGCGGCGGCTCAGCGTTTCGAGCACCTGGAAGAACTCGTCATCGGGGACCAGATACGGCGTAACCAGAAGCACCGCTTCGCGATCCTGCAGGAGAAACTCTTTCAACGCCCTGGTGACCGAGCGGTCTTCACGGTCAGACGGATGATCGTCGACGTATCTTGCGCGCACGGGAACCATCTGCCGCACCCCGTACGCAAACAGGGTTTCATGCCGCACCGAAAGCGCGGCCACCGCCTCCTTCTTAGAGCTCGCTGAGCCGTGTCCGGGCAAGCGCCTGCGCACGCGCTCAAGATACGCTTCGTCACCCCGGCGATTTAGCTCCCGGCCGGGAAACGCGTAGCGGCTGTTCCAGTAGGCATCGAACGATTCGCGCATTCCCGGGAGCTCGGAGCCTACGGTCAAGACTTCCAGATCCCGGAAGTTGTAATCCGGGCTCAATCCGAAATACGCATCTCCGATGTTACGCCCCCCGATAATCGCCACCTGCCCGTCGACGATGAACAGCTTGTTGTGCATACGGCGGTTCTGCTGCCGGAAGTCGACGGCAAAGCCGACTGCCTTGGCGGGCACGCTGCCGCGGACCGGTTTCGGGTTGAATATCCGAACTTCGAGGTTCTCGTGACTCGACAACGCGGCAATGAAGCGGTCCGGATACGTGAGAAAAACATCGTCGATCAGCACCCGGACCTCAACGCCGCGGTCCGCGGCTGCAAGCAGGCGCTCGAACAGCAGATCTCCGCTGAAGTCGCGATCCCAGATGAAGGTTTGGACATCGATTGACGTTTGCGCGGACTCAATCAGCGCGAGCCGCCACTGCAACGCAGAATCGTTGCGGGCAAGCAGCTTGACCCCGGAGTAGCCCTCACCGCCGGCCGGCTGTGCCTTGGCGGCGAACTCGCGCACCAAGCCCGTCTCCGCCGGCCGCACTGCAGCGCTTTCAGTGAGTGAGCCTTCCAGCGCCGGCAACGACGCGCAGGCCGCCGCGGCCAACGCGAGGCCGAGCACCACCAGCGCCTTCGCCGGTACGGATTTCATCGAAGTGACTGTGCGGCCGTCCCGCTTTGGGTGCATACCCGTTTCCTACCATTAGCCAGGGCCGAGTTACAAGATGGACGCACAGGTTTCGGCAGAACTCGACAAATTCACCCTCAGCGCTGATAATTACACTGAGACGCAGCTTAGAGTGGAGGCGCCATGCAGCAGCTCCCCTACTTCGTCATCGACGCATTCGCGTCGCGCCTCTTTCGGGGCAACCCCGCAGGGGTATGCGCGCTGAACGACTGGCTTCCGGACGAAACGCTCCAGGCTATTGCAGGTGAGAATAACCTCTCGGAGACGGCCTTTTTCATACCCGGCGATTCGAGCTACAAGCTCCGTTGGTTCACCCCTAAGGCCGAGGTACCGCTGTGCGGACATGCCACGCTTGCTACCGCGTTCGCGATCGTCAGGCACTTCAGTCCCGATTTGACCGACCTGCACTTTGACACCAGAAGCGGCATCCTGACCGTACGGCGTATCGCCGAAGGCGACAGTGAGTGGTACGAGCTCGAGTTCCCGCTCTATCTGCCCCTGCCCGCCGAGCATCCACCCGCTGAGCTTGAAGCTGCGATA
>PUPD01000087.1 GCA_003552985.1 Spirochaetaceae bacterium
AGCACCGGATGCGCGGAGATCGCTCTGCGATAGGCGGGGTGCTCGTCGGTGTCCTGCACGATGCGGTCCGCGGCCGCCTCGGCGCACAGGCGCACGAGTTGCTCACAGAGCGCCGTGAAGCTCTCGCTCAGCGGCAAAACGATCTTCTGGTAGACCGGCTTCAGACGCTTGCAGCGGCGCTTCTGTGAGGCGGTCATGCGGCCTTTGCGACGCAGCGTTGCGTAGGTGAACCCATAGAGAAGCTGCGACTCGCTTCCGGCAAGTACGGTGTAGTGGGTAGGGAAGTCCTGAGCATAGCAGAAGCTCTCAAGCCCGTCGGCGACGAACGCCTCCTCGCAAGCGGCCAGCGGCAAGAGCTCAAGAAGCCGCGCGATATCCTGCCGCGCCTGCCGCGCGATGCGGTTCCGCACCGAGGCGTGCGAAATGTCGAGCGCTCGGGCTATCGCGCGCTGGCTCTCACAGGAGACAAGACGCTTGGTGACCTCGCGATAAGAGACGCGGCGCTTGGTGTAGTAATCGACGCGGAAGGTCTGGCGCGAGAAGGTGCGCCTGCACTCGCGGCAGCGGTAGCGGGTGACCACGCCGTGGGCGGCGGTTGCGTAGCTTCCGTAGGGGCGAAAGACATCGCCTGCGGCGGCGGGCTTGTGGTGGTGGTAGCGGCAGCGTGGATTGGGGCAGAAGGGGATATGCATCGGGTGAAACCTCCGGAGTCAGGGATCGCGTTCACTACCTAACTACCGCCTCAAGCGATACATCGCTTTGCTTAACCAGCAATCGATCCACGCTCCACGATTAAATCCACTTCGTTAGGTATTTCGCTTGTTGGGTTGCTGGGTCGTTGGGTTGCTGGGTTGACCATCCAGGGTAATCACGACTAACTCGTCCATGTAGTCGCCTTCGTTGGGTGAGGCTCCTGTACGGACATACGCCGCTGCCCTGAAACGTCGAAAGACGCCAAAGGGTCGAACAGGCAGATTCGGGTTAAGGATCTGCATAATGCGACTCATTGGGTACGCCGTACGATGCCAAAGCTTGTAACGAGGAAGGCGCGACGCGAGCCGGGCGAACGCCGGCCGGTTCGTACGTGAGACTTCGTTGTTGGAATCTTCGAGCTCACGGAGAAGGCCTTTCTCGGCAGATCGTCGGGAAAGGCCTTGCTTGTTGCCGCGGTCTCGCGGGCGCGCACGCGCGGACCGGGGCACGGCCGGCGCCGGCCACAGGCGATGCTGTCATCGGAGGCCGAGCGTTGCTCGCCCAAACCACCCGACGGCAGGCGGGAGGTGAGCGCATGGAAAGCGACCCTGGACCGTATTCTCGCACCACGCCCGCCGGCGCCGTGGCTTCTCCCCTCGGTAACACCACGCGGTAACACTATACCGCTGCGTACATTGCCGGGCCCACAGTCGCCCGTCGTCCGGCGGGTTAGCCAGGGGGCCCGGGAGCCTAGTGCCTGCGTTCGCATCCACTGCAGGCGCGGGTCTTGTCTCTCGGACTGCAGGAAACAGCGTCACACAAATCAATCTCAACTGAGTACAATGGATCGAATCACACAGGCGTTTCGGGACAATGTCCGCGAGCACATTGAGGATAAGAACCTCGACCCGATAAAGCAGTATCTCCGCAGCCTGAGCCCGGCGGAAATCATCCAAGGATTGAAAGAGATCGATCATCGCGATCTGCCGGTAGTCTTCCGGTTGTTGCCGAAGGATCTTGCGACCGATGTATTCGACCTCATGGAGGTCGGCGATCAGAGTGAGCTCGTCGAGTCGTTCTCGAGCGAGGAGGCGGTTCAGCTGCTGGGAGCCCTAGATCCTGACGATCGAGTTCATCTCCTCGACGAGCTGCCGGCGACGGGTGCCAAGCGGCTACTCGAGCAGCTCCCGAAAGAGCAGCGTGAGATCACTACCCGCCTGATGGGCTGTGAGGACGATACTGTCGGGCGCATCATGATGCCAATCTACGTCGATGTGAAGAAGCAGATGACCGTCTCGGACGCAATCGAGCGTATCCGCAGACGGAACAACGGCGGTGACCTAACGGTAAACGCTGTGTACGTCACCGACGAGACCCGCAGGCTCGAGGGCGTTGTACCGGCCGGCGCGCTGCTCGAAGCGTTCGAGGAGACGCTCGAGGCTGTGGTCGCGACTGCGATCTTCATCCCGGTCATCATGGACATGGGCGGAAACGTCGGCACACATTCGTCGGCGATCTTCACCCGCGCGGTCGTACTGGCGCAGATCAACATTAATCGTTTCGTGCGCTACTGGCTCCGCGAGGTGGTCAACGGTTTAAGGAGTGGTTCGAAGCTTGTTGCGCAGCGAACTCAGATCTCCTTGCTGTCTAAGAACTAGCGAACGGTAGAGGTCTACTCCGAGAGTTTTTTCCCCAAAGACGCCCGAAATGCAGCGACCACAAACACTTTGCCGGCAGGCTGCAACAAGCTTCGCACCAGTACCTAGTTGCCCCTGGGGCGCCGGGGGTTTAGGATGACGCGACTATGGAAACCGTGCTGCTCGTACTCCCCCTGTTCGCGCTCATCTTCCTCGGCTACGGCCTGCGCAAGACCAGCTTCCTGTCTTCGCAGTTTGCGTTCGAAGCCAACAGGCTCGTGTATTACATCACGCTGCCGGCGACGATCATCGCCGAAATGATCAAGATTGCCCCCGAAGACCTCGGTCGGCCGGAGCTCGTCATCGGCTACCCGCTCGTGGTCATCCTCACTGCGGCGTTAGCGCTCGCGCTCTCACTGCTTATTCGCTACGAGCGCCGCGGCGCGTTCGCGCAGATCTGTTATCGGGCCAACCTCGCCTATTTCGGCCTTCCGATCGCCTCCACCGCATTCGGCGCTGAGAGCCTCGCGTTCATCAGCGTCATTATCGCAATCGGGATCATCATCAACACCGCGCTTAGTATCACGGTCCTGAAACTGCTCTCTCCGCAGGAAGACCGCACCTCGATTCGCGCCCGCCTCGCCACCGTAGTGCGCAATCCTCTCATCATCGCCGTAGCGCTTGGGCTCGGGATCGGCTTCAGCGGGATCACGCTTCCAGGGGTCGTGATCGACACAGTCGAGCTGATCGGACGAATCAGCTTGCCGCTGGTGTTGCTCGTCGTCGGGTTCTCGCTCTCGTTCTCACGGCTCGGGGGCTCACTGCCGGTCAACCTGGTCGCGGCCGCAATCAAGCTCGCGGCGATGCCGCTGATCGCCTACGCTGTGCTCACCGGCGTATTCGGTGCGGAGGGGCTAATCCGCGACGTTACCGTGGTAATGAGCGCGATGCCCACCGCCGCGGTTTCACAGAGCTTCGCGGCACGCTTCGGCGCCGACGAACAGGTAACCGCCGCCGGCGTGAGTCTCAACACCCTGCTCGCGATGCTGACGGTCCCGCTATGGTTGGCGGTAGTGTAGCCGACCCTCAGAGGGCTACGCCGGCGTGCTTCAGGTCGTTCACCGTGTGGAGGATGTGGCTGACCTGGTTGGTGCGTGGCACCTTGCGCGCCTGCAGCTCCGCAAGGTAACGCCCGAGCTGCTCGGCCGAGACCCATTCATCGAGGTAGTTCCCGCCGCGACTGCGTGTCTTAACCGGATTCATGATCGAGATAGAGTAGCTGCGGATGCTCGTGCCGCTCGATTCCTCGGCCAGCACTTTGCTCATCATCTTTTGCGCGGCTGCCGCAATCGAAACGACTCCGGAGTCCGGAGCCGGAATCTTCGACTCGCCCCCATTGATCATGATGTAGGTCCCGGACTGATTTTGGTGATCGTGGAAGAGCGAGACGAAGGCGCGCAGGAACAGAAAGTGCGTGGTCAAGTGATCGTGCATGACGCGATTCCAGTCTTCGAAGGTCATCCGGTGCAGGCTGTGCCCGTAGTACCAACCACCGAGGCTCGCTACCGCGAGGTCGACGCGGGGGAAGTTATCGATGACCGCGGTGCGGAAGTCCCGAACCGACTCCTCATCGCTCACGATCGCCGGATAGAGATGGAGTCGATTCTCAGCTACATCCTGTACGTACGAGGCAAGCCGCTCGCGTTTCTGCTCGCTTCTGCAGGGTACGACGACCTCGGCCCCCTCGCGCAAAAAACTACGCACGATGCCTTCACCGACGCTGCCGGTCCCGCCGGCAACCACCGCAACATTCCCGTCGAGCACACCCATCACTACCTCCTTGCCGCTAACCGACACAACAAGCTTCACACCACTACTATTCGTAGTTTATCACAATGGTCGGGAAAATGATACCAGGCCCAAGGCCGGAACCAGGGCTCACGCAGATGGCACTAAACGTCTGACTAGTAAACGCCTGTCTAGTACTAGACGCTAGCCCGGAGCGCATGGAACACTCCCTCCTAGATCGACCACTGGGAGGGACTTGATGAGA
>PUPD01000206.1 GCA_003552985.1 Spirochaetaceae bacterium
CTCGGGGAAGGTGTATCCGGTGCGCTGCATACGGGTTTGGTTGCGCGCCATCTCGGCGAGGATTTCTTCTTCAAAGAGCGACTTCAGGACGACCGCCCCTGCGCCGAGTTGCTGCAGCTGATCAAGATTCTCAACATTGTCGGTGATACCCGAGCTCGCGGCTATTAGGGGCGAGGGCAGCTTGAGACCCATGTAAGTGGTTTCTATATCAGGTGTCATACAAATCATTCTAGGAGTAAATTTTTGATCTGACAAGCAAAAACGGCGCTATCGCGGCTTGTGTGAGATATGGTAGTTTAAGCACCATGGAGCGATTTGAAGACCTTCCACATCATATCCAGGCGCACCTCCGCGCGATTGCAGAGAGCTCAGGGTTGCCTCCCGGCGGCGACTCTCTGGAGCGTATCACCCGCAACTGGCTGGAGAAGAGGCGACTTTTCAGCGAGCAGATTCGGCTGCTGGATATGCATGAGCTGGAGACTCTGGAAGCGGACGACTCTCGCGGGGCCATTCTGCTGACCTATTCAGGCTCACTGATCAGCCTCGGCCGGCGAGACGAGAGCGGCAGGGCGCTTGAGTACGCGAGCATACAGCTGCGCAGTGATGTCCCGCGCCTGGTAAGAGATAGCGGTGTGCGCCCGGACTCGGCAATCCGCGTCGATCAGCCGGCGCGTTTTAGCGATTCTTCAATCGAACAGACCTCGGAGATCCTGACGATTGCAGCGTGTGACGCCGAGGTTCCCGTCGAAGAACAGGAGCGGCGACTGCGCGAGGCAACCATATTCCTCACTAACGGGTTCACCAAGCTCAACCGCACGGTGTCCATGCCGGGCGAAGGCGAAACACCGGACCATTTCACGATGCGCACCATGGTGGCCTATGTGGCCCGCCGGAATGATCTAACCCAAGCTCAGGTGCGGGAGGTCATCGACGATTACCTCTCGATGGTGGAGGCGGGATCCATTATGGGCGAGCGCGTGCCGCTCGGCCGTATCGGGCGCCTCTATCTCGACCGGCGCCCTGCTCAGAAGGCCCGCATGGGCCGCAATCCCGCAACGGGAGAGGAGCTCCTGATTCCGGCTAAACCGGCCACGTTCATTCCCAAGTTTTCCTTCTCCAAACCGTTTCGCAAGCGGGTGGAAGACCTTCCGCTTGACGACGAGTCGGACGAGGGCTCATTCGAGTAAAGCACAAAAGAATCACATTGCTTTAATCTGCGGTGGCTCAATTCTTGCACGTTTCGGCCGAAGATAGAAAGTAGCATGAAGCGTGTCTTGAAGGTTATCTGGGCCCGGCTGTGTCTCGTCGCGCTCGGCATACTCGTGGTGTCTCCGTTGGTCGCGGAGACAGCCGAGCATGAGGTAAAGCGCGGGGACACTCTGTTCAGCATCTCACGCAAGTACGGCGTACCGGTTGACGCACTCCGCGACGCCAATGACATAGAGAACGCCGACGCAATACAGGTAGGGACCCGATTGCGCATTCCCGATCAATATGAGGTTGTGCGTGGCGACACCCTGTACTCGATTGCGCGCCGTCACGGGTTATCGGTCGACCGCCTCCGAAACCTCAACCGGCTTTCAGAGGATGACGTCCTGCGGGTGGGCGACAGGTTATACGTGCCGGGCCTGGGCTCCGGAGAGGGAGGTGCCGTTGCGCGCGTGGAACCTCGCGGCCGAACTACCGAAGGTTCTGAGCGGGTCAACGGGTCCGAGAGCCAGTCGGAGTACTATTGGCCGCATCCGGGGGAACGGGCGCGCACCGAAGGCAAATTTCCCGGCGTCGCCATTCGCGGCGACCGCGGCGACGATATCGTTGCCGTCGCTGCCGGTACGGTGGTATACGCCGGCCCTCACTCGAGCTTTGGGCGTGTGGTGTTCGTTCAGTCAGCCACGGGCTATGTCTATGTCTATGCCGGAAACGAGAGCATCGCTGTGGAGGTGGGAGAGAGCGTGGAGGCGGGAAGCCGTATCGGGAGTCTGGGTACGGTCCCCGGTGAGTCCGCCGCGCAGTTGTATTTTGGTGTTTGGAAAGACAACCGTTTCCTTGATCCGAATGAAGCGCCAAGGGGGTGAAGGTGGCGAGTAATGATAGAGCGCTCGACCATAGCGAGAGCGATCCATTATCGTTTTATCTCAAACAGATTGCAGCATATCCGTTGTTGACGTTGGAGCAAGAGCGCGAGATTGGAAAGAATATCGAGGAGCTTCGCGCGCAGATCGGGAAGCTGGAGGCTAAGCACCGCTCCGGTTCGGCGCCGCCCCGTGACTACGAAAGTAAGAAGGCCGAGCTGGAACAGCAGCTTCGCGAAGAGAAGAACAGGTTGATCAATGCCAACCTCCGGCTGGTAGTCTCGATTGCGAAGAAGTACTGCAACCGCGGGCTCAGTCTCCTGGATCTCATCGATGAAGGCAATATCGGACTGATCGAAGCTGTGGAGCGATTTGATTATCGCAAAGGCTGCCGGTTCTCCACCTACGGGACCTGGTGGATTCGCCAGGCGATAATCAAGGCGCTTGCGGACAAATCCAAGGTGATTCGGATCCCGCTAAACATGCTGAATACCATCAAGAAGTGGTATCTGGTTGCTCGGCATCTTTCGCAGGAGCTCGGGCGTGACCCGGCGGCGGACGAAGTGTCTGAGTACATGGCGTTACCACGACGCAAGGTAGAGGAAATCATGATGCTGTCGCAGGACGCAGCGTCGCTGGATGCGGCGGTCGATGATGATAACCTTACCAGCCTCGCCGACCTCATCGAAGACGTCCAAAGCCGGCAGCCGTTCGAGATGGCGTTTCATCTGACGCTGCAGGATACTCTGGAGCGGGTGCTCGCACAACTCAGCGAGCGTGAGATGAAGATCATCAAACTGCGGTTCGGTCTGATGGGTGACGGTGCCTTCACGCTCGAGGAGACCGGAAAGGCGCTCGGCATCACACGTGAGCGCGTGCGCCAGATTCAGGAAAAGGCGATTGACAAGCTCAGGAAGTCCGAGGTAATACAGGATTTCCAGGAGCGCTAAGTATGATTGATTTCGAGCGGGTTACCACCCGAGGTGGAGACCGCGGCGAATCGACGTTGTTCAATGGAGAGAGGCGCCCGAAGAGCGACTTGCTGTTCGTTGCGCTGGGCGATCTGGACGAGCTGAACTCGGTGTTGGGGCTGGCACGCGCGGTGATGCGCAACAGTGACCGCAAGCGCGAGCTGTATGACTGCCAGCAAGTGCTGTTCAAGATCGGCGCGCAGGTAGCCACGCCGGAGCACGACCCGGTTTATCGCCGTTTGAAACTGATCGAACCGTCTGAGCTCGAGCTGCTCGAGGAACGGCAGCAACGGCTGATGCGCCTGGTGAAGCTTCCCAACCAGTTCATCACCCCCGGTGAAAGCGTGGTAAGCGCCCATTGCGACGTGGCGCGGTCCGTCTGTCGCCGGGCTGAGCGCACGCTTGTAATGTGCATCCGCACGCACGGGCTTACTCAGCTCGCTTTAGGGCAGAACTACCTCAACCGTCTTTCGGATTATCTGTTCGTCCTTGCGCGCCATATCGAGCAGCAGTAGCTTCAGCCTCCCTTGGCGATGCCACCTGCTCGACGGCCCGGTCGAGCATCGTATCGCCGTCGAACACGAACCTCCCCCGCACGTAGGCACCCGAAAGCGCAACCGGCAGCCAGAAACGGTCATCCGCCCACATCTGTTCGTAGGGGATTGCGCTGATGTTGAACCACATCGGGTCGCCCTCGTCAGTCTCGGTGACCTCGCCCTCATAGCCCTGCGCGGTGAAGACCCGGGCGTCCAGTGAGTAGCCGTCGGTGAAAATGAAGCTCAAATGCGCCGCTTCGCGCAGATTGCAGGGGGTAATGCCGAGCTCTTCCTCGGTCTCGCGGATTGCCGCCGAGCGGTAGCTTTCGCCGGGCTCAAGCCGTCCCCCGGGCCCGTTGATCTTGCCCTGTCCGAGGCCGCGTTTTTTGCGCATCAGCAGGATGCTAGTGTCCTTGAGTACAAAGCAGAGAACTGCATGTTCGGTGAAGGTCATCCGGTCCCAATCGTAATCTGATATACGGCTGCCCATAATTGCGGCAATGATATCCGGATGATACTATAGGAGTCAATTTCGCACTGATCGAACGGCAGAGCCAACGGACACGAACCGATGGACGCGAACTAGACCCAATGGACGAGAACCAGCGCTCGGCACCGGAGCTTTTGGCCGAGATCCTAAAACAGAAAAGAACAATGCTTGACAGCGGCGGGCAGCCCGAGCGTGTCGTGCTTTCCATGCGGAACTACCGCACAATACAGCGCTATCATGCCGGCCTGGGCGAGCTCAAAGGAGAGCTGCCGGACTATGTCACTCGCTACAGAATCTTTGAGCTTCCGGTATACATTGATGAGGCGCAAGACTGTGCAGTTCAGTAGCGATTGCCCCCAGCCACTGCTCCATGAGCGGTTCCCATAACGCCAGGGGGTGTCCGTGCAGTAGCGCGAGCTCATCAAAAAAATACCGGCTTGCCGGCGGCAAGGCCGCGGTGGCGAGCGATGCCGGCGCGAGATTGCGGGTGATCAGGCGCTCGAGCAATGAGCGCTTTTCGCGCGGGAAGTAGCGGACCCGGCACGGCCCGGTATGCATGCGCCTGACGTACTCGATCGCGTCGCTGAGGCCCCCGAGCTCGTCGGCGAGTCCAAGGCGCACCGCGTCTTGGCCGGTCCAGACACGGCCTTCGGCCAGCTTGTCGATATCGGTGATGCTGCGGTTTCGGAACTCGGCGACCCTGCGCAGGAAAGCGTAATAAAGCTTGGAAACGATCTCATCGAGCTTCTGCCGTTCGATGCCGGTGAGCTTTCTGAGCGGACTGCCGAGATCAGCGTGCTCATGCGTCTTGACGATGTCCTCGGTAATGCCGTGAGATTTCAGAAACTCGCGCATATTGAAGATCGCCATCAGCACCCCGATGGACCCGGTGATAGTGCTGGGCTCCACAAACAGCCGTTCAGCCTGGGTGGCAACCCAGTATCCCCCGGATGCGGCGATCTCGCCCATAGAAACCACAACCGGCTTCTTACGACGCAGACGTGCGAGGGCGTCATGAATAGAGGCCGACGCAGTAGCCGAGCCGCCGCCGGAGTTGATCCGGACGATAACCGCCTTAACGCGGCGGTTGCGCTCCAGGCGGGTAATCTGCTCGCAGGCCGTGTCACTACCCACTGACTGCCCGAAGACCGGCGATGTGCGGGAACGGCCGGTCACCAAGGTACCCTCGAGAAACAGCACCGCAACGCCTGCGCCCTTGCCGAAGCCGATGTCTCGGACCTTAAGGGAAGCGGGGCGGTGTTTGTTGTCGCGCCAGTCACCGATGAGCTCGGGATGACTCATACGCGTTGTCACCCAGTTCTGACCAACCGCTTCGTGAGCGCTCAGAATCGAGCCTGAGGTCAATACCTCCATAGCCTCGCGCGAGCAGGCGTATCCCTCCAGGATGCGATCCTGCAACGCGTGCATGCTTCCTTCGAGGACGGCATGATACTGTTCCCGCTGGAACTGATCCAGGCGATCGTTTCTCAGGCTGTCGAGCGCACCTTTGTACCGCCCGCGGCGGAACACCTCCACCTGCAGTCGCCGGTCCTGTAGCGCTTTCTTGAAGAACAGAAACGGGCGCGCAAGACCAAGAGCCTGAACGAAGCCGAGCGGATGGATCACGCGGTGCGAGCACAATGAAGCCAGATAGAGCTCTCCGATGCCGTACTGCTCGGCATAGAACCAGAGTTCTTTACCGGATTTGGCCAGCCGTTGCAGCTGGGAACCGATGATCTGATAGCCGGCGTACGCCTGCGTTCGAAACGACGGTTTGCAATGAATCAGAATGCATCTGAGCTTGCGAGCTTTAAGTAGTGCTTCGACCGTGGCGATGAACAGGTCGAGTCTGAATCGCGGTTGTGACTTGCGAAGCGGCACACCCCGTCCGGGCAGACCACTGTCGTGGAGTACGCCGTCCAGCACTACTTCGTAGTATCGCATCTCTGCCCCCTGCAGACACAATGGCGGAGCCGGTGTCTTCGATAGTGTCGGCTGTGTCGAGCGACTGCGATGCATGTGATGCGATCGCAGTGCGCAGCCGGACTATTATAGCGGCCGAACTGTAGCACTTGCCAGCGGTTTGAGCGGACGGGGACGAGACCGGGCTACAAAAAAAGGCGATTCCGCTTGGGAACCGCCCTGTCATGTGAGCTCCCCCGGTTGGACTCGAACCAACGACCTAGTGGTTAACAGCCACCCGCTCTACCGACTGAGCTACAGGGGAATGTGTAGCGGTGCACAGCACCTTGTGGCGATCGAGTCCTGAAGATAGCGTATCGGGATCAAAGTGTCAAGATCTCAGGCGCGGCCGGGCGCGGACGCGTTAGTCGTCCCGGACCACGATCTCGGCGCGGCGCCCGCAGCCGGCACAGCTGCCTTCGGGAGTGAGGCCGAGCACACGCGCGCCAAGTCCCATGCGCCGGATCAGGATGGCACCGCAGCCCGGGCAGCAGGTCTCGGCACGTTCTCCGAGGTTGCCGGTATACACGTAGTAGAGATAACGCCGCGCGGTGGCCGCGCGGGCGTGAACCGTTGAGGCCGGGGTCGGGGGTGTTTGGTAGCCCGGAGTGGGATGGTATGCGGAAAGGTGCAGTGGTATAGAGCGGTCAATATCGCTCACGAACTGCGCGATCCGGTGAACCTCCTCTTCGGTGTCGGTTGCTCCGGGCACCAACAGCGTGGTCACCTCGAGGTGGCAGCGCTCAGCCGTCAACCTGGCGAACTCAAGCACTGCTGAAAGATCCGCGCGCAGGGTTCGTCGATAGTACTCGTTGTCGAAGCTCTTGAGGTCCAGGTTAACCGCGTCCATCAGCGCAAGCAGCTCGCGCGCCGGCTCGGTGTTGAGATTGCCTGCGGTAACGAGCACGTTCTTAATGCCGTTCTTACGTGCGGCGGTGGCGACCTCAAGCAGGTACTCGATATGGATGGTCGGCTCGTTATAGGTGTAGGCGATGCCGAATGATCCGCAATCGAGCGCCGCGGAAACGAGAGCGGAAGGAGACATGGTCCGAGACTGAGCCGTGGTACCGTGTGAGATCCGAAAGTTCTGACAGTACGGGCACCGCAGGTTGCATCCGAGGAAGCCGACCGAGAGGATGTCGCTGCCTGGGTAGAAATGATACAACGGCTTTTTCTCGATTGGGTCTACCGCGAGCGCCGACACCGCTCCGTAATAGGGAAGCTGCAGCTCGCCACCGTAGTTCTTCCTAACCCCGCAAAAGCCGGTCGTTCCCGGAGCGATAACGCAGCGATGCGGACACAGCTCGCACCGGATCGTCTCAGCCCCATCAGGGTGGTAGAAACGGCTCTCTATTAGTGTGTCAGCTCTCCGGCTCAAGCAGCGCCTCCGGCGTCGGCGTTGCGTGTTCGGACTTAATGACGATCGGCGTCAACTGCACGGCGCGGCTGCCGAGACGTACCCACAGCTTCATAACCGGCAAGTTCTCTCCCCGCTCGGTAACGATGCTACTGAGCTGCTCAACGTAGAGGATGTCCTTCAGCTGAAACTCATACAGTATCCGCTCACGCTCAAACGGATACGGCACGAGTACCAACTTCTCTGCATCGTAGGGATGCCTGCGCGGTGTACCTGAGAACGGAACCGACTGTTCAGCATAGTCGTGCTCAACCCGATACGGCTGCAGCTCGTACACCGGTTGCATCTGAAGATACTTGTTCACCGCCATCGTGAGTGAATTCTACGCATCGCTGCGTCGCGGTGTCAAGTAAAACTCAGGAGCGTTTGGCGGCGCGGAGCTCTCGCTCCGATGATTGCGCGAAGTAGCGTTCGATCGCCGAAGCGTTCGAAACCGGGAGATTATCAAACAGCAGGGTGAGGGCGTCGTCGTGCCGTAACACCGTGAGCGAGGCGATAAATATCTGATCTCCCACGCGCAGGCAGCCGTGCGGCAACATCGTCCCGGGGTTGAGACCGGCCACGGTTGCCGGCAGGTCCGGAATAAACGCGAGGCCGGTCACCGAGATGTCGCGGACAGTACCGAGAATCAGCTGCAGGGTCTTTGGATGCGTCGCGATCAGCTCTACGCGGTCATGCTCAGCAGGTCTGAACCTCGGCGCCGAACGGGCTTCGCGCAAATCCTGATAGCGTGCGATCAGGTCGTGAAGGCGAGTGAGCTCCTTCTCATCGGCCAGGGTATCGGAAACCAGACCGTTGGCGCCGAGATGCAGCGCCTTGACCGCCTCATCCTCCGAAAAACATTCGGGAGTGAGAAGCACGAAGACGCAACGGTCGCGATACAGCTGGCCGCGCAGAAACGTCAGAAAGGTCTTCCAGTGGCGAGGGAAATCTGAGGAGCTGAACAGAATAACGTTCGGCTGCACCTCTTCGATATTGTCCATCGCCTTGATTGGGTGACTATAACGAATGACGTCAACACCGTGGGCACCAAAGCGCTTGTGAACCCGCTCAACGAGTGCCTGGTTGGAGCCGACCAACATGAGTTTCATTCTGTCGTCCCGAGTTGCGCTACGTTGTATCCCACTATCACCCAGATTTGGTCACGCCGTTCAAGCTGGTAGGTATAGCGTTTGAGCTCCGTGTAGTCGGGAAAGCGAAAGCGCTTGTCTACCACAACCGTTCCCCGCTCCGGGGTATACTCGGTTCGGACGATCTCGTATGTCTCCGGTACAAGGATGATGTCCTCATCCGTACGCTCGCGACGGAGATCATCCCGGAACTCTTCCAGCTCGGTGCGTCGGTCCTGTTCTGAAAGCCGCAGATAGCGACGCTCTCTGGCCGGGTCGGCCCGAAGGAGCTCTTCGAGGTCGATATACAGAAAGAATCGGTCCCATTGGCCCTGCTGCCGCGCTCCGATCGTGTGCTCCACCACCTGGTCCGGCGGCATTGGGTGGCGGCGCAGGATCTCGGTGGTTTCGGCGTCAAGCAGTTCGTCGATTGGGGGCCTGCCGGCCGTTCCGGGGCGAACCGAGAGCGTCAACCGATTGGATTCGATACGAGGACGCTCTCCGGGGCCTTGGGCAAGCTCGGGATAGAAGGCCGCTTCAATCACGTACATCCCCGAGCGCGGGATGCGCACATACTCAGCGAGGTTTTCGACAAACGAGAACCGTTCCCCCGGGGCTATCGTGATCTCACGATAGAAGACCTGTTGATGCGCGGTTCGCTGTGTGGTAAACTGCGGCGCGCGTTCAAGAAGTCGATTCGTCATGGTGCGGACCGCAAAATCAAGATTGAAAACACGGCGGTCGGCCAGGCGGAAGCGGTAAGCATCCGGTGATTCATTCTGCACCGTGACCTTCACGTATATGTCGCTGTCGGGGAAATAGACGGTTTGGTCATAAAACCGTATCGTCACGGACACGTTGCCGGCCTGAGCTGTGGCCGCGCTCGGCGCAAACAGCAGCAGCATCAGCAACGTGAGCGCTGTCGGAATCCGCGTAATGCTTTTCATCCTATCTCTTTTGTCGGTATGAGCGCATGAAATCATTATTGTATACTCGTATTCAGAAAGCGCTCCGCAATTACTCTCCGCGAACAAGTCTACACGCGGCTCTGAGCGGCGGTCAATCAGTTGTCGAGTTGAGTGGGGCGAAGGGCAGTTTCCTCGCATTCCTGATTGCAGACTATATTCAGAGCCAGGCTCGCGCGGCGGTCGTGGTTGCGCCCAACGATACCGAGGGCGAACACCTTGTTGACGATCTGCGCTTGTTCGGGGTGGACGCCGAGCTGTTTCCGTGGTGGGGTACCGTTCCGTATCGGTCCACCCCGATTAACTCCACCGCCTTCGGCCGTCGCGTGCACGTGCTCTCACGGCTACTGCGCCGCGAGCCGTTCGTCACGGTGGTGCCGGTGCGTGCGTTGCTCGGCGCTTTACCGCCGCCGGGGGGGCTAATTCACGAACTGGTGTCTATTCGCCGGGGCGGTGAGATTGACCCCGCGGCTCTTTCGGGGCGGCTGGTGCGGATGGGGTATACGCGGGTGCCACGCGTGACGGTGCGCGGTGAGTACGCGTTACGCGGAGAGGTGTTGGACGTCTTCGAGCCGGGCGCGGCAGAGCCGACTCGCATTGTCTTCTCCTTTGATGAGGTTGACGCCATCCGTAGCTTCGATCCCGAAAGCCAGGGTTCAACCGGCTCGTTCACAGAGGTCACACTGCACCCGATGCGCGAAGTTCTCTGGGATGAACCCCGTATTGATGCTCTCGCAGCGGCGATCGCGCACCTGCCGGAGTTTGGCGATGAGAGTGGCCTGCTCATTGAGGAGCTTCGAAGCCACGGGAGTGTCGAGGGTGAAGAGTATCTCTATCCCCTGGCGTTCGAGGCGCGTGCGAGCGTTTTCGAGTACTTGGCGCCCGAGGGACTCGTGCTGTTTAGCAGAATCGAACAGCTCCCGGCCGCGTTCGAGGCCCTGCAAAAGGAGCACCGCACCACATTTCTCAACTCCGAGCGACGAGGCATGATTCCACGCCCTGAGCGCATTCTGCTGTCCGGCGAAGAAGTCTTGGCTCCGCCGCGGCAGACCGTGTATGCGCGCTCGCTTAAGGGCGACCGCGAACCCGCGCCGGCCGGAAGTCTGATCGCCGGAACGACGGCCGCGGAAAACCCCGTTGACCCCGAAGCCGCTGCGGCCAAGAGCGCTGCTGCGAGGGCCGCACATGCACTCCCGCCTGCATCGGCGCCGCCGTCCACACCCGCCTCCGCACCAATTCGCTTTTCGTATGATCCACCGCGGTCGTTCTTCGGGAACATTGAGTTTTTCAAGCAGGAGATGCGATACCTCGAGGGCGCCGGCTACCAGGTCTACATCATGGCGGAAAGCGAGTCGCAGGCGGCTCGAATCACGCACATGCTTGCGGATCTGGAGGTGACGGTTCTTCCGGACACCATTTCGGAAGGTTTCACCATCCCTGATTGTAAGCTCTCGGTGATCCAGGAGAACGAGGTATTCGGCCGGCGCAAACGCGTAGCGCACTCGGTCCGGAGGACACAAAGCTCGCCGATCGAAAGCTTTGTAGATCTCAACGCCGGAGATCTGGTGGTGCACGTGAACTACGGCATCGGCCGCTACCAGGGTATCAAGCGAATCGCGGCAGCGGGGACCGAGCGCGATTACATTCAGCTCGAGTACGCTGGGCACGAGTACGTATATATTCCGATCGAGCAGGTGAATCTCATCCAGCGATACATAGGAACCGGCGGGGCTCCGCCGCGACTGGACACGCTCGGCGGACGCTCGTGGCAGAACCGCAAGAACAAGGTCCGCAAGAACGTGGAGGACCTCGCGGATCGGCTGGTTCAGCTGTATTCGCGGCGCAAGACCGCTCCCGGTTTCCAGTTTCCGCCGGACAGTGAATGGCAGTTCGACTTCGAGGCCGCCTTCCCGTATGAAGAGACCGTCGATCAGTTGCGCTGTATCGAGGAAGTGAAGGCCGATATGGAGAGCCCTACGCCGATGGATCGACTGGTCTGCGGCGACGTGGGTTACGGCAAGACCGAGGTGGCGATGCGGGCGGCGTTCAAGGCGGTTGCGGCCGGCAAACAGGTCGCGATTCTGGCGCCGACCACGATCCTGGTTGAACAGCACTACGAGAACTTCTGGGAACGGCTGGAGCGCTTTCCGGTTGAGATTGCGATGCTCTCGCGATTCGTATCCCGGGCCGAGCAGAAACGTATCCTGGCGAAACTCGCCGCCGGCGAGATCGATATCGTAGTGGGCACCCACCGCTTGCTACAGAGAGACGTCGAGTTCAAGGATCTGGGGCTGGTGGTGGTCGATGAAGAGCAGCGATTCGGCGTAAAGGACAAAGAACGGCTTAAGGAGCTCAAAGCAACGATCGACTGCCTGACCTTGACCGCTACTCCCATCCCGCGGACGCTGCATATGTCGCTGCTGAGGATTCGCGATCTGTCGTTGCTGGACACGCCTCCGCACAACAGGCTGCCGATTGAGACCGTAATCAAGGAGTTCTCAGAGGAAGAGATCGCTGCAGCGGTGCGGCGCGAGGTGGAGCGCGGGGGGCAAGTGTTCTATCTGCACAACAGGGTCGAGACGCTGCCGCATGTGAAGCAGTTCCTCGAGCGCCTGCTTCCCGAACTGATGATCGACACCGCGCACGGGCAGCTCCCGGCGCACGATCTGGAGGAAATCATGCACCGATTCGTGCACGGAGGCTCACAGGTGTTGATCTCTACCACGATAATCGAGAACGGCATCGATATCCCGAACGTCAACACCATGATTATCGACCGCGCCGATATGTACGGCATCGCACAGCTGTATCAGTTGCGGGGTCGGGTAGGGCGCTCAGACCGCCCGGCGTACGCGTACCTGTTCTACCCCGACCAGCGCGCGCTGTCGGAGGTCGCGATGAAGCGCCTCCAGATCATCAGTGACTATACCGAGCTCGGCTCGGGATTCAAGATCGCGCTGAAGGACCTGGAGGTGCGCGGTGCCGGCAATCTGCTCGGGCGCCAGCAGAGCGGCGATATTCTCTCGGTGGGGTTCGATATGTACCTGCAGCTTCTCGATGATGCGATCCGCCGCCGCAGCGACGACGGCCAGGAGGTGGCGCCGGAGGTGTTCCTGGATCTGAACTACAGCGGTTATATTCCCGACAGCTATATCGCGGAGCCGATGGAGAAGATGGCGATTTATAAGAAGATTGCCGCGATTCGTACCGAGCAGGAGCTTGAACAGGTAGTCGCCGAGCTGGAAGACCGCTTCGGGCCCTTACCGGATGAGCTGCACAGCTTGCTTTCGCTTGCCGAGATTCGCTCGATCTGCACCAAACTACATATTGCGAGTATTATTGAACGCAAGGGCGTGCTTGAGATCACGTTTGCGAAGGTCGCGAAACTCTCGGTTGAACGCGTGATGCAGATGATCGAGGCCGGCGGCGGCAGCGTGCGGCTACACCCCGAAAAGCCGCACAGCCTGCTGCTGGAAACTGGTGCGGTGGGGCTTCAGGAGAAGTCGGAGTTCCTCAGGGGCAGGCTTTCAACGCTGTTGTGAAGCATGCTACCATAAGGTTAGTTTTGGTGTTATTGGGTTATTATGAAAAAAGATAATATTGAGCTGATCTGGAGTGTCGGAGAACTGTCCGGCCTCTTTGAGCACAAGTCCACCGTCACCGACTTTCTGCAGGAAGTGGTCGAGCTTATCGCCGGTCACACCAAGGCCGACGTGTGCTCAATATATCTGTATGACGCCTCCAGTCGGCGTCTGTATCTCCGTGCGAATCGCGGGCTTGAGCTTGAGGACAAGCAAACGGTGTCCCTGGCGCTCGGCGAGGGCATCACCGGGCGCTCACTCAAAGAGCTCCGTCCAATTCGCTCGGCGCACGCCTCACGCAATCCGCATTTTAAACTCATTCCGGGTATCGGCGAGGAAGGCTACGAGTCGTTCTTGGCGGTCCCGATCAAACGTGGGATGAACCGTATCGGCGTGATGGTGGTGCAGCACCGTGCGCCGGATTACTTCGATATGTCCGACAGCAGGGCGCTGCAAGCTATCGCGTCGCAGCTCGCGGCGACGCTCGAGAACGCTGAAGCTCTGATGAGTCTACATAAGGAGGAGCCGTCACAGCCGGAGGCCGAGAGTCCGCTCGAGGACCTCAAGGTGGTGCACGGAAGAACCGCCGCCGGGGGTTTCGGCGAAGGCCGCTCGGTCTTACTCGCCGAGCGCGAAGAGCAGCTTAAAGGCGGAACGCAGGCGGTTGATCCGGAGCAGGCGCTCGCGCGGTTCGACCAAGCGTTAATCAACACGCGTACACAGCTCGAGGAGCTGCAGCGTGAAATGGACGCCGATCTCTCGGACGTTGCGTCCCTGATCTTTAACTCTCACCTGTTGATGCTGATGGATCAGGCTTTCTGCGGCGAGATGCGTAGACTGATTCAGGACGGTCATCAGCCCGAGGATGCTGTACGTAGGGTAGTGCACGACTACGTGGAGCTGCTTTCTACCAGCAGCAACCGGAGGTCACAGGAGAAGACGCAGGACCTGCGGGATCTTGAACACCGCCTGTTGCGCAATCTTTCCGGCGAGAACGACGAAACCGGGGATTTCACCGGCCAGATCGTGCTGGCAATCGATATCCTTCCCTCGGAGCTCGTCCGTGTTTCCGCGCAGCATGCCGAAGGCTTGGTGCTCGGCAGTGGTGCGATAACGGCACATATCTCGATCCTGGCGCGCTCGCTGGGGCTTCCGGTGGTCACCTCCAACGAGCCTAGGGTGTTTCAGATTCCGGATCATACGCCGATTATCCTCGACGCTTACCACGGCAACATCTACATTGACCCCGACGAGCATGCGCGTTCGCGGTTATTGGATATCCGCGATTCGCTGCAGCAGGATGCCGATGCCGTCGAACCGGTGCCGGAGAAGGCCTGTACGCGCGAGGGCGTGCGGGTGGAGGTGCGCGCTAACGTCAATATCCTTTTTGACGCCAAAGTAGCTGCCGAATACAAGGCCGAGGGCATAGGGCTGTACCGCAGTGAGTTCCCGTTCATCGTACGCAATGATTTTCCGAGTGAGGATGAGCAATACTACATTTACCGCAAGATCGTGCAGCTGGCCGAAGGGCGGCCGGTGGTGCTGCGGACGCTTGATATCGGCGGAGACAAGGTTCTACAGCAGCCGGGCCTGACCGAGGCGAATCCGTTTCTGGGGTTCCGGGGAATCCGTTTCTCGCTGGAGAATGTTGAGCTATTCAAAGAGCAGTTGCGTGCCATACTCCGCGCCGGAGCGCATGGCGATATCTCGATCCTGTTGCCGATGATCTCCTCGGTGGATGAGTTCAGGCAGAGCCGCGAGATTCTGAACGAGTGTATGGCTGAGCTACAGCACGAAGGCGTCCCTCACAGCAACAATACCCGCCTTGGTGCTATGGTGGAGCTCCCATCCGCGGTATCATGTGCGCAGTCGTTGGCCGCGAATGCGGATTTTCTGGCTATTGGGACCAATGATCTGGTGATGTATATGCTCGCGGTCGACCGCACCAACAGTTACGTCGGACGGATGTACAAACACTATCACCCCGGCGTTCTGCATGCGCTGGCGCAGGTTGCCGCAGTGATGGCTGATCGGCCACATGACCTCTCGATCTGCGGCGACGCAGCTCACGACATTGCGATGCTGCCGTTTCTGATCGGAATCGGACTCAGGACGGTAAGCGTGGAACCGCGGATGATCCGCAAAGTCAAGCAGGAGATTGCGCGGATCACGGTAGCGGAGGCTGAGGAATGCGCGCAGTGCATGCTGCGATGCAGCACGGTTGCCGAAGTTGAGGAGTTTCTGCAGATCGGAAGCCCGGCATGAAGCACGCGCACGATCATATTCGTAGCTACGTGATCCGGCAAACCCGGATGAGCAAGCATCAGCGCGAAGCCTTCGAGCGCCTGTATCCGGTATACGGGGTGGCTCTTTGCGCGCGGCCCCCGATCTGGTCACAGGTTTTCGGGAACGACAATCCCGTGATCGTGGAGATTGGGTTCGGGATGGGGGAGGCGTTGATCGAGGTTGCCCGGCGTCTGCCGGAGTTCAACTTCTTCGGGATTGAAGTCCACAAGCCTGGCCTTGGGAAGACCCTTGCGCAGATCGAGCAACTGCAGTTGTCGAACGTTCGCGTGATTCGCGAAGACGCGGTACTGGTGTTCAGGCAGATGATAGCTCCCGAATCGGTGAGCGGCATACACCTCTTTTTCCCGGACCCGTGGCCGAAAAAACGGCATCATAAGCGACGGCTGATCAAACCGGGGTTTCCGGAGCTGGTGATGCCGGCGTTGCTGGAAGGCGGGTACCTTTACCTCGCCACCGATTGGGACGACTACGCCGCACAAATCCGCGAGGTGTTGGATGCCCAGCCCGAGCTGCGCCGCCGGGAAGTAGATGCGCCCTATGCGCGTCCCGAGACCGCGTTTGAGCGGAAGGGTCTCGCCCAGAATCATCAGATTCACGAGCTTTTCTATCGGCGGCTGCGAAGGGCTTGCGATTGACCTTCTTGTGATTGGGGTTCTATCATGCCTGCAGTTAAAGGCGCAGAGGATGGTGACGCATTATGCCTAGTCAGTTTTCAGAGTTCATCAGCCGATACGCGGAGGTTGCGCAACGAAACAACTCCATAGACCCTGCCGAGTATCAGAGGTATGACGCGAAGCGGGGACTGCGCAACGAGGACGGCACGGGCGTTCTGGTCGGGTTGACCGAGATCGGCGATGTTCACGGTTACCTGATAGATGAGCGCGAGCGGGTTCCGGATGAAGGTCGGCTGCTCTATCGCGGCTACAATGTTAAGGACCTCGTACAGGGCTTTCAGGACGATCGGCGCTTCGGTTTTGAGGAAGTAGCCTACCTGCTGGTCTTAGGTGGGCTGCCGACGAAAGAGCAACTGTCGGAGTTTCGATCCCTGCTCGGGAAGTTGCGGACGCTTCCCGACCGCTTTGTCGAAGACTCCATACTGCGCTTCCCTAGCCATGATATCATGAACAAGCTCGCCCGCTCGGTGCTGGTGGCGTATTCCTTCGACGACAATCCGGACGATCTCTCGATTCCGAACGTAGTCCGACAGACGCTCGAGCTGATTGCGCGCTTTCCTCTCATGGCTGCCCACGGCTATCAGGCTAAGAACCACTATTACGATGGGCAGAGCCTGTTCATTCACGCTCCTGACCCTGAGCTCTCTACTGCGGAAAACCTGCTGCAGATGATCAGGGCTGATCAGCAATACACGGCACTGGAGGCCGAGACACTTGATCTGGCGCTGGTGCTGCATGCCGAGCATGGGGGCGGCAATAACAGTGCTTTCACGGTTCACGTGGTGTCCTCGGCCGGCACCGACACGTACTCAGCGATTGCAGCAGCGATCGGTTCGCTCAAGGGCTCTAAGCACGGAGGTGCTGCGCTGCGCGTGCACGGAATGCTGGAAGACCTAAAGGCGAACGTGTCCGACTGGTCTGACGAGGAGGAGGTTTCGGCATACCTGCGCCGGCTGCTCAAGCGCGAGGCGTACGACGGTAGCGGTCTGATTTACGGCATGGGGCACGCGGTGTACACGCTCTCTGATCCGCGTGCGGTGGTGCTTCGCGAGAAGGCGGCCGAGCTCGCCTCCGATAAAGGCTTTCAGAAGGAGTACCGGCTGCTCAAGCTGGTCGAACGGGTTACGCCGAACGTGGTCAGCATGGTAAAGGGCCGCCAGATGACCATTGCACCGAACGTAGATTTCTACTCTGGTTTCGTGTATCGCATGCTCAACATCCCGACCGAGCTCTATACGCCGGTTTTCGCAATCGCGCGAATTGCCGGATGGAGCGCGCACCGGTTGGAGGAGTTGATCAGCGGCGGTCGCATCATTCGCCCGGCGTACAAGAGCATTGCCCCTCGGCGACGTTACGTTCCGCTGGTGGACCGCTGAGTCGCCGGGAACCAGCGGGTGTGGGGGCGAGCGCGCCGGGGTGGTGTGGGACGGACACAGCCGGGGCCGGCAGCAGCTTCCGGATGTGCCGGAGCACTCGGTCGCGCTTAGCCGCTACTGCCGTTCCTGCGCGGCGATCGCCTGCACCTCAGCCTCGGTGAGCCCGGTGATCTCGGCGACCTCGGCCACGGAGAACTCTCGCGCGAGCAGCCGCTCGGCGGTCCGTCGCCGTTCTTCCCGCGCGCCCTCCCGGCGCCCCTCTTGTTTCAGCTTCTCTGCAGTGTTCACCACTTCCTCCCGAAAAAACGCCGTCTGTAACAGGCGATTGACCATCTCAATGAGTCGCCGTCCGGCCTACTGGGCGGCCGCCGCGCTCTGTTGGATCACCTGATCGGCGATGCGGCCGCTGATCGGTGCATAGTGGTCGAACTCCATCTCAAACGCGCCGGTGCCGGAGGTGATCGAACGCAGGTCGATTGCGTAGCGCAGGAGCTCGGCCTGCGGTACCTGTGCCTTGATGTGGATGATTCCACCGCCGA
>PUPD01000143.1 GCA_003552985.1 Spirochaetaceae bacterium
CCCTCGGCCCCGGCCGCAATGCGGTTGACGCGTTCGTACAGCTCATCGTCGTACAACGCACGGCCGACCGTCCCTTCGCCGCGGCGCACCGTGCCGGTTATATCGGAAATATCGGTCGCTGAGAGCGCGATTGTCTCCATGGTCCCCGACAAGGTCTCGGCCGAGCGCCGTACCGCCTCAATCGAGGCATCGAGGTCTTGGTCGTAATTGGCGAGCATCCCGTCGACGCGCTCCACCATCGTGGCCGTGCTCTCGAGGATACGCGTCACCCGCGCGAGCTCCTCATCGGAGCGCCCCTCCACCCGATTCACGATGCGCTCCATCGATTGAAGCATGTCAGACAAGGTTTCCAGGTTCCGCTCCATGAGAACACGGGTGACGTCTGAGGTATAACGCACGTTCTCGACGATCTCGCCCATGTCGCCGTAGACGCGCTCGGTAAAAAGCTCGCTGCGCAGATCACGCACCAACGCGGCCAGCTCGCCACCGAGCTCATCGACCATATCCATGGTCTGACCGATATCGCCTCTCGTTACGCTGCGCTCGATGCGTCCCCCCTCTTCAACTCGTGAGCCTACCGGTGTGCCGGGGTTCACCTGAATCACCGAGGTTCCAAGCAGCGACGACGGCTGTTTGAAGACTTCCGCATCCTCGTACAACTCCACGTCCCGGGAGATCGCAAGCTGCAGCCTGGCCTTCCCATTCTCGAGGGCGATGCTTCTCACGTACCCGACCGTCACACCCGCCACCTGTACCTGCGAGTTGGTGGTCAGCCCGCTGGCATCGTCAAGTAGCACATCGACGATGTAGGTATCGCGGCGCGCCAATATATCTCCGCTCACCAATATGTAGCCGATTCCACCGACTCCGATAATGAGAAAGAACAATCCGATCTTTGCTAAACGCGACATGAGCTATACTTCCAACAGCGAAAACGAGTTCTCGATAAACTTCTTTACCATAGGATGATTCGATTCGGCCACCTCTTTGGGAGGCCCCTCCTCGGCGATACGACCTTCGTGCAGAAACGCGATCTTGTCCGATATCCGGAACGACGCCTGTATATCGTGGGTAATCAGGATGCAGGTCAACCCAAGCTCCTTGTTGACGCGAACCACCAGGTCGTTGATGGTCTCGCCGAGTACCGGATCGAGACCGGTCGTCGGCTCGTCGAACAGGAGCACATCGGGCTTGGTAACCAACGAACGGGCGACTCCGACGCGCTTGCGCATACCGCCCGAGAGCTCCGCCGGAAACTTGCCCTCTATGCCCGGCAAGCCGATCCACTCCAGCATCTCCGACACGCGGCGGCGCTGCTCGTTCCGGTCGCGGATACCGAGCACTTCACGCAGCGGAAACGCAATATTCTCCCCAACCGTCATCGAGTCGAACAGCGCAGCGCCTTGAAATGCGTACCCGAAGCTGCGGCGCAGCTCGATTAGCTCAATATCTGAGAGCCGGGTCACGCTGGTGTCGCGGTACCAGATTTCCCCGTGGTCAGGCTTCATAATGCCGATCATGGTTTTGAATAGAACACTCTTCCCTGTGCCGCTCTGCCCGATCACGGTCGTAACCTTCCCTTCCTCGAAGGTTACATGAATTCCGTTTAGAACAACAAGGGAGCCGAATGCCTTGTGCACGTCGCTAACGGTGATGATCGCGCTCAAAAGTACCACCCCATCATCAGCGATGCCATAACATAGTCGGCAATCAGAATCGCCACCGAGGAGGTGACCACCGCGGTCGTCGAGGTGTTGCCGACGCCCTGCGCCCCGCCTTCGGCCTTGAACCCCATGTAGGTGCAGATCAGGGCGACGATATAACCCATAACCGCTGCCTTGATCAGACCCGAGATCACGTCGATTGGGGTGAGGCCGGTGAACATCTGATCGAGATACGCAGCGCTTTCCACGTTCATCACATACACCCCGATTATATACGAACCTACCACACCGATGACGTTCGCCAACAGGGTCAGGACCGGAAACACGATCACCGCGGCGATGATACGGGGCACGGCAAGGTAATGCACCGGGTCAACCGACATCGTCTCCATGGCATCGATCTGCTCGGTCACATTCATGGTACCGATCTCAGCGCTCATAGCCGAGCCGTTCTTGGCAATCAGCATCAGCGTCGTTATCACCGGCGCAAGCTCACGCGCCATCGAAACCGCAACCGCCATGCCGGTTATCACCTCGGCCTGAAACGGGCGCAACAGCGCGATCATCTGCAAAGCGAAGATCATACCAATCGCCATGCTCGACAACGCGATGATCGGCACCGACTTGACGCCCATATGCTCTATTTGCTCGATAATCAGCCAGTACCGGAACGGCCGGCGTACCAGACCGCGAACGGTGCCACCCCAGTACAGCACGAACCGGCCGAGCTCCTCGAGTACTCCGACTGCCCATTTTACGATCACGCCGCAGAGTTTCGCATGTTACGATGGAATCGACAAGCTACCCCGGCATCGCGCGCAACTGCAGTATGGACAACCCATCAGACCCGTTCTATAGTGTAGCGAAAGGAAGGAGAAGATATCGATATGCTCATAGACGCCACGATGTTGGCCCTTGTCGGCGTGGGGATCGTGTTCGCGTTCCTGGTAACCCTGGTTATCCTGCTACACGCTATTGCGCGCGTAGCGGCGGTGGCCGAAATGAGGAGCGGCAAAAGCAACGGAGCACCCGAAGAGGTTGCCGCGGCGATCGCGGCAGCGTATCACGCTGAACAACACACACGAGGTTAAAGACTTGCGTAAAAAGATCCATTTCATGAACACTGCATTTCGTGACGGTTTTCAGTCGGCGTTCGGAGCCCGGGTGTTTACCCGTGACTTCATTCCTGCCGTTGAGGCCGCCCGGGAGGCAGGCATCACGCATTACGAGGCCGGGGGAGGAGCTCGGTTCCAATCGCTGTATTTCTACTGTAACGAGGACGCGTTCGATATGATGGACGCCTTCCGCGAGGCCGCCGGCCCGGATGCCGACCTGCAGACCCTTGCGCGTGGTATCAACGTGGTAGGGCTCGACTCCCAACCGCGCGACATCATCGAGCTGCACGCCAAGCTTTTCAAGAAGCACGGCATCACGACGATCCGGAACTTCGACGCGCTCAACGATGTCAACAATCTCATCTACAGTGGAAAGTGCATCGTCGACGCCGGACTGCGCCATGAACCGTGCGTAACGCTCATGTCGCTTCCTCCGGGCGTTGAGGGCGGACACACCTCCGAGTTCTATCTCGGCATTCTGCGCGAAATCCTCGACGCTGAGATTCCGTACCACTCAGTTTGCTTCAAGGACGCTTCCGGAACGGCCGTTCCACAGGTTGTCTACGACACGATTCGTGCCGCCCGCCGGCTGCTCGGTGATGACCGCCACATCTCATTTCACACGCACGAAACCGCCGGAATCAGCGTGTCAGCCTATCGCGCGGCGCTTGATGCCGGGGCGGATCAGATTGACCTGTCACTAACGCCGGTTTCCGGCGGAACCTGTCAGCCTGACATCATCACGATGTGGCACGCGCTACGAGGTACGGAGTTCGAACTGGACATCGACGTCAATAAGGTTCTAGAGGCCGAGGAGGTGTTCCGGGAATGCATGCGCGATTACGAGATGTTCCCGGAAGCCATCGCGGTTGAGCCGCTGATCGCGTTCAGCCCCATGCCGGGTGGGGCGTTGACCGCGAACACGCAGATGATGCGCGACAACAATATGCTCGATAAGTACGACGCGGTGATCCGAGCGATGGGCGAAGCGATCGAGAAGGGCGGCTTCGGCACCTCGGTAACGCCGGTCTCGCAGTTCTACTTCCAGCAGGCGTTCAATAACGTCATGCTCGGCCCCTGGAAGAAGATCGCCGACGGCTACGGCAAGATGGTCCTCGGCTACTTCGGCAAGACGCCGCTCCCACCGGATCCGGAGGTGGTTAAGATCGCCGCCGAGCAGTTGGAGCTCGAGCCGACCACCGAGAGCCCGCTGGATATCAACGGACGCGACCCCGCCAAGGGCGTGGAAGCCGCCCGTGCCGAGTTACGCAAGAACGGTATCGAAGAAACCGACGAAAACATCTTCATCGCAGCGACCTGTAAGGACAAGGGAATCCAGTACCTCAAGGGCGAAGGCCGCCTCGGAGTACGCAAGAAAGAGCCCGAGCAGGAGCGCGAGGACTTGGTGGGAGCCGGTGGTACCGGGGGCGGCGGCGGGGCTGCCCCTGCCGCAGCGACCTCCGGCTCGGGCACTGCCTCCCAGTACCAGGTGCGGCTCAACGACCGCACCTACACCGTCGAGATCTCGCAGGGGCGTGCCAGGGTGAACGGGCGCAACTACGAGCTCGCGGTGCAGCCGGTGGAGCCCGGCGACGGTTCG
>PUPD01000048.1 GCA_003552985.1 Spirochaetaceae bacterium
CAACCCACGAGCTGACCCTTGCGGTGCGGGCGTTTTTTCGCGAGCTGTACCGTGTGACCGAGCATCTTGAAAAGGTTCATTTTTGGGAGCATCAGGCCGACCAGATCGAAGAGCGCCTGAAGCGCAAAGCGTTCGAGTCCACCGAAATCAGGGAGTTCAGCAAGCGCGTGCATATGCGCTATTTTGCCGAACGGATTTCACTGTTGGCTGATGAGGCCGAGGCGGTAGCCGAGCGCTTGTCGATCTCCGTCATCAAGCGAAGCATCTAGGCGGTGGTGCATGGAACTAGGCGGATTGATCTTCCTGACAAGCGGCCTGTACATGGGGTGGTCGCTCGGCGCCAACGACGCAGCCAACATATTCGGCACGGCAGTCGGCACGCGAATGGTCCGATTCCGGACCGCGGCGATCATCTCAGTGGTCTTTATTACCCTCGGAGCGGTGGTAAGCGGTGGCGGTGCAGCGCACGGATTAGGTGCCCTCGGGGCGGTGAACGCGCTTCCGGGATCCTTCACGGTCTCACTGTGCGCCGCGTTCACGGTCATGTGGATGACCAAGGCTGGTCTTCCGGTTTCTACCACGCAGGCGATTGTCGGAGCAATCGTAGGCTGGAACTTATTCTCCGGATATCCTACCGACCAGGAAGCGCTTACGCGTATTGTCACCACCTGGATCACCGGTCCCATACTGGGCGCCGGCATCTCGTTCCTGCTTTACTTCGCGGTGCGTTTCGCGCTCAACCGCATGAGTTTGCATCTCGTGCGGCTGGACCGCTATACCCGTACCGGCCTGCTGCTGGCCGGCGCATTCGGAGCCTATAGTCTTGGAGCCAACAACATGGCGAATGTTGTCGGCGTCTTTGTCGAAGCCTCACCGTTTCGTGACATCGGCATATTCGGTTTCACCTTAACTGGGACACAGCAGCTGTTCATGCTCGGCGGTCTCGCTGCGGGCTTGGGAGTCGCCACCTACTCCAAGCGCGTGATGATGACGGTCGGTTCGAGTCTCTTCAAGCTTTCTCCGGTAACAGCCTTTGTGGTGATTCTCTCAACGGCGCTAGTTCTGTTTCTGTTCGCCTCGCAGGGCCTCGCGGATGCGATGCGTTCGGTAGGGCTTCCGGCGTTCCCGCTGGTGCCGGTCTCACAGTCGCAGGCTGCCGTCGGCTCAATCATCGGAATTGGACTTGCCAAAGGCGGGCGCAATCTCAACCTGAAGCTGCTGGTCAATATCATTATGGGATGGGCCGCAACGCCGACTTCGGCCGCGGCACTCTGCTATGTAGCTCTGTTCATCATGCAGAATGTCTTTATGCAGCAGGTATTTGTGTGACTGCTCTACCCTGTTTGGCTGAGCCCTTTTCGGCTTGGAGGCGAGGCGAAGCGCTTCGACACAAACTCGATAAACGCCTGGACGGCCGGGACAATAGCCCGGCCTTTCGGGTAGACCATGAAAATTTCGCGGTTGACGTTAAAACCGTTGATCGGCACCGACTGCAGCCAGCCGCACTCCACCTCCCAGGCGGTGACGATGCGGCCGAGTAGCGAGATCCCAAGGCCGTTGATCACGAGCCGTTTGATCGATTCGGTGTACGAGATCTCGTACGCGACGCGGAATTCCAAGCCGAGCTGCCGGAAACGCTTCTCGACGGCGCGTCTGGTAAGGCGGTCTTCGGGCGGGAGAATAAGCGGTTGCCTGTCGAGCTCGCACGGTTCGAGAGAGGTCCGCTGTGCATAGGGGTGCTCGCGACCGACCACGGCCACGATCGGGTCCTCGAGCAGAAGCAGTTCGGCGAAGCGTGTCTTTTTGTGCCCCCCACCGGCTCTTCCGAGAATGCCGACATCAACTTCGCCGGACAGGAGCAACTGCTCGACCTGATAGGCATCGTCAACCGTCAGGACTACGTTCATATCGGGGTTGTTCTTACGAAATGCACCGATGAGCCCCGGGACCAGATGAATACCGGGCAAGCTGCTCGCCCCGACCCGGACACATTGGTTTTCGACATTGGCCGCCTCGACCACGCGCTTTCGCGACTGTTCGAACAGCTCAAGAACCTGCTCCGCATACGGAAGCAACAGCGTGCCGGCTTCAGTGAGCTCCAGGTTTTGCCCGACGCGTTGGAACAGGCGCGTGCCGTAGAGGTTTTCGAGCTCCCTGATTTGCGCGCTCACCGCAGGCTGGGTGTAGTGCAGGCGTTCGGCTGCTTTGCTAATATTCTTGAGGGCGGCAACCATGTGAAATGCTTTGAACTTGACAATATCCATAATTGCGTAAACCTTCGCATAGAATATACTGATAGAACGACTCACTCAATCCCGGAATTGCCATGACAAACGAACCGTTTCGTCTGCGCCGGCTGGCCTTGCCGTTCTACGTGCCGAGCTTCCTATGGGCGGCGGGGGCCGGTGCCATACTGCCGGTCCTTCCGCTCTATGTTCGCGAGTTGGGCGCGGACCTGTCTCTCACCGGCGCGGTCGTTTCGATGTTTGCGCTCGGTGCATTGACCGGAAACATTCCGGGGAGCTTCTTTATCGCTCGGGTCGGCAAACGCACCACCATGATACTCGCGGTTATTGTCGAGGTTGTGCTGGCAATCGCTGCGGCGTTCGTCAGTAATCCGTATCAGCTGATACCGTTGCTCTTCGGGTTAGGCGGGGTCCACACGCTCTACTTTGTCGCGCGGCTGGCTTACTTCCGTGAGCTCGTGCCGCAGCGCAGCCGCGGGAGGGCGCTCTCGCTCCTCGGGGGCGAAACGCGCATGGGCTCGGCGCTCGGGCCGGTTCTCGGCGGGCTGGCGGCAGATGCACTCGGGCTTCGGACCGCGTTTTTCTTACTCGCCGGGTTCAGCCTGCTCGTGACGGTGTTCTCGATTGCGTTTCTCCCGGCTGACGCCGGAAATACCGCCGCAAACCGCTCCGGCGGTCACAAACCAGCGCTGCAGCCGGAGTCGAGTATGACGGTGATGATGAACCTGGTACGGGAGCACCGCCGCATTCTCACTACTGCCGGCTTCGTTGTGCTCACCCTGAAACTGATCCGGGAAGCGCGCAAAGTGGTCTTTCCGTTGTGGGGAGACCTGATCGGGATGACGAGCTCGGGGATCGGGTTGCTCTTCGGTGTAACGCATCTGGTTGAGATGGCTCTGTTCTACCCGGCCGGCAGTATTATGGATCACTACGGCCGCAAAAAGACGGCCATACCCTGCCTGATCCTGTTGTCGTTGGGTTTTCTGGTGTTGCCTGTAGCGCAAACACCGGCGGCTTTTGTGCTCGTGGCGGTCCTAACCGCAATCGGCAACGGGCTCGGCGCCGGCATCAACATGACGTTGAGCACCGACCTGGCGCCCGCCGATCGAGCGGTAGAGTTTCTGGCGTTCTGGCGGACGATCACTGATATCGGCGGCGCGGCCAGCCCGGCGTTGATCGGGTTTGCCGGCGCCGCCCTCGGACTAGCCGGGGCGGCGCCGCTGATCGGGGTACTCGGACTCAGCGGAGCGCTGGTGATGGCATTCAGGGTTGCCGAAACGCTGCGCCGCACGTGACCGTAACCCTAACAGGTGAGATGCAGGACCGCGTTGACCTCCCTAAGGTCAGCTTCGTTTAGCAGCCGGCAGGCTTCCTCGGTGGGGACCGCCACCAGCTCGACCCCATTCCGTTCGGCTGCCTGATGGAGTTCAGGAGTGATCGGCAGCCGCCCGTTGGCTCCGGTTCCCACGATCAGACGCTTGCAGCTCCACGGAATAGATTCTTCTTCGGAGAGCGGTGTGTGGCCGTACTGCGCTTTGCGTGCCCGCGAGGCGCTCTTCTCCCGCGTGCGCACCGTTCCGTTCTCGATTACGACGTCCTCCCTGTAGCGCCTGCCGTCGATCTCAAGCTCACCAAACCGTATAAACCGTGCTTGCATAGTGGTTCCTCCCAACGGCCCCGGCGAGCGCTTAGTCAGTTTCTGTGGTTCAGCATAGCGAATTCGACGCGCTACTTGAACCTACACCCAGCCGGCCGCTATGATACCCGGTCTGGGGATACCATGGACTATATGACGCAGATCGTACAACCTACCAACCTCTCACTCGAAGTGATCCTGCTGCGGCTTGGTGCAGTCTTTATGCTCAGCGGCCTGGTCGGTATCGAGCGCCAGGCCGACAATCAGGCCGCAGGGCTGCGCACGCATGTACTGATCGGGTTGGGTGCGACCCTGCTTATGATGCTCTCGATGTACATTCCCATGCATCTGCAGGCCGGGGATCCCGCCCGTATCGCTGCCCAGGTGGTATCCGGGATCGGTTTTCTGGGTGCCGGAGCAATTCTGCGTCTGGGGGCCACGGTGCGCGGACTGACCACCGCCGCGTCGGTGTGGGCGGTGGCCGCAGTC
>PUPD01000051.1 GCA_003552985.1 Spirochaetaceae bacterium
ATCGCTGCCGCAGATCCCGACGCTCTTAACGCGTACCAGAACCTCATCGTCCTCGGGCTCCGGAGTCGGAACCTCTTTAACTGTGAGCTGGTTGTATGCTTCGAGAACCAGAGCCTGCATTCGCCCCGCCTTAGCGGTTGACCACGTATTGCGGGGTCTTACCGTCCAGATACGCGGCTACCGTCACCGCAGTCATGCGCTGCATACGCCCCTTGCCTCGATCGGTATCCGATCCCACGTGAGGACTCATAATGGTGTTCACTCCATCGAGTACGAGATCGGGATGCTCCCAGGTCTCATTCAGCCCGTATCCCCACAATCGGCCACCCTTGACGGCCTCATAAGCGGCCCGATTGTCCACCAGATGTCCGCCCGCGCAAGCACGCTTTGGAACTCGGCGTACCCAACCCCGTGCGGCCGCGCCCAGTCGGAATTGCCGTAAGAATCGTGCGCGAGTACTTCCATCTCAAAGCCGCGCAGCAGCTGCACCACGTGTCTACCGATCGTGCCGGTGCCGATCACGCCGAGCGCCTTTCTGCCGACGTCCAAGCGCGCACGACTAATCTTCGACTGCCCCAGCAGCCGATACCCACCTACTCCAACAGCGCGCGAGCGTACCGCGTCTCGCGTGGCCGGTCAATCCGCACCGAGGCGGCACGAAACCCTTGACTGTGATTGCCCGTAGTCTTACCGGGGAAACAGCAGCGGTCCTTCGGCGGCCACACTCGGCATACTGCGGCGGTAACGGTTAGTGCGTTACCTGCTATGACGGTGCCTGCGATGCCTTGCCCCGGGCGTTTCGTACTCCGATGAACTCACTCAACACCACAAACAACACAATCGCAAGACCGGCGCCTTGAGTCCAGACCATCGGCGCGATCAAGAGCGGCACCGCTGCAAAGAGCAACAGGTACTTGTACCACTGAAGCGGCCGGAAATAATAGCCCTCGCCGATTCCTGCGAGACACACAATCGTAACTATACCGCCCAGCATCGCCAACGCGATCTGCGCTGTCGGCGCGTCACGCGTAATCAGCATCGGCCAGAAGGCGAAGTAAAACGGCACGATGTAGGCCGCGATTCCTAGTCGCATAGCGGTGAACCCACTCTTCATGAGCGACGAACCGGCGATTCCGGAACCTACGAATACAGCCAACGCGACCGGTGGCGTGATTGCCGAAACACCGCCCCAGTAGTAGGCGAAGAGGTGCGCCACGAGCGGCGGAAGCCCGACCTCCACGAGCCCCGGGGCGACCAGTGTCGCCGTGATGATGTAGACCGAGGTCGTCGGCAGTCCGAAGCTCAGAACGAGAGAAGAGGCGGCTGCAATCAGGAGCGTAGGTAGCAGCAGCCCCGCGCCGGCGCGCACGATCTGATGCGTAATCAGCATACCGAGCCCGGACAGCGCTACCGCCCCGACCACGAAGCCGACGATCGCACACGCGAGCGCGGTGGTGATGCAGCTGCGCGCGGCCATACGCAACCCGTCTACGACGTCGCCGAGAGACATGCGCGTTTCCTTACGGAGTGAGCTGATCACGAAGATCGCAATCGTGGAGATGAAGGCGGAATAGAGAGCCGTGAAGCCCATGACGATCATGCCGATCAGAATAATGATCGGCAACAGCAGGTGCCCTTTTCGCATTAACACCCGAACCAGTGGCGGTAACCGGCGCCGGTCAATACCTTCCATGTTTCTGCGCTTGGCATGCAGATGTACCTGCAGGAACACCGCAGCGTAGTACAGCAGCGCCGGCAACAGCGCCCCGGCGGCAACATATGCATACGGCCGGCCGAGGTACTGCGCCATGATGAATGCCGAGGCGCCCATCACCGGCGGCAGAAACTGCCCACCGCAGGAAGCGACCGCCTCGACAGCGGCAGCGAAGTGTCCCTTGAAACCGAGGCTTTTCATCAGCGGAATCGTAAACAGACCGGTGGCGGCAACGTTCGCAGCCGACGAGCCCTGCACCGTGCCCATCAGCCCGCTGGCGATGATTCCGACCTTCGCCGGCCCACCGGCGGTATGGCCGGCCGCAGCCAGAGCGAGATCCGCGAACACCTGCGTGGTGCCGGACTTGCTCAAGAACGCTCCGAAAATGATAAACAGATAGACATACGTAGCCGATACGCCAACCGCGATGCCGAACACGCCCTCGATACTCGTGTACATATGAGACACCACGCGAGCAAGACTAAACCCACCGTGACGCAGTATGCCCGGCAGCCACGGCCCCACGAAGAGGTACGCGATAAAGACAGCCGCGAAGATCAGCATGAACTTCCCAATCGCCCGCCGACCGGCCTCGATCAGGATGACCATGAAGATCACCCCCATCACCATCTCTTCGAACGACACACGTCCCCGCGCCTCGGCGATCGCGCGCACATTGAACACCAGAAACAACGCACCGGCTACCGCGAGCACCGCAAGCAGAATATCGAACACGCTGGGGCGGTTGCGGGTAACGTCTTTCTTGAAGGCTGGATAAAGCATGAAGGTGAATACCAGGATGAATGCAAGGTGCAGCGGCCGTTGTACCATCGCCGGGAGGGTCCGGTACCCGCCGGTGTAGAAATGAAACACTCCTGAAACGATCGCGAGCACCGTGAAGATCCACATCCACGCGCCGTGCAGGTTATAGGTGTTCTGCGGCCCGGCGCTGGTGCTTGCGTCCAGCTTCGAAAGGTCGATTACGTCCTGTTCGGCGATCGACTCGCGCCGCCCCGGGCCCGAGCCCTCCTGTGTCAACACGCCCCGTTTCTTGTCCGCGTCAGCTGAGTTACGGTCCTGCTTCACGATGCCCCCTGTTGCGGTTATGCTCGAATCTTGGAACCTGTGCGTACAAAACCCGCGCGTTCGCTATCGGCCGCTGCCGGCGAATCACGCGGGCGGATGTTCTGCTATTCGGCGGCCGCGTCTCCCGCGGCCACCGAAGGGCTCAGTCGAACAGTCTCAGCGCAGAGCGCCTTCCTCCTGATAGTAACGCTCCGCACCCGGATGGAGCGGAATCTGCTGTCCCTCGAGTGCGGTCTCGAGCGTCATAAACTCCGCCAGCAGGTCAGCAATCGCCACGAGTGCCTGCTGATTCTCATGCAGTGCCTTGGTGAGCTCGTAGACCAGTTCTTCTTCTAGATCGGCGTGGGCGAGCAGGATGATCGGGGCAGCGAACGTGTGAACGTCATCCGGCTGGTTGCGATAGGTGTCTGCCGGCAACGTGTACTCGAAGTTGATGTCCCAGCCGCCCGTGGTGAAGTGCTCAATGACCTCGTCGTCGATACTGCGCGCCTGGGCATGCCCGGTCTCGAGGATCTCCATATGGCTCGCCGAGCCGGCCGCATCCGGCCAGAGAACAGCGTCAATATGCCGGTCGCGCACCTGATCGATTGCCGCTCCGTGCACGGTGTGTTCCTGAATAACGTCGTCCGGGTCGATACCGAGCACTTCCATCGTCTCTAAGAAGTATGCTTCGCCGAGGCTGCCGATCGCACCCTTCGAGACTCGCTTGCCCTCCAGGTCGCGAAGGCTCTGAATTTCGTCGGCGGCCCAGTTCATCACCAGGAACATCTGCGGATTGGGGTACAGATAGGTGATGAAGTTAAGCGCTTCGTAGTAGCCCTCCTCCTCGTCTTCGAAACGGCCGGTGGTGTGGTAAGCATCGCGTGCGATATCAGCGCCCATGAATGCCACCTCAACTTCGCCGGCAGCCAGCAGCTCGGCGTTGTGCGGCGAACCGTCGGTTGACTGCGTCGAGGCCACGATGCCCTCAACCTCGTCGTTCCAGACCGAGGCGATACCGGCTCCCAACCGATAGAAGTTCCCTCCGGTGCCGCCGGTGGCAATTCTGATGAACTGCTCCTCCGGCTCGCCGGCCCCGAAGGCCGAGCCCATAGCCGCAAGTACGAATACCGCCGCAAGGAAAACCGTCGTTGCGCGTTTCATCTCTGCGCACCTCCTTTAGATTCTCGGCGCGAGGCCCAACCATCACGGCCCAGCGACCGCAACTGCCGGTGTGACCCCACCCCAACTGATATATCAGAATTGTAACCCTCTACCTGATTCGCTGTCAAGCGAACATTTGGTTGCTAACTCCAGCAAATTGCTTCGCTTCCGGAAAAGCGCTCCGTCAACACGCACACAAAGCGGCATTCGCATTTGACAGATGCTCGCACTATACGGTACGATCAGAGTGCTGATATATCAGAATCTGGGTATGAGGCTCAGGATATAGTTGGAGGTTCGGACCGCAATGAGTGAATTAGCCGGAACAACGGCGGTGGTTACCGGAGCGGCGCGAGGCATAGGGTTAAGCATAGCTCGCACTCTCGCCGAGAACGGAGCTGAGGTTG
>PUPD01000276.1 GCA_003552985.1 Spirochaetaceae bacterium
ACTGGGGGAAGGTGTACTATCTGCCGATGACCGAGTGAACGTGCTCGGCTTCGACTTGCTGACTTTTGGACAGGTATGCCTTAATGAGAGCGGAGTTGGCGATGGTGCCGACGGTGCGCAAGATGCCGCCGGCGGCCTGGTGGATAAGTTCGAGGGCGTTTTTGGTGAACAGCGGATTCTTCACCCCGCAGGCGGCAAGGCGCGTTTCGATGTAGGTGAATGTCTCCTCCTTGGCCAGCGCATCGACGGAGACGGTGACGGTCACCGAATTGGCGAGCGCCTCGAGCATCGACAGGCCGAACTTGCGGGTAAGCGTCTCGTCGCCACAGAGCAACACGGTCAGCGCATTGACCGAATCGATGTGGAAGTTGGTCAGAAGCCGTATCTCGGCAAGGATCTGGTTATTCAGCAGGTGCGCCTCGTCAATGAGAAGGACCGGATGTACGTGGGAGCTGGAGTTCATCGACAGGACGTGGTCTTTGAGATCGCGGAACATTTGCGCGCGCCGATAGCGGGGTTCAAGCCCGAAGAGGGCGACCAGGTGCGTGTAGAACTCCACCAGTCCCACCGAACTGTGGCAGAGGTACAGCGGCTTGTAGAGTCCTGCCGGCAAGGTGTCGGCGAGCATGCGTAGCAAACAGCTCTTTCCCGTGCCGGCTTTTCCGGTGATGACCCCGATTCCGCGAGTTTCCACCAGAAGCCGTGCGGCGGCGAGGTTGGCCTCCACAGAGGGGAGGTTGAGAAGCTCGTCGGTGGTGATCTCCTTGCCGAACGGTGAGGCAGCAAGACCGTAGTAGCTTAAGTATTCACGGCTGGTCATCGGTCGGCCCCCACGGGAGTGGCTACCGGCGGCTCGTTATCCTGCTCATCATCATCGTCGTCGTCGTCGTGCTGTTGATCCCATCCCAGGCGGGTTGCCGAAAGCGAGTTGTCCAGCGGGCGACGAACGGCTCGGCAAGGCTCGTTCTCCTCGTCCTCGGGGATGCCGGTAATCTCCACCTGGTGGGAGATATCGGTGCGCCTGACTTTCGCATTGGCGTAGGAGTCCACCAGACGAGCCTCGCCTATACACTCACCGCTTCGCGTGATCTGCAGGCGCCGCCGTTCAGGAGGCCGCTGCGGGTCATAGCGCAGGCTGATACGCTCGCCGATCAGATCGGAGGGCACCTCGAAGAGCGCTCCGTCGAGGGTGACCGTGGAGTCCTTGTGCACCTTGCGCGAGGCCTCATGGAGGAACAGCTGCTCGAGATCGAGGCCCGGCTCGAGAGGGACGATCAGATGGGCTTTCTCGACCCATGCCTCAAGGGGGGTGCGCTTGGCGAGGCCTCTGTGGGGGTTGCGGTGGTACTCGCTTTCCAGCCACGCGTGAAACCTGCGCTCAAGCTGCTCTATGTTTGTGATCTTGGCAGCATCGAGAGGGCCGAAGAACTGTTCGCGAGCGGTTCGGAAAAACCGTTCGACCTTCCCTCGACCACGTGGACGTCGTACCTGAGAATGCACGAGAACGATGCCGAGGGTGTCGAGAATACGCCGCGTCTGCACGCCCACAAAAGCGCTGCCATGATCGGTATACAGTCGCCCGATGCGTCCGTGGGCGGCAAGGATGTGTTTGATGCCCGCTTCGAAGGCAAGTGAGTTCTCCGAGAACGAGAAGCTCGCATGCAGCACTCTGCGGGTGGCATCGTCGAGGAAGGCGAGCAGCACCGCATGCCGCCGCTTTCCCTTCCCATCAGGAATCTTCACGCTGTACATGCCGTCGGCCTGGACGCACTCAAGCGGACTGAAGAACTCAAACTTCAGCGTCTTCTCTTCGGTGCGGGTCTGAATGCGCCGGGAGCGCTCAAGACCGGCCGAACGCACCAACCGCGAAAGCGAGGAGCTTGAGGGGTTGGAGCGAATGCGGCCGGAGCTCTGCAGCCGGCGCAGCACCGCCGTGGCGGTCAGATCAGCGTTGGCCTCGAGATGGCTCAAAAACAGCGCCGCCTCCGCCTGGCTCATCGTCCGTGACAGCCCGGTGTCTCTGCGGCTTCGGGGTTTCAGCCCCTCTTTGCCCAGCTTGCGGTACAGCGCAAGCCACTTCAGGATGCAGCTTTCACTCAGATGCCGCCGCCCGACTCCCGGTACCTCGTGTTCAACGCTCGCCTTCTCGCGCACCATACGCCGTCGGTCGGCTGAGCTCAGATACGGATTGGCAAGCTCGGCGACGAGTTTGAAACGAAAGTCGGTCACCTCCTCGATCTGCCGTTCGCGTTCCCTGTCGTTCATCGGTTACCTCCAGGTGATGAAACTCGTTCACCCGGAGTCTACGCAGGCTGCCCGCCTGAAGGCAGAGCCAATGTTATGTGAATACTGCCCGCTGACCGCAGCGCGGCGATAGCTCAGCAGCCAACGGCGGCAAAAACACAGTCCGTTGATCTGCTGCTTGAGAGCCAAGCGGTTGATCTCGTAGAGGGGGCGCTCGTGCGCTGAAATGACCGAGCGAATCCACGATAGCCCGTGCTGCTCAACCTCGCCCATTCCGCCAAGCAGTACCTTGCCGATCTGCACGCTGGCGGCCAACGTGCGCTCAAGACGTTTCGCGTAGCCTTCGCTCATCCCGTGCGCTGTGAGAATGCCGGCGGCCTTTCCGCGGGAGGCTCCTTCGGCTCGGGCTATCAGGTATGCTTCAGCCTCTTCAGTACCGATGGAAGTGCCCGGCAGTGAGAACGAGGGCATAAGTGCATGAGTGACTCGACAACCTCGGCAGCGGACACGTAGAATCTCGATCAGTGCCTGGAAGTGGTACTTGCAGTACGCTGCATGACGAGCGAAGCGACCTCGCTCGCGACAGTTGGGACACCGGCGTCGGGCAAGCAAGTCGCGCCATCGATCTTCGAGCAAAGAAAAGCTATAGTCTTCGCACAGAATGTCGAGTAGTATAACTGTTGTAGTTCGGGGAAGCCGGGCGAAGCATGCCAGCCTAATGCCCGGTTTCCCTTCTTCTCCTTTCCAAGTCTCAACTACAACAGTTCGGCATTTCTCCCAATATCTTCAGAACAGAGCGCGGGAATCTACAGTCCCCGATCAGAATACCGATATGCCGGCGACCTCTGTCCCTCGCGCGGATTCGGGCGACCAGACGGAACGAGCCGCGTTTCCTGTAGTTGGGATCGGCGCTTCGGCGGGCGGCCTCGCTGCGTTTGAAGCGTTCTTTTCGAGCATGCCGTTCGACACCGCCTCCCCGATGGCGTTTGTGCTGGTACAGCACCTGGCGCCGGATCACAAAAGTATTCTCAGCGAGTTGATCGGACGCTACACCCAAATGAAGGTGTTCGAAGTCGAAGATGGAATGATCGTACGCCCGAACTGCGCCTATATCATTCCGCCGGGGCACGACATGGCGTTTTTCAACGGGAGTCTGCAGTTGCTGGAGCAATCGACGGTGCGTGGACAGCGCTTGCCGATCGATTTCCTTTTTCGGTCACTGGCCGACGATCAGAAGGAACGATCGATCGGAATCGTGCTGTCGGGAACCGCGAGTGACGGCACGCTGGGCGTACGCGCTATAAAAGGTGAGGGCGGCATGGTTATGGTCCAGTCGCCGGAGTCAGCTGAGTACGACGGCATGCCTCGCAGCGCTTTAGCCACCGGCTTGGTGGATTACGAGTTATCGCCCCAAGAGATGCCCGAGGCTCTGATCGAATACGTCTCGCGCGCGCTCGGAAACGCTTCGCCACGCGACGCCGGACCGACGCCGGGGATGGAGAAGCACCTGAAGAAGGTACTCACCCTCTTGCGCACTGAAGCGGGTCACGATTTCTCTCTCTACAAGCCGAACTCCATCATCAGACGTATCGAGCGGCGAATGGCGATTCAGCAGATCGATTCGATGGAGTATTACGTAAAATACCTGCAACAGACACCCGACGAGACGAACGCCCTGTTCAAGGATCTACTGATCGGAGTTACCAGATTCTTTCGCGACTCCGAGGCATTTGCGGCGCTCGAACAAACGGTAGTACCTGAGCTGTTCGAGGGTGCAAGAAATGGAGGCGCAATACGTGTCTGGTCGCCGGGGTGCTCAACCGGTGAGGAAGCGTACTCGGTTGCCATCCTGCTTCAGGAGGCGATGGAGCGATCGGGTCTGAGTCTTTCGCTTCAGGTCTTCGCCACCGATATCGATTCCGAGGCAATCGCCGTCGCGCGTTCCGGGGTCTTTCCTTCCAGCGTCGTCGCGGATATCTCGCAGGAGCGCCTTGCCCGGTTCTTTACCGCGGATTCGAGCGGTTCGGATTCCAGTCCGCACTCGTATCGCATCAACAAGAATATCCGCGACATACTGATTTTCTCCGAGCAGAATGTGATCAAGGATCCGCCACTGTCGAGAATGGACCTCATAACCTGTCGTAACCTTCTGATTTACCTCAGCGGCGATCTGCACAGGAAACTGATTCCGATGTTTCACTACTCGTTGAATCCGGGCGGGATGCTCTTTCTCGGTTTATCCGAGAGCGTTGGCGAATTCACCGACCTTTTTGCCACTCTGGACGCGAAGGCGAAGCTGTACCGGCGCAACGACCGGCCGATAGGCGGGACACGTCGGGTGCCGAGCAGCTTTCTCCCTTCGATGGAGTCTACGAGACCGCGCTTGACGGCCGAACGTTCGCCCCAGCCGAAGGCGCCGCTTCGAGAGCTGGCCGAGCAGACCCTGTTGCAACACCTCGCTCCGGCGAGCGCGTTGGTCGAGAGGAATGGCGATATCGTATACCTGCACGGTCGCACCGGAAAGTATCTTGAGCCGGCGACCGGAGATGTCGGAACGTACAACATACTCAGTATGGCGCGCGAGGGTCTGCAGTACGAGCTGAACACCGCCCTTGGCGAGGCGGTACAGACCAACGATACGGTTCGCCGTCGGGGACTGAGCGTCAAAACCAACGAGCATTTCGCTCCGGTAAACCTGAGCATCTGTCCGGCGGCGAAAAGGCCCGATGCCCCCGACTCGAAGCCGCTCTACCTCGTTGTACTGGAGGACGGCGTCATGCCGAAGGATCGACAGCCGGCCGACGCCGATCACGGCAATTCGGCCGGCTCAGCTCGCGGCTCGGATAACGATGCGCTTGTTGTTTCCTTGAGAAAGGAGCTGCAGGCCAAGGATGAGTTTCTTCGCGCCGCCAACGACGAACTTGAGACAACCAACGCGGACCTCAGATCGTCAGTCGAAGAAATGCAGTCCATGAACGAGGAGTTACAGTCCACCAACTGAGGAACTGGAAACCTCGAAGGAGGAGCTGCAGTCGGTAAACGAGGAATTGGCCGCCGTAAATGTTGAACTCCAGACCAAGGTGGCGGATCTCTCCCGCTCCAACAACGACATGAACAATTTGCTGGCAGGAACCGGTATTGCCACCGTGTTTCTGGACCATCAACTGCGCATTCTGCGGTTCACGCCTACCGCGAGCGAGTTGATCAACCTCATCCCCGGCGACGAGGGGCGCCCCGTTGCGCATATTCTCTCCAACCTGTTCGGCTACGATCGAATGGTCGAGGATGTGCGGGACGTGCTGGATACGCTGGTGCCGAAGAAACGCGAGGTGCAGACGACCGAGGGAAAGTGGTTCAATATGGGCATCCTGCCGTACCGTACACTCGACAACGTCATCGAAGGAGTAGTGATCAACTTCGTCGACATTACCGACCGAAAGAAGGCTGATGATGAGATCAGGAAACAGCTGTCGGAGAAGGAGACCCTTCTACAGGAGATTCACCATCGCATCAAGAACAACATAACTTCGGTAAGCATTCTTCTGTCGACTCAGGCTCGTTCAACCCGCAACCCCGAGGCGCTGTCGATTCTGCAGGATGCGATCGGGCGCCTTAACTCCATGAGCGTTCTGTATGAAAATCTGCTGATCAGGCAGGAGTACGAGGCAAGTTCGGTGAAGTCCTACGTCGAAGGCCTGGTCGATTCGTTGGTTGCGGCCGTCCCACCACCGGAGGGCGTCGCAATAGAAAAGTGTATCAGCGATTTCGCGCTGGTTCCCGCACGCCTCTTTCCGTTGGGGATCATCATAAACGAGCTGCTAACCAACGTCATAAAGTACGCCTTCGTCGGCAAAGATTCCGGAGTGGTCACCATCTCGCTCACCGAAACCGGAAGCCGCGCCACACTCACGGTGGAGGACAACGGCATCGGACTTCCCGAGAACTACCAGACCGGCGAGACCGAAGGATTCGGACACACCCTCGTCAACATGCTGACCGATCAACTCGGAGGCCGGTTCTTCATCGAATCCGATGACGGAACCACCAGTGTTCTCGAGTTCGATCTCTGAGGACCGGAGGCGCCGCTGCACGAGGAACGTCGCCTTAGTTCATCTGTCGCGAACGCGCGACGGAGGAAGCCGCCGAGCAAGGCGTGTCGTTGAACCGGTTTCCGACGAGCCGGATTGCGTCCGACGCGCAACCATGCACCGGGTAAAGGGCATCGAGTACGACTACATCGTCGTTGCCGGCGCCGGCGCTGAGCACCTCCCGAAGGCCTCGACCGTCGACCGGCCCGGAATGACCGAGACCGACCGCGCGTACGCTCTGCTGCGTGAGCGCTCGCTGCTGTATGTGGCGCTGACTCGCGCGCGCAACGGTGTTCTCGTGACGTGGGCCGGGCAGCGGTCGCCGTTGCTGGGGTAAGGAGGCGGGGTTGGATACGAGCTGATCTTCGACCGAAGCGACGAAGTTCCCATCCGACGGCACTTCACCACTATTCCGCACTGTTTCGATAACTGAGCGGCGAGATCCCCTTAACCGACTTGAAAAATCGAGTGAAGCTTGATGCATCCGAGAAGTCGAGCTTTTCGGCGACTTCCGACAAGCTCAAGTCGCGCGACCGGATAAGCTGTTCCGCTTTCTCACACAGCAAGTGGCGGCCGAGCTTCCCGGGCGTCGTTCCGAAGAAGTGTTTGAACCGATTGGTTACATAGGTGGGGTGATACTCGTAACGTTCGGCGAGCGCATTGACGTGACGATACTCCTCCGGTCGTTCGATAAGATTGCGAAGCATGGATGCGAAGTCATCCGGAACGTCGGCGAAACCGTCTTTGACATACCGCAATACTGCTGCCCCTTCGAGAACGTATGCCATAATCTCGAGCGCCTTCGCACGGCGCAGGAGTTGATTCGACAGTGACGCCGATTGGTCGCGGGCGATTTCGACGTACTCGACAAACTTGCTTTCGAACTCTTGCCGGTGTTCGAGCCGGAACGTCATCGGCGTGTTGATGATCCGAAGAACGTCGAGATGGCGACCAATCGACAGTGTGAAATGCCACCAGAAAAAGACCGTGTGTCTCGACTTCTCCATTGTGTGGTCGTGGCGTAGAAAAGGCGGTGCGATGATCGTATCCCCTCCGCTCGCGATCAGCTCGCCCCCATCGTGACGGATGACCGACGAACCTTCCTTCATGTAGGACAGGACGTAGAAGGGAAAGACGCGGTCGTACTGTGCCATGCTGGTCCGCTCGTGTATGTCATGATCGAGTATATCGATGGTCGCGTAATCGGCGATCAGATGGTGTATGTCATTCATCGTGTTGTGGCACGCTGCCGTTTCTCCCTGCGGTCATACAACTCAACTCTGCTTGCATGCGCTCGAGCAGTATCCCAAACCTGTCGATTCCTCGACAAGTCACCTCTGGACAGGAGCATATCTTTGAAAGTGCAAAAAAGACGCCACAACTCGTCATTCTCGGCTGAGTCGAGCGGTGGTAACGTTTTCCAGGTCGACGGCTAAGGAGAGTTGCCGCGCACGGAACTCCATCGGATCTACCGGGGCGTGCGTTGAATAGTCTCCTCCAATGACCGAGCCACCGAAGAGGTGGCAAAGAAATCACTAGGAGGTTGCAATGATGTACCGACCACGGATCGTTGTTGCGTTCGTTGTTTCGTTGTTTCTGACCGCTTCGCTGCTTTGGGCCGGTGGGCAGGAGGAAGCGGCCACCGTTGACGAGGATGCGGTGACCGTCGAGATGTGGGCCATTCGCGAACTGCCGGAGGAGTTCTACCAACGCTTCAGCGAGGAACATCCGGAAATCAATCTGCAGGTGGAGGAGTTCAGTCGGGAGGACATCCGCGGCGTACTGTCGCCGGCACTTCAATCTGGAGACGGTCCCGATCTGTTCTCGTTTACACCGGGACCGGGATTCGGCGGTGCCCTTGCGCGTGCCGGACTCGTTAGACCGCTCGAAGAGTACTACGAGTCGTTGGGATGGTACGACAAGTTCTACGAGTGGACGTACGAACGTGAAACGTACGATGGCACGCTCTATGGAATCGGCGACGAACCTGAGATCCTTGGTGTGTTCTATCACATGGATATCTTCGAAGAACTCGGTCTCGATGTTCCCAAGACGGTTCGTGAGCTTTTCGAGGTTTCCGAGACCCTCAAGGAAGCAGGATACATTCCGATGTCCTTCGGTAACCGGGCCGGATGGCCGGCGTATCACAACTTCAGCATGGTCGCGAATAACATGGCCGGACTCGATGTAATGGACGATGTGTTGTTCGAAGGTGGTAGCTGGGATCGTCGCGAGTTTGTGGATGCGGTGCAATTGGCGTTTGTCGACATGGTAGACGCCGGAATGTTTCCCGATGGCATTAATGCGGTCAGCTATGACGAAGCGAACATGCTCTTCTATACGAAGGAATCCGCGATGAATATCACCGGGATGTGGCTTCTCGAACAGATTATCAACACGGTTGAGGACCCGGAATCTATTGGATTCTTTCCGTTCCCGGCCATAGAAGACGGCGGACCGATCCTCCCACCAGGCATCGGAACTTCGTATTACATTTCGGCCGGTTCCGAGCACCCCGACGAGGCTGCGAAAGTTCTCGACTTTCTCTTCTCCGACGAGATGGCGCATTTCCGGGCTGAAGCGGACTTCTTTCTGCCCCCGTTCGCGCTCGATCTCGATCGCCTCGATATGCCGGGACTCGCGCTGCAACTCATCGAACAGGTGCAGATTGCGTCGGTCGATCCTGACGAGCCGGTAGGGTACAACATCGACGTGCTGACCGGACCGCAGTTCAACGAGATTATGGCGGAAGGGTTCCAGGCCGTAATCGGAGGCGATAGGACACCCGCCGAACAGATACGCGAAATGCAAAGGGCCTGGGAAGCGGAACAGTAGAAGGTAATGGGAAGGCATTCACTCATGGTACGATCGAATTGGGCCAACGCAACGGCGTTGGCCCGGTGGAAACGGCGGCGACGATTCTCGATGTCGTCGCTGCTGTTCATCCTTCCGCCGCTCATCGTTTACGTTTCGTTCGTCGCATATCCGTTCGTTCATACGGTGTTAATCAGTTTCACGAACTGGGACGGTCTGAGCGCCGAGCGACAGTGGGTTGGATTCGGCAACTATGCAGCCGCGCTGTTGGAGGACCGCCAATTCTGGCGCGCATTCGGGAACAATATCTGGTGGGTCATACTCGGCACAACCGCTCCGATAATCATCGCATTGCCGCTGGCGGCGCTTGTGACCGCGAGAAAGCTCAAAGGGCGGAACTTCTTTCGAACCGTGTTTTTCATGCCGGTGATTCTGCCGCCGATGATTGTCGGAATCATATGGGGATGGGTCTACAACCCGGTTTTCGGACTTCTGAACGAGGTGCTGGAAGCGATCGGGCTCGAGGTCTTTACCAGGCCGTGGCTCGGGGACCCGAATCTCGCGTTGACCTCCCTGATCGCCAGCGCGGTGTGGGCCTATTTCGGATTCTGTTTTGTGATTTTTGTCGCCGCACAGCAGAACGTCGACGTCAGCTTGTTGGAAGCCGCCGAGATTGACGGCGCCAATAGCAGGCAGCGCTTCATGAAGGTCACGATACCGCAGCTCCGGGACGTCATTACGATGGTGGGCGTCTACACATTCATCGGAGGATTCACGAGCATTTTCGACATCATTTGGGGAACGACCCGGGGTGGTCCGGCGGGTGCGACCGAAGTTCTGACAACGCTCATTTATCGACGAGGTTTCGAGTATCACCGATTCGGTTATGCCTCTGCAATCGCCGTTATACTTGCCGTGGTCGTTATCGTTTCGTCCGTGGTTTCGGTTCGCCTGCGGGAAAGGAAGGCGTAGCGTTATGACTTTGCTCGATATGGGGTACAAACGGCAAAAACTGATCTCCGATATCGCGCGGTATGCGGTCCTCGGGTTCGTTGCGCTGATTTGTATCATCCCGCTTATCTGGATCTGGTCCTCAGCGTTCAAGACGAGAATGGAGATCTTCACGGCGCCGTTTGCACTGCCGACCTCCCTGGAGTTCACGAACATCGTCGATGCATGGACCGTCGGTCGATTCAACCGCTACTTTCTGAACAGTATTCGAATCGCCATTCCGTCAACCCTTCGTAGCCTCGTTCTCGCGACCATGGGAGGCTTCGCAACTGCAAAGCTCCGCTTTCCGTTTCGCGAAGGGGTATTCCTATTTTTTCTGTTCGGAATGACCTTGCCGTTTCAGTCCCTGATGATGCCGCTGTACTCGACAATTCGCGGATTCGGTCTCATCAACAACCATCTGGGCGTCATCCTGCCGTTCATTGCTTTTCGGCTGCCGTTCGGCGTGTTTTTCATGCGCGCCTTCTTCCGGAATCTCCCGGACGAGCTCATGGACTCGGGTCGAATGGACGGCTGCGGTGATGTGCGACTGTTTGCCTATATAATGGCGCCGCTAGCGAAGCCGGCCACCGCGACGCTCATGGTGTTCTTTTTCATGATGAGCTGGAACGAGTTCCTGATGCCGTTACTCTTCCTGCAGCGTGACGTGCTTCGTCCACTCACGCTCGGCATGATGTTCTTCCAGGGCAGATTCAGCGCAGACTATGAGCTGATTTTCGCCGGCATTACGATAATCACCTTGCCGATCGTACTGGTGTATATTGCATTCCAGAGATACTTCATTCACGGCCTCACCGCGGGGGCGCTAAAGTAACGATGACCACGAATAAGGAGAGCTCTACGTTGAAGCGATTAGCGATGACGGGTAAAGGTCGAGTCGAGGTACTCGAGTATGATGAGCGAGCGCTGGAAAGCGGCGAGGTGCGTGTGAAAACCGAAATTGCATCCGGTAAGCATGGCACTTCTCTTGCGATCCTCGATGGTGTGAACTTCTCGGGGGTTAGATTCGACCAGAACAGACGATTGTTTTTAGACGGTAACGGGAGTCCAAGCCATCTCGCCAGTCGCGAGAAGCCGCTTAATCTCGGAACCACGGCGGTCGGCACGATAACCGAAGTAGCTCCGGACGTAACCGGTTTGGCCGTGGGAGATCGGGTATTCGGGCTGATGGATATCCGCGCTACGAACACGGCCGCCGCCGCGGAGTTATGGCAGCTCGGCGATCTCGATCCGCTGAATGTGTTGTGTATCGAGCCGGCGTACGTGAGTTTTCATGCCATACGTGAGGCCGGTGTTCGAATCGGAGACAAGGTGGCGGTCGTCGGGCTTGGCGCAATAGGGCTCATCGCGGTGGCCATGTGTCGCCAAGCGGGAGCCGAACAGATTATCGCGGTCGATCCGATCGAACCGCGGCGAACGCTCGCAAAACAACTCGGCGCAAGCGACGTGGTCGAACCGACGGTGGCCGGCGGCGGGGATGTCGCAGAGGCGATCCATGAGCTTACGGGTGGTCCCGGAGTCGATGTATCGATAGAATGCGCTGGCCGGTACGACGCGCTGGACAGCGCGATACGTTCTACGCGTGTAGCCGGTACCGTTTCGGCGGCCGGCTTTTACCAGGGTGAAGCGTCGTCGTTGTGGCTCGGTCGCGAGTGGCACCACAATCGATTGAGCATGATTGTTCCCCACGGGTGCGGTTGGGGACACCCGCCGCGCGATTTTCCTCGTTGGGATTGCAGCCGGGCGTATGACGCCGTCGTTTCGTTGATGCGGCAAGAACGGCTGGACGTGTCCGACATCATTCAGCCGGTGATCTCGATCGATCGCGGTCCGGACGTATATCGGATGATGATCGAAGAGCCACAGAAGACCGTGAAGTTTGCGGTGGAGTTCTAAGATGAGAATTGCCATGATTGGAGCGGGGGGCTTCGCAGATCGACATTTGCGCGCATTGCGTCGTCTCGGGGGGATCGAACTGGTCGGGCATGTGGCCCGTACGAGCAGCAGTGCAGAGTCGGCTGCCGCGCAGTGGGGCGGTAACGCCTATACCACCTGCGATGAACTACTGGAGAAGGAGAAGCCGGAAGCCGTCTGGATTACCGTACCTCCGGGACGCCACGGGGCGATCGAGGAATCGCTGATCGGCGCCGGTATCCCGTTCTTTGTAGAGAAGCCGCTCGCTGCCGATCGGGACACTCCCGAACGCATCCATACGTTACTCGAGGAGCACGATGTGATAGCCGCAGTAGGGTATCACTGGCGCGCGCTCGATACGCTTCCCTCCGTCCGTGAAGTTCTCCGCGACAATGGCGCACAAATGGTGATTGCAACTTGGTTCGGCAACACCCCGCCGCCTCCCTGGTGGCACAAGCAACGCGACTCCGGTGGCCAGATCGTCGAGCAGGCGACCCACGTTATCGATATTGCCAGGCACCTGGTCGGCGAGGCGACGGTCACCGCCGCCTCGAGCGTACCATACAAGAGCAGGCAATATTCGGAGGTTGATGTTTCCGGTGCGAGTATGGCGACACTCGCGTTTCGATCCGGGGCGATCGGGACCGTAACGGCGACGTGCGTGCTGTCTCGGACTACTAACGTCGGGGTAGAGTTTGTGTGCGACGGCATGCATATTACCCTTCGCCAGGACAGCGTCGTGTTCGACTCGCAGGTGGAGCGGCGCGAGCTACGCACCCAAAACGATCCCATCGTCGCGGAAGATCGTGCGTTCATCGACGCCGTAGAAGCACACGACCCCGGTAAGGTCTATTGTGACTATCGAGACGCGTTGACGACTCATCGCCTGACGATGGACATTCTCGATAAAAGCTCCGACTAAGAGTTTGTCGGACATTAGGCCAGAATTAAATACTGGCACAGCCTGTTGCATACATTTGGCCTTCAACATGCACGTTCGCGCAGAAATATGTGTCCAATATTCAATTCCGAAGTGAAGTCCGACAAACTCCTAGAATTACTGCACGACTGCTCGCCGCCGACGAGAAGAATGGATCGATTGAAGTGACTGAAAAGGGGCAAGTGGGAAGGAGTTTACGAAGGCTCGGTTCGAGTTCAGCATCTTTCTCGCAGATATGGCGCGCAGGCGTTTCGGATTTCCGGGCACCGAAGCGATTTTTCCCGACGTGGAGTAGGAATGTGGCTTGGCGAGTTTCGTCGCTTTCTTTCGGTTGCGCCCCGCGAGGTGCGGCACGATCTGCATGGACCGCACAGCGTCCACGCCTCGCACAAACGGCACGGCGCAGCACGAGACATACCGCAGCGTATACCGCGGTGTACGATACCGACCCGACCGATCCAACGTTGACCGTTAGACTGCCGCGATATACAATACGGCGGAGGGATCCCTATGTCCCCCGATACTGCCACTCAACCGCTGGATAATAATCTGCTGGAAAAGATCGATGCGTATTGGCGCGCGTGCAACTACGTAGCCGCCGGTATGATCTACCTGCAGGATAACCCGTTATTGCGAGAGCCGCTGAGCAGTGCGCATATTAAGCTCCGACTGCTTGGCCATTGGGGGGCGAGTCCTGCTCTCTCGTTTACTTATGTCCACCTCAACCGACTGATTGTGGCCCACCAGCAGGAGATGATTTTCCTTGCCGGGCCCGGTCACGGAGCTCCAGGCGTACTTGCGCCGGTATACCTGGAGGGTACGTATTCGGAGATTTATCCGAACAAAAGTCAGGACGAGGCCGGGATGCAGGCCTTTTTCAAACAGTTTTCCTTCCCGGGCGGTATCGGCAGTCACTGTACCCCTGAGACTCCGGGCTCTATTCACGAGGGCGGGGAGCTTGGCTATTCCCTGTCTCATGCGTTTGGCGCTGCCTTTGATAATCCCCACCTTCTGGTGGCGGTAATGGTTGGGGACGGCGAAGCCGAAACGGGTCCGCTGGCCACGAGCTGGCATTCGAGCAAGTTCCTGAATCCCATCCGCGATGGTGCGGTTCTCCCGATTCTGAACCTGAACGGCTACAAGATTAACAATCCCACGTTGCTCGCGCGCATTTCGGAGGATGAGCTGGGCATGCTGCTGCGCGGCTATGGCTGGACGCCGCATTTCGTCTCGGGTAGTGACCCGATGAAAATGCATCAGCAGATGGCCGCCACAATGGATGCCTGTTATGCCGAGATACAGGAGTTCCAGCAGGAAGCCCGGGGCAGCGGTCGGGCCTCGCGTTGTTACTGGCCGATGATTGTGCTGCGCACACCCAAGGGCTGGACCGGTCCCGAGACGGTGGATGGCCACCGTGTCGAGGGTTTCTGGCGTTCTCATCAGGTGCCGCTGTCTGGAATACATGAAAACCCGAAACACCTGAAGCAACTCGAGGCGTGGCTGCGCAGCTACCGCCCGGAAGAGCTGTTCGACGAGCAGGGCAGGTTGCGCGAAGATCTGCGCGATATCGCCCCGAAGGGCACGCTGCGAATGGGGGCGAACCCTCACGCCAACGGCGGCCTTCTGCGCCGCCCCTTGCGTCTGCCGGACTTTCGTGAGTTCGGGATCCCGGTGCCGAAGCCGGCTACGACGCGTCATATGAATACGAGACCTGTGGGGTATCTCCTGCGTGATGTCATGAGCAGGAATATGGACAACTTCCGCGTCTTCGGTCCTGACGAGAATACATCAAACAAGCTCGATCCAATCTACGAGGTCAGCAAGAAGCTCTGGCTTTGTGACTACTACGATGAGGATGCCGACGGGGGTGAGCTCGCACCGGACGGGCGCGTTCTCGAGATGCTTTCAGAACACACGTTGGAAGGCTGGTACGAGGGGTATGTGCTGACCGGTCGGCACGGGTTCTTCGCCACCTACGAAGCCTTCGTCCATGTTATCGACAGCATGTACAACCAGCATGCCAAATGGCTTGCAATCTGCGAGGATATTCCGTGGAGAGCGCGCATTTCCTCGATTAATCTCCTGATCACCTCCACCGTCTGGCGTCAGGATCACAACGGCTTCACCCATCAGGATCCGGGGTTTCTCGACGTAGTGATTAACAAGAATCCTGAAGTTACCCGGATCTATCTGCCGCCGGATGTGAACACGCTGCTCTCGACCGTACACCACTGCCTCGAGAGTCGCGACGATATTAACGTTATTGTCGCCGACAAGCAGAATCACTTGCAGTATCTGGATATGGAAGCGGCGATTGCTCATTGCACTAAAGGCATCGGGATCTGGAACTGGGCGAGCAACGACCAGGGAAGCGAACCCGATGCGGTGCTGGCAGGATGCGGTGATATCCCGACCAAGGAGGCGCTTGCTGCAGTAGCGCTGCTGCGCGAGCATTTCGACGATATTAAGCTGCGTTTCATAAATGTGGTTGACCTCTTCCGCATTCAGTCAGCCGGTGAGCACCCCCATGGTCTCACTGATCCCGACTTCGACAGCCTGTTCACACGGGACCGGCCGGTGATTTTCAGCTTTCACGGCTATCCCTGGCTCATCCACCGGATGGCATATCGTCGAACCAACCACAGCAATCTGCATGTGCGCGGCTACAAGGAACGCGGTAACATCAATACTCCGCTTGAATTGGCTATAGAGAATGAGATTGACCGTTTTACCCTTGCCATGGATGTGATCAAGCGGGTACCGCGGTTGCAGGCCGCCGGAGCGCATGTCCTCGAACACATGCGGGACACGCAGATCGCCTGCCGCAACTATGCCCACGAGCATGGTGTGGACAGACCGGCGGAAGAAAATTGGGTGTGGCCTTTCTGAGGGTAGCTGTGCCTACACCTGTTTGATCGTCACCGATTTCAGCGTGTCTCCTTTTTCGATCGATTCGACGACACCGGCGCGGCCGGTCACCTTGTCGAACGCCGTGTGCTTTCGATTCAAGTGCTGTTGCAGGGCATGGGTAATAAAGAGCTGGCTGCCGTTGGTATTGGGTTCGGCGTACGCCATTGAGAATACTTTAGCTTCGTGGGTCAGCGGGTTGTCGCGCACCTCGTCCTCGAAGCGATATCCTGGACCAACGCGGCCGTTTCCGGTGGGATCGCCGCACCGCACCATGAATTTGTCGATAACCCGGTGAAACGTAATGCTGCCTCAAAAGCCTTCGACGAAGGGCGAGGATGTTCTCTGGCTCCGGTTTCATTGCACAATGGTGTCAAGATACGGGACTATGACGCTGCGAACTCTGCAGATGTCCGCGAACCGAAGCAGTTCATCCGGACTCACATTTTTCCCGGACGGTCTCGCGTAGGGCCTCTCTTTATTGCCGCGTCGATTCCATGGGTCAACATCCTTCGGGCTTTGAGAACCGGAGAAGACTGGAGTAGTTCCATCAGACTCTTCCATTGGATCCGACGGGGGTATGCCACATAGTGTATACCGTTGTTGGTAAGTGCCAACGGTTCATGACATGGAACGGCTTGTGACGACCTTTGCGCCGTCGACCGACCGGTTCGAGGCGTTTTTCGAAGGGTTACTAAGAGGGGGTGCGGAGCTATCGAAAAAGGCCATTAGCCCCAATTTCTCACGAATAACTACAAAAAAGCCTTCCCCTCTGGTATAATTCGTTCAACCAAAAACAATTAACCAAGAGGAGGAAGGCAAACAAGTGTCTACACAGTGTACGGCGGAACAGCTGACTTTTCAAGGCTTTGAGGGAGCTGCGGTGGTCGCCGATTTCAACGGCGGCGAGATTACTTCGGATGCTGGAGCGCTGTTGCTCGCTCAGGCTGAACGGGCGGCGGGTATCGTTGGTCGCCTGGCTGACTGTTTCATCGATGAGCGCAATCAGGATCAGGTGGAACACTCGCTTGAGTCGATACTCGCGCAGAGGATCTTCGCAATTTGTCTCGGTTACGAGGACATCAATGACCACGAGCAGCTGCGCTACGACCCGCTGTTTCAGATGATCTGCAGGAAGGCCGCCATTGCCCGTGATGGTGAAGAGCGTAGGCCGCTTGCCGGAAAGAGTACGCTGCAGCGGGCGGAAACTCCAGGGGCCGAACGCTACCACCGCATTCGAGTGGATGAGGCGGCGGTAGCCGACGCGTTTGTCGATGTCTACCTGGACAGCCTCGACAGCCAACCGGCGGAGATTGTCATCGACCTCGATGCCACCGACGATCGGCTTCACGGCAATCAGGAAGGGCGGTTCTTCCACGGCTATTACGACTGTTACTGCTACCTGCCGCTGTACATCTTCGCAGGCGATGCGCTTCTCGCCGCAAAGCTGCGGCGCAGTAACATTGATGCCTCCGCCGGCAGTGTTGAAGAACTCCAGCGGATTGTCACTCGCATCCGCGCTCGCTTTCCCGAAGTGCCCATCATCGTGCGTGCCGACAGCGGCTTCTGCCGGGATCATATCATGAGCTGGTGTGAGGCGAATGGAGTCCGCTATCTCTTGGGGATGGCGAGAAATAGCAGACTTCAGTCGCGCATCACCAAACAGATGAACAAGGCCAAGCGGCGATGGGCTGAGGGGAAGCGTCCGGCTCGCGCATATACCGAGTTTCGTTATCGTACGCGTAGCAGTTGGACCCGTGCCCGACGGGTGATCGCAAAAGCCGAATACCTCGGCGACAAGGAGAATCCCCGCTTCGTGGTGACAAACATTAGCCCCGAGCAGAGCAGACCCGATGAACTGTATGAGAACGAGTACTGTCCGCGCGGAGAAATGGAGAACCGTATCAAGGAGCAGCAGCTATACCTCTTCGCCGACCGCACCTCCTCG
>PUPD01000106.1 GCA_003552985.1 Spirochaetaceae bacterium
ATGATCTGTGACTCTTCCCGCCTCAATATCCCGTTCTCCGGCGGCGGTGAGCTTGAGAATCCCGAGCGCATCCACCATCTCCTGATAGCTTCTCGGATCGAGGAGCACGCCCTTGGCCTCGCCGTTCTGAGTGATAACGACGGGGTTGTGAGTTTCGTTGACGTGCTTCAGAACCTCAGCCGCGTTTGACTTCACGTAAGAAATGGAGCGGATGTCGGACTCGAGATTCATACTGACCTCCAGTACGAATAAGGTACTCAATTCGGTTCGAATGCGCAACCGCAACGAGGAGGCGATCGTTCGGTTTGCCGACGATGTGGTACTGATGTTCGAACGACGCGAGGACCTTGAGGAAGTCATAGAGGTACTGCCGAATGTCCGTTATGTCCTGACGACTCCCGAGCGGAGCGGCCGATGGACCGGCCGCCATGCCAAGGTGTCCGGATCAAGTAATCCGAAGCACGACTACTACTAGAATCACAACGACTAATGCGCCGATAAGAAAACTCATACGTAACTCCTTCCTTCATACGAAGGCTACTAATTCAGCGCGGCGTTGCGCACTGTATGTTATAGGTTATCGATTTTCTCGCATGTAGTCGGTTCGGTGCCGCACAGAGGGACGAACCTAAGAGTTTGTCGGACATATAGGCAGAATTGAATATCGGAAGGGCTTAGCGCATATTATCACCGAGCCGTATGCATTCCGATGGCGGAATATACGTCCGATATTCAATTCCGAAGTGAAGTCCGACAAACTCCTAAGCTGAACGAAAAACCGACTCGCGGTTAACTATCCTCTGCCCGGCACTGAACGCAGCGAGGAGGTAAACGACAACCCACAGCGAGGTAATCAACATACCTGCCGCATGGGAACTGCTCAGGACAGCTCCTTTGACCATCAACCCGAGGTTCAGCAACGGGACATGGTAGTACCACAAGGAAAGCGATCGCATATCCACCGCGAACGCTGCATAACCGGCAGCGGAGGCGAGAATCAGCACCGGCACACAGAAAGCTTGAGCCGCCTTTGACGAGCGGGCATACAAGCTTACGACAAACTCGATTGCGGAGAAGGTGAGAGCGGCGAGGACGGCGGCGAACACTACCGACAGTACAGCCGACAAGGTCACGGTGAACTGAAGCTCTGTGGTAAACGTGCGCGTCGCGATGTAGGCGAGTCCGGCGCCGGCAACGAAGGAAACGATACCGAGAAATCCCATCACGGACACAGCCGAGAGTTTTCCGAGCAGAATCGCCGACCGTCGTGCGGGGCTGCCGAGTAACGACTGCAGTGTCCGTCGCTCTTTCTCTCCGGCCCCGAGATCGGCGGCACTTGCCACCGGACCGATCGCCGCGGAAAGAAGGATAATCACCGGCAGAAGAAACGACAGGACGAAAGTTCCCGCCCCCGCAGCGAGGGGATGCATCGGTGCCGGCTGCAGGGAAAAGGGCGTGGATACGAGCGAACTGCCCTCTGGGTCCGTCGCGTTACCGATCGAAAGGTGTGTCAGGTATTTTTCAAGCATCCCCGTAACCAATTCGCCGGCAGCGAGCGATCGGTTGTTCGTATTGTCGAATACCACGGCGACGTTGGGTGAACCGGCTTCGACACCGGCCGATGCGATCTCCAATACCACTGCGACGTCGATTGGTCCGTCGGCAACTGCTTCCTGGACGGTGCCTGTGGAGGGGAGATCCACCAAATTCAGCTCGCTGCGACCCGCCAGGAGTTCGGAGATACCGAGCGTGTCCTGACCGGCCACGGATACAATCGTCTCCCCCGGTGTTCCGATTCCGCCCGAGTGTCCGCCGTAGGCGAGGATCGCTGCAAGAATTGGAAAGAGCAACAGTGGAACACCGAGGGATGCGAGCACCGTACGGTAGTCACGAAACAACTCGGTGATTTCCTTGCGGAATACGATCACGGTTTCGCGTGCGGCCACAAGGCCCGACAACCTCATCGTGTCACGCTCCTGATCGTCGGAAATCGGGACAGCAACGAGTTCTCGTTCCTGCCGGAATCCAGGCGTCGGTGGGTTTCCGCCACGATCCTGCCTGCGTCCACGGTCAGCACGCGGTCGCACAGCTGCTCAAGCTCCGCAGTGTCATGGCTCGAGAGAATTACCGTCTTCCCTTCATTCCGAATGCGGGACACATAGGCATGTACCGCCAGCGTGGTGTCAATATCGAGAGCGGTAGTCGGTTCGTCCAGGATCAGAAACGATGGATCGTGTACTACCGAGCGAGCGAGTGCGGTGCGTTGCTTCATTCCGCTGGAGTATGTCGTGACCTGGCGGTCGATAAAACTCTGCAGGCCGAATAAATCTGTAAGTTCCTCCAGACGCCGCTCGCACCGCCTGCGGTCGAGGCCGTTCAGAGCCCCAAAATAGCGTATGTTCTCACGACCGCTGAGGCGTTCGTACAGCCCCGTATCGCTTCCGAATAATGTCCCCATGCTTGCACGTACAGCCCGCGAAGCGCTGACGGTATCGTGCCCGCCGACAGATATCGTCCCCGCGGTGGGACGCAGCAATGTTGCCAACATCTTGATGATCGTCGTCTTTCCGGCGCCGTTGGCCCCGAGCAGTCCGACGACTTCGCCAGGGGCCGCCTGGAAGGTTACGTTATCTACCGCGCGAATCGGGTCGGTCGAAAACCCCTTGCACAGCCCCCGTACGTCGACGCCTCGTCTCAACTGCTTGCCTCGCTCAGTGTCATAGTCCCAACCAGTGATTCACACTTCCGTTTTCAATTGCGAGCGCCCTGACGTTCGAAACCTACTGGTCGACAACTTACAATCTGCCGATCCGTATGTTCGTTCCCGAGCCGATAATCCCGAAGGCGTTCAATATAAAGAGGGCTACGACGATGACCACGACAATGTTGAGAATCTTTTTGATATTGCCCTGCATAGGAATGTAGGTATTGATGGCCCACAAGATTACACCCACCACGACCAGAATAATCACCAATTGAATCAACGACATAATACTACTCCTCCGCATTTCCAGATGTGGCAAGTTTATGCTTTCAGGAATACGACCGTCTGTTCGGTGCCGCACATAATCTCCGGGCGCCATTACGTAGGAACTGTTATCTCGAGTTCTCAGGCCGCAACAGCGTATCGGCTGGAAGATGCAGGTATCCCGACGTGCCGGGGCACGGTCGCTCGGACTCGATCGATCCGATGGAGGAATATGGGTTGTGTTTCCTCCATGGAGGAACCGCATGCCGCTAAATATCAAGAATTCGGAGGTGCATGAACGGGCGAAGGAGCTCGCGCGCATTACCGGAACGTCTCTCTCCGATGCGTTGGAGCGAGAACGGCGCCGGAGGCAACGGGAGGTGCGGCGACGCGAAGAGGTTCTCATGGATATCGCCGCCGAATGCGCCCGCCTTCCGGTTAGATACTCGGATATGACGAGAGCGGAATCGTTCTTCAGACTCAACTTGGCCCTCCGGCAGCACACTATCTCGCGTTGTATTTTCGTGCGCTCTGTCGACGAGCCTGGACGAGCCGCTGCTCTTCAATGGGGACGATTTCCGGGCTACCGACGTGACCGTCGCATTCTGAATACGCTGCTGAATGATGAAGAAATGCAGGAGTTGAAGAAATACGCAGAGCTGGATCAGGTCACCGTATCGGCATGAACCCCGTACGCGTATCTGCTACACTGAGAATCCATGCTGCCGGCGTTCGGGCCGTATGAACATCAACTGAACGCCTTCAGGCGACTCTCAGGCGATCGGCCGAGGACACGATTGTCAGCTTTCCGTCCACTTCCAGCTGCATTGGCCGTGGCCGCTATTTGCACTATTCGCGTAGCAGGCGCTTGAGAAGAAGGTCCTCTATGTTCCGTCTTGCATCAAGAACGGCGACAATGAAGATCTGCTCCTTCTCCTCTCGATAGACACCCCGCCATGGCGAAAGCACGAGTTCTCTGAATCGGGTCACGTTGTTCCGTTCCAGCTCCGGCACGACGCGGCCGATCTGAGGGAACTCGAGAAGATGGGTGAGTTCCTGATCGACGCGATCGACGAACGCCGCAGCGCCCTCGAGCGACTCTTCAGCGAGATAGTCTACAATATCAACGAGGTCTCGATTTGCCGAAGCGGTCCAGAAAACGGCCTTCACGTCTGTCGGTTCGCGTGTTTGGCATTCAGGCGTTCACGAATCGAAGCCATTGTGCGCGCATGATCTGTGACTCTTCCCGCCTCAATATCCCGTTCTCCGGCGGCGGTGAGCTTGAGAATCCCGAGCGCATCCACCATCTCCTGATAGCTTCTCGGATCGAGGAGCACGCC
>PUPD01000012.1 GCA_003552985.1 Spirochaetaceae bacterium
AACGGGGGCATGGCGTCCTTCAACGGCTGGTTTCAGGCCGCGATCCTGGGAATCCCGGTGATAGACGCACCGGCCAACGGCCGCGCGCATCCGATCGGTGTCATGGGGTCGCTCGGCCTGCACCGGGAGCCCGGTTACATCTCAGTACAGGCCTGCGCCGGAGGTAACCCGAAGACGGGGCGCTATCTGGAGACGGTTGCCAGGGGTGATCTGATGCGCTGCGCGCAGGTTGTGCGTACCGCCTCGATCGAAGCCGGCGGGCTTGTGGCGGTGGCGCGGAACCCGGTCAAAGCCTCGTTCATACGCGAGCATGCCGCGGTCGGCGGACTGGGTACGGCAATTGAGCTGGGGAAGTATCTGGCCGAAGCCGAGTCTACCGGTGTTGAGAGCGCGATCTCGCGGGTAGTGGATTCACTCGGCGGGCAGCTGGTTGCCGAGTGTCGCGTTGAGGAGACCAGCTTGGAAACGGTGGAGGGGTTCGACGTCGGCGTTGTCCGGCTATCGGCGACCGGGGCTGCGAGCGGTTCGAGGTCTGATGCTCAGTTTGAGTTAACGTTCTGGAATGAGTGGATGACGGTGGAACGGGTTGCAGACGGAGGAGACTCAGGCGAGCGCATCGCGACCTTTCCGGATTTCGTGGCGTTGCTGGACACAACCAGCGCAGTGCCGATCACCAGTGCAGAGATCAGGCCGGGTTTGACCGTGGCTTTGGTCACGGCGCCGCAAGCCAATATCCAACTGGGGGGCGGCATGCGCGATATCGAGTTGTACCGCCGGATCGAAACGGTGCTGAAAAAGGAGATGGTGCGCTATGTTGAAGTGGGTCGTTGACGCCTACGAATTGCTCGATAGCCCGACCGTGACCGGAGAGCGGGTGGGCGAGTGGGTGCGCTCGGCGTGCGGTGCTGATGGGGATATATCGATTGAATCGACGACGATCACCGGTGAGAAAGGGAGCACGGACTTCGTTAAGTTCATCATTCCCGGAAGCCGGGGCAAAACTGCAGCCGGCGACGCTCCCACATTGGGCATCATCGGCCGACTCGGCGGTATCGGGGCACGTCCGGAGCGCATAGGATACGTATCCGACGGTGACGGTGCGGTGGCAGCGGTGGCCTGCGCCGCCAAGCTGGGCGCCATGAAGCAGGCAGGCGACAGATTGCCGGGCGATGTTATCATCGCGACGCATATCTGTCCGAACGCACCGACCAAACCGCATGATCCGGTCCCGTTCATGGATTCACCGGTGGACATGGGCACAATGAACGCGCATGAGGTGGACCCGGCAATGGACGCGATTCTCTCGATAGACACCACCAAAGGCAACACCGTGATAAATACGCGCGGGTTTGCGATCTCCCCGACCGTCAAGGAAGGGTGGATACTGCGTATAGCACCCGACCTGTTGGAAATCATGGGTTGGAGCACCGGTCGCTTACCGGCCGTCCTGCCTTTGGCTACTCAGGATATAACCCCGTACGGCAACGGGGTCCATCATGTGAACAGCATCCTGCAGCCATGCGTCGCAACGAGCGCGCCGGTGGTAGGTGTGGCCATAACCGCCGAGGTGCCGGTTCCCGGTTGCGGGACCGGTGCGAGTCGAGAGGTGGACATCGAGGAAGCCGCACGGTTCTGCCTGGAAGTAGCCAAGAGCTTCGGCGAGAACGCGTGTTCGTTCTATAACCGGCAGGAGTTTGAGACGCTTACCGCACTGTACGGCTCAATGACGCATCTCAGTACTAATCCGAGGAACGATGGGTAACGGTGATACCAACGGCGAACGGCCTGTAATAGCCGTGGTGACAATTGGTCAGGCGCCTCGTACCGATATCACGCCTGAGTTCAGTGCAGCGTTAGGTGGAGCTGCAGATGTTGTTGAAGCGGGCGCTCTGGATGAGTTATCACCATCGGAAATAGCCGTTATTGCTCCGGGCGAGGGTGAGGACCTCCTGGTATCGCGGTTGCGCGACGGTACCGAGGTTAAGCTGGCGGAGCATCATGTGGTGGAGCTTGTCCGCGAGCGCATCGCTGAGATTACGCAGCCGGGCTATAGCGGCAGCGGCGCGCGCGAGCCCGACCTGGTCGTCCTGTTGTGTACCGGATCGTTCCCGGACCTGCGCCCCGCGCGCCCCGAGGTGCCGATTCTCTTTCCGGATCGTCTGCTGCGCAAAACCGTGGAAGCAGTAGCGCCGAACGGACGTATCGCATGTATCGCGCCCTCACTCAAGCAGCGGAGCTTAACCGAACGCAAATGGAGCGGTGTAGCCGGTGAGTTGATCTTCGGCGCAGTTTCACCGTACACCGCCGACCGGGAGGAGTGCCGCTCCGTTGCGCTCGAAGTGGCAGCAGCGGAACCGGACCTCATCATACTCGATTGCCTCGGCTTCGGCCTGGCGATGAAGGAGCTGGTTCGGTCGGTAAGCCGCGCTCCGGTTCTGTTGCCGCGCACGCTTACTGCGCGCATTGCCGCAGAGTTGGTGGAGCGTCGTCCGCCGGCCGGCTGAGCGAAACAATCCGGAGGATAGGCCCACGCTATGACATTCACACAGGGTGCTGAAAAAGTCTTCGCTGTTTGCATGCAGGCAGCGGGGACGGAGCATGTTCTCATCGTCACCGACACCGAAAAACTCGCAATCGGCAGACAGCTGTTCGAGGCCGCTTGCGGGCTGGGCTTGAACGCGGTGATGCAGGTGATGAAACCTACCGGCAGGCATGGGAGCGAGCCTCCGCAGATCGTAGCCGACTGCATGCGGGCGGCGGATGTGGTGGTATGTCCTACCGCTTATTCCCTTACGCATACCCAAGCCCGACGGATTGCCTGTGAACACGGGGCGCGAATAGCGACGATGCCGGGCGTCACCGAAGAGATGTTCGTGGAAGGTGCTATCGGTGCCGATTACGTCGAGATCGCACGCCTTTCCGACAAAATGGCCGACCGGCTCACCAACGCGGACGACGTTACCATTCGCTATCGGGATAGCGAGTTGCGCTTCTCTATCAGCGGCCGTACTGGCGTTTCCAGCAGGGGGTTGTATCACGAGCCGGGTACTTCAGGTAATCTCCCGACCGGCGAAGCCTACATCGCTCCCCTGGAAGGTACCGCTAACGGTGTGGTGGTGTTCGACGGGTCCGCGGCCGGGATCGGCCGACTTACGGGGCCGCTGCGGGTGGAGGTTCAGGACGGCAGAGCGGTCGATTTTCAGGGGCCGGACGCACCCGCGCTGCTTGAAGCCCTTGGGGATAACCCTGAAGCGTACAATATCGCGGAGCTCGGCATCGGCACCAATCCGCAGGCACGACTCAGCGGGAGCCTGCTTGAAGATGAGAAAGTCTTCGGCACGGGGCACATGGCTTTCGGTAGCAACAAAACCTTCGGCGGAAGCGTTGACGCCGGCGTGCACATAGACTGCGTGATGTTGGAACCCGAGATCGTGCTTGACGGCGAAGTGGTGCTGAGCGGGGGCAAGCTGCTGGTCTAGCAGCAGTCGCGCCGGCCGTTGGCTATCGAGACCTCGGTGCCGTACTCGCGAGCGCTTTTTGTGACGATGTAGCGAGCCAACTTCGTGCCACGTGACCAATCCGGCCAAATCTGTCCTCCGTCCCCAACGGGCGCCGGCGACCGGCGAGCAACCGTCCGCGCCGCGTTGCCCGCCTACCGGTGCCTGACGCCTCCGTCCCCCGTGCCGAACCTGCACATGCCCGCTCGCGGTGTGTTGGTGGCGCGGCGTGGGCGTGCTCACGCCTCCGTCCCCCGTGTATCCCCCGTGTAACATTCGGCCCAACAGCTGACGAGGCGCGCAATCCGGAGGTACCTTAAGGGCGACAGCTAAGGAGTGCAACATGATCAAGAATAAGATAGCGATCATTGGTGCCGGTTCGGTGGGGGCGACGATCGCCTACAACCTCTCGAACCGCGGGCTCGCCAATGAGATGGTATTGGTGGACACCAACCGCGATAAAGCGGAAGCGGAGGTGTTGGATATCACTCACGGGATGCCGCTCGGCAGCACCGCCAATATCTATGCCGCAGGGTATGAAGCCTGCGGGGATGCAGAGATAGCGATCATAACGGCAGGGGCTAAGCAGCGACCGGATGAATCGCGGGTGGAGTTGATGGACCGCAACGTCGGGATCATGCGCTCGATGATGCACGATCTGATGGGCGCCGGCTTTGCGGGGGTGATGCTCGTGGTGACCAATCCGGTGGATGTCCTCACCTATGTCGCCTATCGCGAGAGCGGGCTGCCGCGGGAGCAGGTGATCGGCTCCGGGACGGTGATTGATTCCG
>PUPD01000144.1 GCA_003552985.1 Spirochaetaceae bacterium
GCACCTGGATGCGCGAAGCCTCACCGAGTCTCGAGGCGGTGGAGGTTGGGCTGCACGAGCGCATGGTGCGGGTCGAGGAAGAGCTCAGGGCGCAGCGCGAGCTGATGAAGCAAGGCTTCGAACAGATCGACAAACGTTTCGAGCAGGTGGACAAACGCTTCGAGCAGGTTGAGCGGCGCTTTGAACAGGTGGACAAACGCTTCGAGCAAGTCGATAGGCGATTTGAGGCGAGCGAGCGCCGCCTCGAGGATATGATCAAGGCGTTGCACCGGTTCATGTACTGGAGCTTCGGCTTCATCGCGACTGCCGCGGGCATCGTGATCGCGGCAATTCGCTTTCTGTAGCACCCCGCTGCAGCAGTGTGAGTTTGGCCTGTCAGCGGGCTGCAAGCTCGCGTGTCTCGTCGAGCCGGTTTTCGGTGTTGCCGCCGCATCTCCGGCAGCAGTTGCATACATCGAAAGCGCCGCCGAATCTACCAGCACGGAAGCATTTCCGCCCCACACCGGGCGGCATCACGCTGCTGTTGTGACGCACACTGTAGGCGAAGCCATGGGACTCTCAAAACGGCATCTTGATAGGCAACCAGAGGTCTTTCCGGTCGATCCCGACGGCCTTGGCCGCACGCTGCAGGAGGCGCTCCCGGAGGCTGTATTCGCGTATCTGCTCGGCTCGGCAAGCGCCGGCGGCGCGGTGCCGCCGCACGGCGACCTGGATGTCGCGGTGTTTCTTGCCCCGAATTCGCGGCCGGATCTCTCGTTGTACTCGCGGGCGCAGCAGGCGTGCGAGCGAAGCGTCGGGCTGGTGCGCTGCGACCTCGGCATTCTCAATCGAGCCGAGCCGGTGTACCGCTTCGAGGCGCTGAAAGGCAGGCTGTTGTTCTGCCGCGACCGTGAGACCTCGCTGCGCTTTTATTCGCTGAGCTCGCGCGAGTACGAGCACCAGTTGTTTCACTATGAAAAGCAGCGCCGCTACCGTCTGGAGGCGCCACGATGAGCACACCCAACGCGGTGGTGCAACGCAAACTCGCCCTGCTCGACGCTTACGTTTAGAAGCTCGGGCGCCATACCGTGGGTCTGTCCTTCGAGGCGTTTGCGGGCGAGTGGATGATTCGGTCGATGACCGAACGCGCAGTTCAGGTGGCCGCCGAGATCATGATCGACATCGCCGAACGAATCATCGCGCTCGAAGGCGCCGGGCCGGTGGCCGGCGCGGAAGCGGCGATCGAAAAGCTACAGACGCTCGGGGTTATCGCCGCGGTAGAGCCGTATCGTTCAATCGTGCGTTTGCGTAACCTCATCGTACACGAGTACGAGGAAATCGACCCGCGCCTGTTGTATCCCGTGGTTACTGAACAGCTCGACGATATTCTGCGCTTTCGCGACGAGATCGACCAACAGCAGCTCCTGCCATTAGCCCGCCACTCGTCCGGCGCTAACTTTGACGCAAAATGCTGACGAAACAGCGCGCGAAAATATCGGTGCTCCGGCTGCAGCATGAACGACGGCCCCATCCGCGTCGCACTGATTGTAAACCACTCCCCGCTGCGCTCGGTCTTGCCGCCGGTTGTTTTGCTCGGGGGCCGGCCGAGGTTGCCGACGCCGGTCTGACGGAGCCTGTCCGGCGGGCGCGGAGCGGCTCTAATGATGCGTCAAGACTCGCGGCTTGAACATTATGCGTTACAGCATTATGATGGATTGCATAATAATGACTCTCGGAGGCGTGTGTGGAATTCATCAATCGAATCCGAGAAATGGAGCGCCTCGTTCAGGTATCCGATGCCGGCAGCCCGGCCCTCGTAGTGGTGTGGGGCAGAAGAAGGCTTGGCAAGAGCAGGCTGCTTACCGAGTGGAGCCAACGAGTAGGCGGTACCTATTGGGTCGCCGACGAATCCTCCTCGCCTATCCAGCGGAAATACCTGGCGGAAGAGCTTGAACGGGTTCTTCCAGGTTTTGGCGCGGTCACATACCCTGACTGGCGCACATTATTGGATCGAGTCTCGCGAGACGCACGCACTACAAGGTGGCGCGGCCCTTTGATCATCGACGAGTTTCCCTACCTGGTTTCCGCGGCACCGGAACTGCCGAGTGTGTTGCAAAGATGGGTTGATCGCGAGAAACGGGAGGGTGGGCTCGTCTTGGCGCTTTCGGGTTCCAGTCAGCGGATGATGATGGATAGTGTTCTGGCGGCGGACGCCCCGCTGTATGGTCGGGCCGATCAGCTATTGAAACTGGAGCCGCTGTTACCGGGGCATAGTTCCGATGCCATGGGATTCAGCGATGGGCAGTCGATTCTAGATTTCTACACGTGTTGGGGCGGTGTGCCCCGATACTGGGAATTAGCTCAGCCCTTTGGCAACCGATTCCGTGACGCGGTGGACGAACTGGTTCTCTCTCCGTACGGCGTTCTTCACGACGAGGTCAATCGTCTTCTTCACCTCGAGTTGCCGTCTGCAATACCCTTGCGACCCATTCTGGATGCGATCGGTCTCGGCGCACATCGCATCTCGGAAATCGCCGGCCGATTGCATGTTCCTCCAACGTCGTTGTCGCGCGGCGTGAGGCAACTCGAGGAGCTGGGATATGTGCGCCGAGAGGTGCCCTACGGCGAGGACGAAAAGCGCAGCAAGAAGGCGCTGTATCGCTTGAGTGATCCTTTCCTTCGCTTGTGGTTTCGTGCGGTTGCGCCGCATCGCGGAGCGCTCCGAACTGCATCCGGCCCGAGTCGAGTTCAGTTCTTGGAGCGGGTGTGGTCCGGACTCCGCGCCGAGGCGTGGGAAGATGTGTGTAGACTCGCGATCCCCTACCTCGGGCTCTTTGACCGCGGCTGGCGGCCTGCTGGCCGGTTCTGGAGAGCACATAACAGCGAGTGGGACGTGGTGTCCTGCTCGATGGAAGGAGACGTAGTGATCCTTGGAGAATGCAAGAGCCTTTCTCGGCCCGCGGCAAGAACGGATCTTGAGAAGATGATGCGTTCCGTGATGGGCAAAACGACGCCAAGGGGCATCGGGGGCCCGAATGCTCGCATGGAGTTTGTCATTTTCGTACCCGAAATTGCCATGCCGGACGACGTCACAGGTATCCACAAGCTGTCCCCCGGCTTGACGGTGGTGGATGGGCGACGCGTATTCAGAGCGCTTGACAGCCAGATTGTGTAGGCATGCGGACGGGCGTTGCCGCGTGCGCGCTCGCGTGCGCTGTCCTCATCTCGCCCGAGATTCCTCACCGCCCGCCGGGTTTTCTCGGTGTCCCAAGCGACGCTTTACGTAGGCTCTTCCGCCCGGTACTATGGCGCTCATATGGAAAGGGGGCGATCGTCGCAGGCGGATCTCACGCGCGCAGGCAGCATGCAGGCCGGCGGCATGCCGATACGCCCGGGGGCGGTTGTGCCCGGAGTGGGCACCGTTGCCAGCGTGCGCAACATGATCGGGTTGTGGGACCGTATTGCCGGCAAGCACCACAAAGACACCGCGCTATACCTGATAACCACAACCGCGGGGGAACGGCTGAAGCTGGTGGTTACGGTGCCGGAGAGCGCTGCGGCCAAGAAGTCGCCGCGTACCGAACGCGCCGCAGAGCGGCTGCGCGCGCTCGAAGCGAGCGGTTGCGTGCCGCGCGTGCACTATGTAGACGCTCGGCGCCTGCTGCTTGAGTTCGTTCCGGGGAGTACGCTCGCCGCGCTTCCGATTACCGCCGAACGTACGGCCAACCTCGCGCGCTTCGTTGCCATCGGCCAGGCCCCGCTCGAGCCCGGCGGGCCCGGGATGCCGAGGTTCACAAAGCTTCTCGAGAAGCTGCAGGCGGGCGGGTTCCTCCCGGCCGCCGACCTGCCGGCTGCGCTTGAGGCGGCCGAGCGCATTACCGCGCTGAGTGATGCCCCGCGCGCGCTCTGCTTTTCCGACAGCGCGCTCAAGAACTACGTTGAAGAGGCCTCCGGCCGGCTCAAGTACGTCGATGCCTTCGGGATCATGCCGCGGGTTGTCGGCACGGTGCTCGTGCGCCAGGTTATGTCTCTTCCGCCTTCGGCCCGCCCGCAATTCCTCGAGGCCTACCTTGCCGCAAGCCCGCACGCCGAGCACCTGCGTGCCCACCTGCCTGAATACTGCCTGCATCACCTCATAGAGCGCGCCGCCGCGCACATTCCGCAGCCCCAGACCGCCCACCGCCGCACGCGCCGCCGTAACCGCCAACGCCGGCGCGTGCTTGAACAGACCGTCGCCCGCCTGCACGAAGCGCTTGCGCTGCCGCGCGACCCGGAAACCTTTCGCCGCTGGCTCGAGCAGACCGGGGA
>PUPD01000173.1 GCA_003552985.1 Spirochaetaceae bacterium
CCTGTCAGGCCGCCCCACGCCGTCAGGCAATCGCATTCAAACAGACGCGCGCGGACAGTCGATGCCGGCGCATTCACTCAGCTGCCTGTCAAGCGAGAGGCCAGCTTGTATGCTTCGCTCAGGCTTACGGTGGAGGCGATTCCTTTCCAAGCGATGTCGAATGCCGTGCCATGGTCCACGGACGTGCGGATTATCGGGAGTCCCAAAGTCACATTGACCCCGCCGTGAAAATCGAGCGTTTTCATCGGAATGTGCCCTTGATCGTGGTACATACACACGACTGCGTCGAACTCACCGCTCACTGCGCGGTGAAAGACGGTGTCCGCCGGTATCGGACCTCGCGCACTCATTCCTTCGTCTTTAGCCGCTTTGATTGCCGGCGCAATGCGTTCAATGTCTTCGTTCCCGAATGCACCGCCCTCCCCGGCATGGGGATTAAGCCCACACACGGCCAAACGCGGGTTCGATACAAGACGCGCAAGGGCGCTGTGCGTCAAGCGTATAACCGCGAGCACCCGCTCCGGCGTCACTCGCTGAATCGCTTCAGCAAGCGAAACGTGCGTGCTAACATGCGAGACGGCAAGCTTACTCGACCACAAAAGCATGCATACGTTGGCGCTTCCGCACAGGTCGGCGATGAGCTCAGTGTGCCCGGTAAAACCGGGAAGCGCCAGCCGCGTAGCCTCCTTGTTTATGGGACACGTAACCACGCCTCCGACCAGGCCGCCCAGCGCAAGTCTCGTTGCGAGTTCTACGTATCGCGCCGCCGCCTCTCCACTGAGCGCCGAGACCTCACCTACCGAGACATCAGTCCCGTTAAGCAGTGCGAGGTCACAGACCAGAAGGGTATTTTCTGCAGCTCGCTCTCGTGCACGGGATTGCACGGCAGAAAACGCGTGCTCGCCCAGACGCTCGATTTCGCTCCGGGTAATCCGCTGCAACTGCACCGAAAGATCAAGCGCTTGCCGGCACCGCTCGAGCACTGAGTAGTCGCCGACTACAACGGTTTCGTTGTCGAATACCGCTTGCTCGTGTGCACGAAGCACTAGTTCAGGCCCTACGCCCGCCGCGTCTCCCATCGTCACCGCAATCCGCATTCAATACCCCGTCTAATGAGCCCTTCAAACCCTCGCTGTATCTCAAGCAGCAGAGCGTCCGTCCCGAAACCACCGGCTTTCGTGACGAGCCAGCGAGTCTTAGGTAATACGATCGAATTAATGAGCGAGAGTACCACTCCCGGCTCAATCTCGAGAACCGGGCGAATGGTTCGGACTTCAAGCGCGTCCAACACCGCCTTTGCCGTATCGCCACCGAAAATCGCCACTGCCCCGGGCGGATACGTCAGCATCTGCTGCACGGCTTCCGAAGCCAGGCGCTGCGCGACGCTGTCGGGATCGCTCGCCTGCGATGCACCGCTCCGGCTGGTCGTATCTTCCGCACTCGGCGACTTGGCCGCAAACCACGCGGCGTTCACTTCCCCGGCAGGGTCAACCCCGACAACGCTAAAACGCGTTTCCGTCGTCCGCCGCGGGCTATATCTGTTAGACCGTACGGCGATACGAAGCTGCTCGAGCGACCGCGGGTGCCGGCTTCCGGATACTGCGAGCAGGCCCCGCGTTACCGTATCCGACAATCCCACCAAGGCTTCGCGCCGCTCTGCTATGAGCGCTCCGGTTCCGCCGAACCGCTTCCTGCCGGGCGTCCCGGCTCTTCCCCACGAGCCTGATCCGAGCCGCCATATGTTCGGCAGCTCGGAAGCAAAGCCTGCGCAACCGGCGAGCTCGTAGGACAGTCGTTGCCGTCCGATCCAGCTTCCGACCACGCGCAGGTGTTCCTCAGTCTCGGCATCGCAGACTATGATGCGTTTCGGATCACGCGATATACTCTCTCCGGCGTACACCCGTTCAATCGGAACCACCTCGGTAGGCGTGTCAGTCTGTTGGGCAATGATCTTCGCCACCGAGCTTCGACTAACCGGGCTCCGGTGGTCATGCCCGAACTCGGAACCCGCTATCGGCACTCCGTAGATGAGCTGGGTTCCGGAAACTGTGGTCCGCCCCAGCTCCGGATGCGCCGGAACGAAAAAAACTACATCCGCGCCCGACGCCTTCAATAATGCCGTTATTTCACTGCCGACATTGCCGCGCAGAGCAGAGTCCGTTTTCTTATAGAATGCTGTAGGACGCCCCCCTGCCTCGGCCGTGGCCGCGATCGCGTCACGAACCACCGCGTCGACGCGCATGGCAGCTTGTTCAGGAGGCAGGTGCCTGGTGTCGGTGTCGATTACCACCACGTCCGGAGCCTTGCCATAGGCACTACAGTTGTCGAGCAATCCCCTTACGCTGGTACAGCCGGTGCGCAGCACCAGCGTGTTGGTGCTCCGCGGGCTCAGCCGTACGCCGGTGTCCAGCGCACCGGTGAGATCGTCGGCAATGATGATAAACGGCCCCATTGCTACAAGATTACGCGCTACCCGTCGCGCTGCTGCCGCTCCACGGGCACAACGCGCCGTCGCGCACCATCGGTACAGAGTGGCGCACTATCCGGATACCCGGGTGTTGGCGCAGCTCGTCGCACACGGGCCGGGTGACCATCAACCGGTACGGCTGAAGCGTATTGCGGATGCGGACGATGCGAGCCCGGTCGCGCTCAACGATAGCCGCCCCCCGGAGTGCAATTCGCACAGCCTCTTCGTCACTGTCGGCGACGATCGGGAGCTTTCCGCGTTCTAGGAAGCTGCTCGTCACGACGTTTTCGTAAGTGGCGGCGTAATCAATCTTCCGGGCGAGACGTCGCGTCACCACATCGGCGAGCCCCATGCCGACCGCGTTCCCATGAGACGCGTCGGTCAGGTCGGTTACAACGATCATCGAGAAACGGGGGGTCTCCGGCTCGGTCTGTCCCGGGACTTTGATGCGCCCAATCACGTTAGGGTCTAGCCCGGTCCCGCTGATGTTCTTCCCCATCTCGTCGACGATCAGCAGATCCGCCCGGTCAATCGGAATACGGGCGAGGTGCTCGTCGGCCACCGCCAGAAGACGCTCTTCCTCAGCCTCAAACTCCTCCGGCCGGAGAGCGCGAACGATCATCGTGCGGTCGTGAGCATCTTCCACCGTAGCCACTCCGGCGATTATCCGGCCGGTAGCAAGCACATTTCGAGCCGTCGGGAGAATGCAACTCTTCAGTCCGGCAACACCCCGTTCGTGAATATCCAGCGCCTGCGCATGCTTCCCGAGGCCGATAGTCGCCATCTTCAGCAACCCACTCTCGGGAAACCCACGATAATCCGTGTGCGGTTTGACGCGGTTGATCAGAATAACGCCGTCCGCCTCATAGGCAAGGCGATCCATGAACACGCGGTTGCCGACGCCCGTACTCGGAAGCTCCACCACTTCCATATTCGAACGAATCGGAGCACCGATCTGCTCCTGGGTTACCCCGTAGCCTGCCAGGACCTCTTCCTGCCCGGGGGCCGTAGCCCCGCCGTGGCTACCCATCGACGGTACAACAAAGGCATCGGCGTTCTGCGATTTCACGAAACCGACCACTGCTTTGACTATCGCGGCAAGGTTGTCCATGCCCCGGCTGCCGACTGCTACCGCAATCGAACTGCCTGGTTCTATAGAGAGTTGCAGCGTACGCAGTTCTCGCAGCGTAGCATCCTCTACGTCTTCGATACGGGAGCTTGAAACATGCTTCTCCAGCTCAACGAGCTCCGGAAGGCCCTGATCCGTCGTTCGCACTCGGTACCCCTTTCATCACGGCACCCGGCGCGGTCTCATCGGCGGGGCTGCCCTTAAGGTATGGTAGCAGCTTTTGGTGCCGACCGCAAATCCGAAAGAACAGGTGAACGGCCTGGTTTGGTAGGTCGGGATGCAGCGGGAGGCAGCTCGTCGCTTGACAATTGGGTATTCTTGTACCCATACTGGAGCTGGAATCAGGCACATATACACGTTGCATATCAGCGGAGACGGAATGAACGCGGGCAAGGGTGACAAGGTAGCCGGTACCGCCGGGGAAAAAACTCGGCGCAGAAGCATCGACACAAATCAGATCTATCCCACCCTTAAGCAGCGGATTATCAACTGTGAGCTCCCCCCCGGCGAGCCGATTCACGAAGATGAGTTCGCGCGCGAGTTCGGGACCAGTCGCACTCCGGTACGCGAGTCGTTGATGCAGTTGCGTAACGACGAGCTCGTCTCAATCGTCCCGCGTAAAGGCACCTTCGTCTCCCAGATCACGGTCCAAAACGTATACGAAGTGTATCAGATCCGGC
>PUPD01000026.1 GCA_003552985.1 Spirochaetaceae bacterium
AAACCACCCTGACTGAGCGCATTCTGTTTTACTGTCAGAAGATACACAAGATTCACGAGGTGAAGGGCAAAGACGGCGTCGGCGCTACGATGGATTCGATGGAGCTCGAGCGTGAGCGCGGAATCACCATTGCCTCGGCCGCAACCAACGTCAACTGGGGAGACCACGCGATCAATATCATCGACACACCGGGACACGTTGACTTCACGATAGAGGTGGAACGTTCGCTCCGCGTCCTGGACGGTGCCATCCTTGTGCTCTGCTCGGTCGGAGGCGTGCAGTCGCAGTCAATCACGGTGGATCGTCAGCTGCGGCGCTACCGGGTTCCGTTTGTGGCGTTCGTCAACAAGTGCGACCGCACCGGAGCTAACCCGCTGCGCGTACGCGACCAGCTTGTGGAGAAGCTCGGGCACAACGCGGTGATGATGCAGATGCCGATCGGGCTCGAGGAGAAGTTCGAAGGCATCATCGATCTCGTGGGGATGCGGGCCTGGTTCTATGAAGGTCCGGCAGGCGAGATCCGCCGCGAGGCGGAAATCCCCGAGGAGTTTCGGGCCGAAGCCGAGCAGCGGCATGAGGAGATAATCGACGCAGCCAGCATGTTTTCGGACGAGTTGGCCGAAGCGTACCTAGAAGGCTCGGCCACCGACGAGATGATTCACGCCGCGATTCGAGAAGGCACGCTGCGTCGCGAGCTCGTTCCGGTGTTCATCGGCTCTGCATACCGGAACAAGGGTGTCCAGACCTTGCTCGATGCGGTGGTCAACTATCTACCGAACCCCACCCAGGTAGTAAACGAGGCGCTAGATCTGGACAACAACGAGCAGTCGGTGAAGCTGACCTCCGACCTGGACGCGCCCACGGTGGCTCTGGCCTTCAAGTTGGAGGAAGGGCAGTACGGGCAGCTCACCTACGTGCGGATCTACCAGGGAAGCATCAAGAAGGGGATGGAGCTCTACAACGTGCGCTCGCGCAAGCGCTTCAAGGTCGGCCGGTTGATTCGGATGCATGCCGAGAAGATGAGCGACATCACCGAGGGATTCGCCGGAGACATTGTGGCGATCTTCGGAATCGATTGTGCCTCCGGGGACACCTTCTGCAGCCCGGGCGTGCATTACTCGATGACCTCGATGTATGTGCCGGAGCCGGTTATCTCACTGGCGGTGGCGGCCAAAGACAAGCAGTCTGAGGACAACATCGGGAAGGCGATCAATCGGTTCACCAAAGAGGACCCCACCTTCCGAAGCTATGTAGACGAAGAGTCGAACGAGACGATCGTCCAGGGGATGGGTGAGCTGCACCTCGAGGTTTACCTTGAGCGGATGCGGCGCGAGTACCGGGCCGAGGTGGAGACCGGTATGCCGCAAGTCGCGTATCGCGAAGCAATCAGCACGCGTGCTGAGTTCGACTATACGCACAAGAAACAGACCGGTGGTGCGGGGCAGTTCGCGCGCGTCGCCGGCTACATAGAGCCGACCGAGGACGGCACCCCCTACGAGTTCGACAATCAGATCAAGGGAGGGGTTATTCCGCAGGAGTACATTCCCGCTTGTGACAAGGGGTTCCAGGCTTCGCTCAAGGAAGGGCGCCTGATCGGCTTTCCTATTATCGGTGTGCGCGCCGTGATCAACGACGGCAGCACCCACCCGGTGGACTCCTCCGATATGGCCTTCCAGCAGGCGGCAATCGGCTCGTTCAGGCAGTCTTACGAGAAGGCCAAACCCAAGATTCTTGAGCCGATTATGAAGGTGGAAGTAGAGAGCCCAACGGAGTTTCAGGGGAACATTTTCGCCAGTATCAGCCAGCGTCGTGGTATGATAGTAAGCAGCACCGAGGACGGGACGATGATGCGCGTGGAGGCCGAAGTGCCGTTGTCCGAGATGTTCGGGTACTCAACCGTTCTGCGCTCGCTTACGCAAGGCAAAGCCGAATACACAATGGAGTTTCTCAAGTACGCCAAGGTTCCGCAGAGCATCTCGGAGGAGTTGATCAAAGAGCACAGAGCCAAGCGCGAGAAGGTACATCAGAGGTAAGGAGTCGACCATGGTAAAGGAAGAGCTGATTCAAAGAAGTCCGCTGCGGGTTCTCGAGCGGTCTCTGCAGGGAGGTATCGGCGCCGGAAAGATCAACGTGATCGCCTCACCGAAGGGCGTGGGTAAGACTGCAGTGCTGGTGCACCTGGCAACCGATCAGTTGTTTCAGGGCCGGCATGTGGTGCATGTGTCGTTTTCCGCTAAGACCGACCATATCATCAGTTGGTATGAGGATATCTTCAAGGAGATCGCGATGAAGCGCGATCTTGCCGACGCGCTCGAGGTTCACGACGATATCATCAGGAATCGCGTCATTATGAACTTCTCGCAACGCGGGCTCAGTGCCGAACAGTTTCTGCAGAGCCTCGAGGCCATGATCGTGCAGGGTGGCTTTGCCGCAAAGCTCGTGGTGGTAGATGGGTACGACTTCGACCAGGGGCATCCGGAGAGCATCGCGGCGATCCGTGCCTTCGCCGAAGAACACGAGATCGCGTTCTGGTTCAGCGCCTCGACCGAGCCGAACGAGCTGACCACCGACAGAGGGGTCCCGAAACGGCTCGAGCGATACGACGACCATATCGACGTTCTGATCGCGCTGACACCGGCCGGAGATCATGTGCTGCTCCATCTGTTGAAAGAAAACGGGAACTATCCGAGGATCGACATGGAGCTGAAGCTTGATAGCCGCAGTCTTTTGATTGTTTCCGAGTAATGTGGTTTCATGGACGGGTTCCGGGGCGGCCGTATCGGCCGTTACTCGTCGAACTCGTCCATGAGGTCTTCATCCTGTTCCGCGCCCTTGAGCTTGGATTCTTCTTCCTTTTCGGCGGCGGCGCGGCGCGCTGCTTCCGTCTCGAGACGCTCAAATATCATCGACTCCACATTGCTCTTCTGCATCTTGAACGAGAACGACATCTCGTCGACCAGGAGCCGCAACGCATTATCGAACAGCTTGCGCTCGAGGATCGGCAATTCCTTGATCTTACTGCGATGATAGAGCGTGCGAACCACGGTAGCAATGTCAATTACGCTTCCCTGCTTGAGCAGATCCAGATTCATCTGGTACCGCATCTTCCAGTCGGCCGGGACCGGCTCATAGTCCTCTGAGATGAGCTTGAGCGCGCGCTCCGCCTCTTTCTTGGGAACGATCGGCCGAATCCCGAGCTCCTCCGCCTTGTGCACCGGTACCATGACCGTCATGTCGGAGACGTCGAGATAAATGACATAGTAGAGCAGCTGCTCGTCCTGGAACTCACGCTCCTCAATTGAAATGATCTCGCCGACTCCCTGCAGGGGGTAGACGACATGCTGCTTCTCCTTGAAAGCGGTGTTCGGCTTGGACTTGGTGGATTTCTTCATCGGCGCTATTATAAGGAAAGCGCCGCTCTCCGTCAAACCGGGCGCTCGAGGATCGAGTTCAGCGTCTCACTCGGCCGCATCGCCTTGGTCACCGTGGCCTCATCGAAATGAAAGTACCCGCCCAACTCAACCGGGCTGCCCTGTGCGGCGTCGAGCTCTGTGAGAATCTGTTGTTCGTGCTTTGTGAGCGCGTCGGCCAGCTCTCCGAAGCGGTCTCGCATCGCCGGATCGGTGGCTTTGCGGGCCAGGGCGCGGCTCCAGTAAAGCGCCAGATAGAAATGGCTGCCGCGATTATCGAGCTCATGCACCTTGCGAGAGGGCGACTTGGCATTGTTGAGGATTTCGCCGGTGGCTTCATCCAGGGTTTCCGCCAGTAGCCGGGCGTTGGGGTTGTCGAAGGTCCGCGAAAGATGCTCGAGCGCTACCGCCAACGACAGGAACTCACCGAGCGAATCCCAGCGCAGATGCCCTTCCTTTTGGAACTGTTGGACGTGCTTGGGAGCGGAGCCTCCGGCACCCGTCTCGAACAGGCCACCGCCGTTCAGGAGTCGCACTATTGAAAGCACTTTGGCACTCGTCCCGAGCTCCAGGATCGGAAACAGGTCGGTTAGGTAATCGCGCAACACGTTCCCGGTCACCGAAATCGTATCGAGGCCGGCACGAAGCCGCTTTACCGTGACAGCGGTCGCCTCGGCCGGGGCCATAAGGCGAATATCGAGGCCGTTCGTATCATGCTCCTGAAGGTAGGTGCGGACCTTTCGGATCAGCTCAACATCGTGAGCGCGGCTTTCGTTCAACCAGAAGATTGCCGGCGCGCCGGTCGACCTCGCCCGTTCCACCGCAAGCTTCACCCAGTCCTGTATTGCCACATCCTTCGTCCGGCAGACGCGGAAGATATCGCCTGTGCGCACCTCCCGCCGCAAAAGCAAGCTGCCGTCGGCAGCGAGGACCTCCACAAGGCCGGAGCCGCTGATCTCGAATGTGGTGTCGTGCGAACCGTATTCCTCGGCTTTCTTCGCCATCAGACCGACGTTTGCGACGCTGCCCATGGTTCGCGGATCGTAGGCTCCGTTGGCCTTGCAGTCGTCGATCACTGTCTGGTACACCGAAGCATAGCAGCGGTCGGGAACAACGAACTTGGTATCGGCCATTGTACCGTCGGGACCCCAGGTTTGGCCTGAGCTTCGAATCGCCGCGGGAATGGTCGCATCGATGATAAAGTCGCTCGGCACGTGGAAACCGGTGACACCGCGATCGGAGTCCACCATGGAGAGCTTCGGCCCGCGCTGCAGGCAGGCCTCGATCTCGGCTCTAATTTCGTGCTGCTTCGATTCCGGCAGTGCCTTGATCCGCGTATACAGGTCGCGGAGACCATTGTTTGGACTCACGTGCAGGCTTTCGAAGGTGGCCGCATGCTTCTCGAAGACCTCCTTGAAATAGACCGATACTGCGTGCCCGAAGATGATGGGATCGGAAACCTTCATCATCGTAGCCTTAAGATGAACCGAGAACAGCACATCCTGTGCTTTCGCGTCCTCAATCTCTTCGGCGATGAAGCTGCGCAGCTCGTCACAACGCATGACCGCCGCGTCAATCACCTCACCGGAATCCAACGGAATTCCCGACCGCAGAACCTTGGGATCCCCCGAGCTCGGTAGGAACCGGATCGTCGCCGAACCGGATTCCTGCATGGTTGTCGAGACTTCGGTTTCGAAGTAGTCGCCCCGGCTCATGCTTGCGACGTGCGAACGCGAGTCGCTACGCCAGGGTCCCATGGAGTGCGGGTGCTTGCGTGCGAACTCTTTTACCGCGCGTGCAGCTCGCCGGTCAGAGTTACCTTCTCGGATAACCGGATTTACGGCACTGCCTTTGATGCGATCGTAGCGCTCGCGAGCGTCGCGCTCCTCAGGCGTACTGGGTGCGTCAGGGTAGTCGGGAATATCATAGCCCTGGCTCTGCAGCTCCGCGATTGCCGCGCGCAGCTGCGGAAGCGAGGCGCTGATGTTCGGAAGCTTGATGATGTTAGCGTCCGGCTGCAGTACGCGCTCAGCGAGCTCGGCGAGATCATCCGGTACTCGCTGCTCGGGACGCAGTCGGTCGGGGAAAACGGCTAAGATGCGGCCGGCCAGTGAAATATCGCGGGTCTCCACGCTGACCTGTGCCGAGTCCGCGAAAGCGCGGATAATCGGCAGAAGTGAATAGGTTGCAAGCGCGGGGGCCTCGTCGGTCTTGGTATAGATGATAGACTGCTTCATGGTGCGTTAAGATAGCAAAAGCGGATAATTGTGTCACGCCGATGTCAGGAATTCGGAATTCCAGCTGATTTCGCCTGTTGTTTGCGAAACCGGTGGAACTTTGGTATCTTTAATCGCGTGGGAAGGAAGAACCGCAACAAAGGGCTCAACGAGTTCCTCTCGGGCGCATCAATGACTGTGGCGTTCGGGCTCCTGTATTTCCTGAACGGCTCGCCTCTGTGGCTGATTCTGGGTGTGTTTACCGGTGTAGTTCCGATGTTTGAAGGGCTCTCGCGCTATGCGCGTGAACCGGCTGACGAGCGTGAGGATCGCACGCCGGTTTCACGCATCGGGCAGGCGTATCAGGAGAAAGAGATCCTGCGGGTTGCCAAGGCCGAAAGCGGCGTTCTGACCCCAACGGTAGCGGCTCTCAAGACCTCGCTGTCGATTGAGCAGGCCGAGCAGATTCTGCAGCGGTTTGTGGAGAAGGGGTACGCCGAGCTCAACGTCACCGAGCAGGGACGCCTGGAATACGTGTTCCCTGAGTTCGTACCGCGGCTTCCGAATCAGTCGCAGGCGGGCCCGGACGGCGAGTAACGCGTCGAACTGCAGCTCTTCCTCCGAAACTGAGCATGCCATGCTAGTGATCGGCGCGTGCGCTTAACGCGGCGGCCCGGCAAAATCGTAGAACTGTACGAACCCCGGCGGAACCGGTGCGGGCTTGAGCCGAAGCTCCTTGAACGGGTGTATGTCAAGCGGGTTTGGGTACCATCCGCCGACCACGTCCTGGTCGATCAGGTTCACCGCCGGGCTGTGACTGATCGGCAGCACCACTGCATCATGTAACAGCTTCTCCTCCGCCTCAGCGAGCGTCTCCAGCCGTTCGCGGCCGCTCTGCCACATCGATTCACGCAGTAAGGCGTCATAATCCGCATCGTCGTAGCGAGCGTCATTGAGGTTGCTACGGCTCGACCAGAGTTGCAGGAAGGTCAGCGGGTCGGCGTAGTCACCGATCCAGGTTACTGTCCCGAGGGTATAGTCGCGGTCTTTGAGCGAATCGAAATAGCGAGGATGCTCGATGATCTCATGCGAGACCTCAACGTCGAACACCTCGCTCCAGTGCTCGCGCATCAGGCCCACCAGACGCTCGTTTTCCGGGCCGCCGGGTGTGCGGACGACGATTTCCGGTAGCCCTTCGCCGTCAGGGTAGCCGTGGTCGGCAAGCAGTCGGTGCGCCTCTTCGAGGTCCTGCTCGGTGAGGCCGTCCGCGCGGGGGTATCCGGGGATCCCCGGCACCAGCGTTTGCGCCGGGTTGAAATGGATCTCGGCGTCGCGCAGCTCGTCCCAGGGAAGCGCAAGCGCCAGTGCGCGGCGAACCTGCGGATCGTCCCACGGTGTGGAGTGCGTAGCGAAGAAGAAGTAGGAGGTTGAGAACATAGGGTTGACTACGATCGTGTTTGGGTCCAGTACCTCTCCAAGCGCGATCCCGGACTCCACCCAATCGATCTCACCGCCGTTGAACCGAGCGGTTGCCCGTACCGGGTCTTCGTGCAACACAATCCGAATGCGGTCCAGGCCGACGGCACCCCGATCCCAGTACTCGGGATTGCGCCGCAGCAGAATCTCATCCTCGCTCTTCTCCGAGACGATAAACGGGCCGTTGTAGATGAGCTCCCCGGGATCCGACCAGTCCTCGAGCTCCAGGAGGTCCGGGTGCACGACCACAAAACTGTGATGCGGTAGCATTGCCAGAAAGTGCGGAGCCGGGCTGTCGAGCTCTACTTCGAGCACATCCTCACCAACTGCCCGAATGCCGACCTGGTCCGGGTCGGCATGCTCGCCCAGGCGATACTCCTCGGCGCCGGTAATGATGTCGAACAGGAAGGAGTAGGCGGTTTCACGATCGGGGTTGAGCATTTCGAGCCAGGTTTGCCGAAAATGCTCCGCGGTCACCCGCTCACCGGTGTTGTAGCGGGCGTCGGATCGAAGAAAGAACCGGTAGAGCTTTCCGTCCTGCTCGACTTCCCAATCGCTCGCTACCGCCGGTACCGGGCGCAACGTCAAGGGATGGTAACTCACGAGCCCTTCGTAGAGTCCGGTGTAGAGCTGACCTTCGCTGGCGGTGAAGCTGTCGAGCGGGTTGAGACCGAGCTCGGTGCGCACCATTGCGACCACCAACTCGTCTTCGCCGGCATTCGCCGCCGCAGCCGTAAGAACCATTAAGAGAACAAGAAACAGGCGCTTCATGGTCACGTCTCCTCTTCGCCGGCCGCCGCAGAAAGTGGCGAATCAGGCTCGGACTCGTTGCCGGCAGCATAATCATATCCTCTAGCGCTCTGTGGGATCAATAATGCCGGCGATCGCGTTCTCAGGCGAGATGCTCAGTTACGCGCTTGATGAACCGCTTGAGGCTGCCGAGAATAGGAACGAGGCGGCGCAAAAACTGTGCTGCTCCGAATGGAGACAAATAGCGATGGAACGAGTACTCGATCCGCGTCCGCGAAAGCGCTATCCCCAGGGGTATGGCCGGGTGTATCCCGTGGCCGACTACGAGCCGTGGCGCGTCGATGAGGCGTTTGCCGCAATCTACCGGCGGATCGCCGGTCACACTAAGGTGGATATCTACCGGTGCTACGAGCTGTGGGGGCTTGCCGGTCAGGCGGCCAAGCTGCCCGGAGACATCCTCGAGGTCGGGGTGTGGCGCGGAGGCACCGGCGCCCTGCTCGCCGCGCGGGCGGCCGCGCGCGCCGACTCGTACAACGGCAACGGGTTCGGAAGCAAGCGGGTGTTTCTCGCCGACACCTTCAACGGTGTGGTCAAGGCCGGCGAACGCGACCCCTACTACCGCGGAGGCGAGCACGCCGATACCAGCCGTGAGGCTGTGACGGAGCTGCTTGCCGAGCTCGATCTCACCAATGTGGAGCTTCTGCCGGGCGTGTTTCCGGAGGATACCGCAGAGCGAATCGCCCACCGGCGCTTCAGTCTGGTGCATGTCGATGTCGATGTGTATCAATCGGCGCGCGACACCGTTGAGTGGGCCTGGCCGCGGCTCACGCTCGGGGGTGTGGTGGTGTTCGACGATTACGGATTCTACGGGTGCGAGGGAGTCACCGCGCTGGTGGACGAGGTATACGAGCGGCCGGATCGACTGGTGATGCACAATCTCAATGGACAGGCGGTCGTCACCAAGCTGCGGTAGGCGGAACGGCTGCAGGCGAGGGCCGGGCGGGCAGCGGCGGCCGCACGGGTAGCCGTGAGCGGCCCGGCCGTGACCGGCGGCGCGAGGTGGCACGGGTTGCTGGCGTGTTGATAACGATCTCCTTTTTCGTTATAGTTTTGCCATACCGCCTGTTGGAAAGGTTGGAGGAAAGCTATCGTCAATCGCGTGTTGTTGCTTGCGGTGGTTGCGGCAGCGCTCGGGTGTTCGACCGGTTCACCGCAGTTCCACCGCGAAATGGTTACCGAGCAACAGCGGACCGGCTTCTGGAAAGACGGGAATCCGGATTTCGCTGATACTCAGGAACGGCTGTCGCCCACCGAATACGCTAACGTAATGAATCTCCTCGAGACCGAGCGGCCTATGCTAACGCTGTACCGCGAGGACGTGACGCATGAGGCGGTTCGTGAGTTCTTCGTACAAGAGACCGGCAGTGAAGAGACCGCGCTCCCGATGCTGTACCACGCCGAGCGCAACGATCTGCCGCTCTCACTGGTGTTTGCGCTGGTATGGGTGGAGAGCCACTACAATACCAGAGCGGTGAACTACAATCGCGGGGGACGCTCGGTTGATAAGGGCTTGTTCCAGCTCAACTCGGTGACGTTCCGAAGCCTCAGCGACGAGGACTTCTTTGATCCGGATATCAGTGCCCGCCACGGAACATCGTATTTGTCGTACGCGTTCGATACCGGTGGAGACGCCGAGACGGCTGTGGCGATCTACAACGCCGGACCCTCGCGTGTGTTGCGCGGCGAGATTCCCGAGAGCACACAGCGCTACCGGCGCCGCATCTTCGCCTATCGCGATCAACTCGATGCGCGCTTCCAAAGCTTCATCCGTCACCGCTTCCCGGGCCCGGAACTATGATCCCGGCTGAAGCGGCATAACAACGATCGGTTCCCGCCGAGAGCTGCAAGGAAGGTAACGACTATGATAATTGTTCTCGAGCGTCAGATTCGAGAGGATCATAAACAACGAATTCGAAGCTTTCTCGAGCAACACGGTTTTCGGGTACGCGAAATCGTCGGCGAGGAGGAGACTATCTTCGGGGCCGTGGGCCAGTTGACGATCGATCATCGTGAGGTCGAGGTCTTGCCCGGCGTTGTTCGCGTTATTCCAATCAGCAAGCCGTTCAAGCTCGCCTCGCGCGAGCTGAAGCGCGAGGATACGGTCGTTCCGGTCGGCGGCGTCAAGATCGGAAGCGGCCGGGTTTCGGTCATCGCGGGGCCGTGCTCGGTGGAAAGCCGTGACGTGATGTACGAAACCGCCGAGATCGTCAAGCGTTCCGGTGCGGTTATGCTGCGCGGCGGCGCCTTCAAGCCGCGGACCTCACCGTATGCATTCCAGGGAAGCGGTGAGGAAGGGCTTCGGCTCCTGCGCGAGGTGGGTGACTACTACGGAATGCCGGTGATCAGTGAAATTGTGGCCCCGCAGCACTACAACATGATGCGCGAGTATGTCGATGTCTTCCAGGTTGGAGCGCGCAACATGCAGAACTTCGAGCTCCTGAAGGCGGTCGGCGCGGGCGGCATGCCGGTCATTCTCAAGCGCGGCCTGGCGGCGACGATTCAGGAATGGCTGATGGCGGCCGAGTATCTGCTGGCGCACGGCAGCGAGCACGTGATCCTATGCGAACGAGGTATTCGCACCTTCGAAACCGCTACAAGGAACACGCTGGATATCTCGGCCATTCCGGTGGCGAAGAAGCTCACCCATCTGCCGATCATCGTGGACCCCAGTCATGCTACCGGCAACCGCGAGAAAGTATCGCCGGTAGCGCTGGCTTCGGTGGCGGCCGGCGCCGACGGATTGATCGTGGAGGTGCATCCGCGCCCGGAGGAGGCGCTTTCGGACGGCCCGCAGACGCTGTTTCCGGAGCAGTTCGAGCGGCTAATGCGCGACATCGAAGCGCTGTGCCCGGTGGTTGAGAAGCAGCTCTCGCGCCTGCCGGAGAAAGGCGAGAAACGGCCGCAGTTTAGCGGCTTCGCCGCGAGGGTCGCTGTCGATGATCTTGGGGCCGAGGAGGAGCCCGCGGTTGCGTTTCAGGGCGAGTCGGGGGCCTACAGCGAGATCGCGCTCCGCCGGTTTTTTCAGTCCGACGACGTACAGCCGCACCCCTGTTCGGAGTTTCGGGACGTGTTCGACTCGGTGCTCGAAGGGCGCACGCGCTTCGGGATCCTACCGCTTGAGAACTCGCTCTCGGGATCGATCCACGAAAACTACGATCTGTTGCTGCAGTATCCGGACCTCCGAATCGTGGGTGAGATCAAGATCCGTATTATCCACAGCCTGATCGTTGTGCCCGGTGCCGGTATCGAGGACATCGAGCTCGTGTATTCCCATCCGCAAGGGTTCGCCCAATGCGCGCGGTTTCTGACCGAACACCCCAACTGGGAGCGCGTTCCGTTCTACGACACCGCGGGCTCGGTTGCGCACATCGCCAGATTGGGCGACAAGCGTTACGCGGCGATCGCAGGCTCCGAAGCGGCGCGGGCGCACGGAATGCAGGTGCTCAAGGAAGGCATCGAGACCAACCCACAGAACTACACCCGGTTTGTGGTGCTGGCGCGCGAGGAACACGCGGCCATCTCGAATCCCGATCGTGCTTCCATCGTGTTCACCACGCCGGACACCCCGGGCGCACTGTTCGAGTGCCTGCGGGTCATCGCCGACCGCAGTCTCAACATGAAGAAACTCGAGTCTCGGCCGATTCTCGGCAAGCCCTGGCATCCGATGTTCTACGTGGATATGGAGATCCCCGACCTCACGACGTTCGAGGAGGCGTACGCCGCGCTCGACCACGTCGCCGAGAACCTGCGACTGCTCGGAACCTATCGAGTGAAGTAAGCGTTGTAGGGAAACCCGGCAAAAAGGTCCGAGCAAAAGGGTCCGGGTCCGGGAACCGGAGCAACAGCTACCCGTCTACCCCCAGACGGCTTAGCTGCTCTATCTCCTGTTGCTTGGCCACGTAGGCGTGTTTGCGCTTGTTGGCGCGCACGAGATAGCCGTGCAGCGGTTCGAGATCCTCCTGCAGCGACCTGAGGCGCGCGCGGTGTTCGCGCGGTATCTCGGCGCGAAAATAGGTGTCGAGAGCCTCGAGGCGACGGTGCAGCAGGAATAACTCGTCGAGCTGCCGGTTCACAAACTGAAACACCTGCTGTTCGCTTGCTTGCTGCAGCTTCTTGTAGGTGGCGCCCATCCGCCCCTGAATACCCGCTAGCACTTTGGCGCGCTTAACAGCGTCCTCGCAGAACGGCTCGAACTCGATGCGCTCGTGGCGCACCGCGGACGTCTGCTCATCGAGGTAATCGACCGTGAGCGCGGTTGATTTCTCTGCCTGACGGACTACGCGATCGATCCATTCGCGCAGGCGCTCGCCGAAAGTCAGGGGACGCTCGGTCACGACGCTGTAATTGTCGCGCAGCTTTCCTACCGCGGTTTCGATGTAACGGCTTGCGCCGGCCATTGTGCGCAGCGTCTCGAACAATACGCGCGTGTTGGCCGTGTCTAGTTTTTTGGGCTTCGGCGCCGCATCGGCGGGCTGCAGGCGGACAAGCAGGGCCTGCTTTGCCTCCTGTGCTTGTTCGCCGAACTCCTCTTCGAGGAGCTGGGTGATAAGCTCGCGGATATACGGGGTTCCGGGCATGCGTGCTCCGATCGCTTTCTTGATCGCCTGATAGACGCGTTCATGCTGCTGTCGCGCGAGCGTAGCGTCGAGCTCCATGTGCGGGAGCACGCGCTCACGCAGCTCGAACTTATAGCGCTCGCGCTGGTACTCACCGACTTCACGTAGAATCTGGATGATGGTGTTGGTCGACTTGGCGAGCTGATTCAGATTGTCGTTTACGATGCCGGTCGACAACTGGTCACCGCCGCCGCGCAGTTTACCGACACAGTGGGCGACGCTGCGGGTGAGCATGTGCGCCGAGGTTTCGCTCAGTTGCGGCCATTTGATGTAGGTGGCGAGGCCGGCGAGGGTCTTCAACCGCTTGAGATCCAGGTAGTCAATCGTGAACTGGACGTAGTTGTTGAGGAAGTCAAGCTGATTATCGAACGCTGCAAGGCGAATTGAAAGCTGCTCTTCGCGGTCGCTCTCCAGAAACGTTGTATCATCCGGCACCGCAACCTCGGAGATGCGCTGGTCACCTTTATACGGGTCCTCGGAAACAAGCCCCTTCTTCGTCAGGACGTTGAGAACTCCCAGGTACGCCCCGTGGTAGATACGAAACTGTTCCTTCAGAACCGGAATGCGCTTGTCCTCGAGGTTCACCCGCCGCTGGGTCAGCAGTTGGTCGAGGTCCGCAATGAACGCGTCGGAGTTCACCATACCCGCGTATTATCATCGAAAACAGTTCAGATGGCAACGATGATCGACCGGATCGAGAAATCGATCGGGGAGACGACATGGATGGGATAGATGAGATCGAGCCTCAAGAGAAGCACCGTGGCGCCGGAGACGGTTGTTTAAGGGTGAGCGGCCGAACCCGGTTCGGAGCTCAGGAGGGCTGCATGCCGCGGTTGAGGCGTCTGACGGTGTTGACGCTCGCACTGCTTGCGCCCGTTTCAGGGTGTGACCAGTGGGGCAATGAGTATGAGCTCAGGCTCGAGCTACCGCGGTTGCCGGTGGCGTGGGGGACGGCGAGCGAGGTTGCTGCGTACGAGCTGCGCTGGGTGGTCTATGGGCGCGCGCAGCACCTGCGTGTGGAGCCTGAGGAGACGAACCCTGCAGAGGGAGTTGTTGTGAGTGTGCGGATACCCAAGCGTCCAAACGTCGCGGTGCTGGCGTACCCGGTTACCTGCGACGGGATACTGCTCAAACCCGCCGGCGCGATTGTGCCGCTCCAGCTGCGCACCGGCAACCGGGTGCGCCTGCGGTTCGAGCGCGGGCCGCCCGCCTACCTGCTCTACCGCCTGGACCGCGACGGGCGCGGCGGCGCGGCGGTGAACGCCGCCCGGCTGGTCGAGGAGTTCGAAGAGCGGTTGGGCGAGCTGCGCTGGTGGGCGGACTGGGTGGCGGTGCTCGACGCCTTCGAGCGGGGCGTGTTCCGCGTGACGATGCTCCGCGCCGTGGCGCAGCACCAGGTGCAGCTCGCCCTGCCGCCGGGCACTTACCGGTCCGCCGATCTGCTCGCGCCGCCGCGCTACCTCCCGGCCGCCGGCCCGCGCGAACAACTGCTGCCCGAAGGGGTGCATCGGTGGTTCTCGGACGATGGAGAACGCTTTGTGACGATTCAGGTAGGGCCGGGGGGGACGGTGTCGACCGTTTCGGTCGTCCGGTCGCGAGCGCGATTGTCGCGATTGTAGTGCGGGAACACCGCGGCCGCCCGTGGCGGGCGGCCGGAGGCTACTTCGCGACGATGTTGACGAGCTTGTCGGGTACCGCGATGGTTTTCACGACGGTCTTGCCGTCGATGTGGTGCTGTACGCGTTCGAGACCCATCGCACGGTCGATCAGCTCCTGCTCGGGGCTGCCGGCCGGCATCTGCAGCTTGCCGCGGGTCTTGCCGTTGACCTGCACCACCACCTCCACGATCTCGTCCTTGGTGAGCTCCTCTTCGTAGCTCGGCCAGGGAACCAGCGATACCGTCGACGAGTTGCCGAGGCGCTCCCACAGCTCTTCGGCGAGATGCGGGGCGTAAGGCGAAAGCAGGCGTACGAACGGCTCCCACAGCCGGAGGTGCAGCTTCTCTTGCTTGAAGAGCTCGTTGGTGAAGGTCATCATCTGCGCAATCGCGGTGTTGAACTCCAGATCGGCGGTATCCTCGGTCACCTTCTTGATTGTCTTATGCAGTAGCCGCGTGAGGTCAGCCGGCGGCTCCGCGTCGACGATCTCACGCTCGTTGAGGCGCCAGACGCGGTCGAGGAAGCGATGGACGCCGCGCAGCCCGTCGGTCGACCAGGGCTTCTCTACGCGCAGCGGGCCCATGAACATCTCGTAGACGCGCATTGAGTCGGCACCGAACTCCCGAACGATCTCGTCAGGGTTGATGACGTTACCCATGGATTTGGACATCTTCTGGCCGTCCTCGCCGAGGATCATCCCCTGATTGACCAGGCGCATGAACGGCTCGTCGGTGTTGACCACCCCGATGTCGTAGAGCACCTTGTGCCAGAAACGCGCATACAGGAGGTGGAGCACCGCGTGCTCGGCGCCGCCGACGTACAGGTCCACCGGCATCCAGTAATCGATCTTTTCGCGCGAGGCGAGCTCGTGGTCGTTATGCGGATCGAGGTACCGCAGGTAGTACCAGCACGAGCCGGCCCATTGCGGCATGGTGTTGGTTTCGCGACGCCCAACTCGGCCGCTCCCGTCGGGGCAGTCGACGTTCACCCATTCTTCCACCTTGACCAGCGGCGACTCGCCGGTTCCGGCGGGCTTGTAGCTCTCGACATTCGGCAGCTCAACCGGAAGCTCCTCGTAGGGGACCGGCACGAAATCATCATGCGAGCATTCGATCAACGGAACCGGCTCCCCCCAGTAGCGCTGGCGGCTGAAGATCCAGTCCCGCAGCTTGTAGTTCACCGCGCGCCTTCCGAGGTTCTTTTGCTCAAGCCACTCGGTAACGCGCTCCTTGAACTCCGGGGTTGGAAGGCCGGTGAACTCGCCTGAGTTGACCCCGATACCCTCGCCGGTAAACGCCTCGGTCATCGGCGGCAGCTTATCGGCCTCCGAGGGGTTGAGGTCGCCGAGCTCCTCGGGGCGTGCTACCACGCGCACGATCTTCAAACTGTAGAGCTCGGCAAACTCGAAGTCGCGCTCGTCGTGGCCGGGTACGGCCATGATAGCGCCGGTACCGTAGGACATCAGAATGTAGTCTGATATCCAGATTGGGATCTCTTCGTCGTTCACCGGATTCACGGCGTAGGCCCCGGTGAACACGCCGTTCTTGTCTTTGGCGAGGTCGGTACGCTCGAGATCGGACTTCAGCCGCGCCTGTTCGACGTACTGCTCCACCGAGTCGCGCCGGTCGGCGGTGGTGATCTTGTTCACGAGCGGATGCTCCGGTGCGAGCACCATGTAGGTGGCGCCGAACAGGGTGTCAGGGCGCGTGGTGAACACCTCCATGTGTTCATCATGCCCGACCACCTTGAACAGGATGTTCGCGCCTTCGCTGCGGCCGATCCAGTTGCGCTGCATTGCCTTGATCGACTCCGGCCAGTCGAGCTTCTCAAGGTCCTCGAGCAGCCGATCGGCGTACTCGGTGATCTTGAGCATCCACTGACGGAGCGGCTTGCGCTCCACCGGATGGTTGCCCCGCTCCGAGCGTGGCCCGTCGGGCGTGGTCACGATCTCCTCATTAGCGAGAACGGTACCCATCGCTTCGCAGTACCACACCGGTATCTCGGCCACGTACGCCAGTCCACGCTCGAACAACTTGAGAAAGATCCACTGCGTCCACTTGTAGTACTCCGGCTCGTGGGTGGAGATCTCGCGATCCCAGTCGTACGAGAAGCCCAACGACTTGATCTGCTTGCGGAACAGCTCGATGTTCTCTTCGGTCTTGGCCCGGGGATGCGTGCCGGTTTGGATCGCATAATTCTCGGCCGGCAGGCCGAAGCTGTCGAAACCCATGGGGTGCAGCACCGCGTACCCGTTCATACGCAGGTAGCGGGAGTAGATATCGGTTGCAGTGTACCCTTCCGGATGGCCGACATGCAGGCCGGCGGCTGAGGGATACGGAAACATATCCAGCACGTAACGCCGCTTCTCAGGCGGAACCGTGGGGTCTTCAACTGCGCGGAAGGTCTTGTTCTCCTCCCAGTACTGCTGCCACTTCTGTTCGATCTGCCCAAACGGGTATTTTTTCATACCGGGATGATAGCCAAAAACAGGAAGGGCGGTCAATCGAGTTGGAACGATGTGCTGTTGGGGCGGCTCTCAGTGCATGAACCCGCTGATATGCACCTGGCCTGAGTCCATCATGCGGCGCAGTTTAGCCTTGAGCAGGTTCCGAACAGGCAAACGGGTGACCGGAATCAGGATCAGGAAGCCCAGAATATCGGTGATGATTCCCGGCGTAACCAGGGTAAGCCCCGCGGCGAGGACGAGCAGAGCGTCGATGAGTTGGTCGCCCGGAAAACGTCCCTGCGCCATTTCCCGCTGTATCTCCATCCAGACATGCAGGCCCTGGAGTTTGGCGAGAAATGCTCCGACCACGCCGGTGAGCAGCACGATCAGGATGGTCGGAAGCGCACCGATGCGCGTGCCGATCTGGATCAGCAGAAACAACTCGACGAGCGGGCCGACGGTAAACAGCAATATAAGTTTGCCTAGCATCACCTTTAGAGTATACAGCCTTTCCCCACCCACTGCCAACAGCGGATAACCTCGGATGACCTCGCTTGCCCCAGGTTGGAACAGCCGCGCGAGCGTTTTCGCGAGTGCATTCTCACCTTCGATGAGGAAACTGCGGCGAGGTGAGCGATGCTTACCGCGCGGCTCGAGCGGGCGAGACGCCCCCTGCCGGCAATAGACAGCATGCTGGCCGCCACCGCCCTGCGTTATTCTGCACTGTTTGCCACCCGCAACACGGGAAACTACGACTTGACCGCAGTCAAACCAGTAGATCCCTGGGAGGGCTCCCCGCCGTGAGTCTCAAGTCGCGTTCGTATTCTCAACGATGGGGGTGACGGCGGTGACGGCGCGACAAGCACCGTACGATTTCCACCTGTCCTGTGCTTAGGGCACAAAAAACCCCTCAGGAAAGGAGGTAAAACCTGAGGGGTGACCTCAAAAAACGAAAAACGGTAAACGCCCCACTTGCACTGGGAACATACTGTCCTTGAGAGCGGTGGCTCTCTGCTGCCGGCCGTCGGCAACGCCGCGCGACCTTTCATCCAATAAAACCTCTGAAGGGGCATGGAGGTTACATTGACAGTCAAAAATTTTTGTGAATTATTCGCGGCTTCCGGCGTGTGCTCTCGGCCGGCGTGCCGATCTGGGCTCGCCGTTATCCGTCCTGTTCGGGCTCTGCGGCTGCGTGCGGTGCGAACAGCACCGAGGTTACCTGCGTCCCGGAAACCTCTTCCACGCTGAACTCGCCGCGCTCGGTCTTGATTGTCTCGTTTACGGCCGGAATGTGGCCGGTGTAGGCGCTCAGGTAACCGCCGAGAGTTTGCACGCGCTCTATCTTGGGAAGCGATATCTCGAGCGCATCCTCGAGCTCATGGAGCGGGATATCACCGGCTATTCGGTAGGATCGCGGGCCGACCCTCACTACCTTAGGGGCTTCCTTCGCTTCGTGCTCGTCGTAGATCTCGCCCAGAATTTCTTCGATTACGTCCTCCAGCGTGACGATGCCGGATAGCCCTCCGTATTCATCGAGAACAACCGCGAGATTGACGCCTTCGCGGCGGAACTGTGACAGCATCCAGTCCACCGCGCGGGTTTCGGGTACGAAGATCGGCTCCACCATGATCTCTTTGAGAGCCCACGAATCGTGACCGAGCTCGAGGTGCCGCAGCAGATCCTTGAGCAGGACGATTCCGACGATGCGCTCCGGATCACCGTTGTAGACCGGTATTCGCGAGTAGCTGGCTGCCGCAATCTCGGTGATGGCGTCTCTGATCACCTCATCCTTGCTGCGGCTGAAGACTTTGGTGCGGTGCGTCATGACCGCATGTACGGTGACCTCGCTGAAGCGAAAGACGTTACGCACGAGCCGGTATTTGAAGTTCTCGATCACACCGAGCGCGTTCGCATGTCCTACCAGGTGGAGGATGCCTTCGCGCGTCGGCACCGGCCGCCCGACACGCCCGGTCAGCCGCGTGACGACCTTGCTTACCAGCCCGATGAACCAGTTCACCGGGCGCAGGATCACCGAAAGGGCGTAGATGATGGGGATGGTCGCTAGGGTGATGAACTCGTTATGGCTGATCGCGATCTGCTTTGGAGTGACCTCGCCGAACACCAGGATGACCATCGTCAGGATCCCGGTCATGATTCCGAGCGCCTGCCGTCCGAACAGCTCGATGGTAATCGCCGACGCCATCGCCGATGCGGCTATATTGACGAGGTTGTTGCCGATCAGGATAGTGCCGAGGAGCTGATCGGGGCGGTCGACCATATGCGCGACCAGCCGGCCGCGCCGTCCGTGGTGGATGCGCAGCGAGTGAATCTGGGCGAGTGAGAGCGAGGTATATGCGGTCTCGGTACCCGAAAAGAAGCCGGAGAGCAGCAGCAACGCCAGCAACGCCGGAATGCGGATATCCATGATCTGGTTACTATGCTCAGTGAAGCTCCGGCGTGTAAAGGGCCGCAGACCGGGGCGCGGCGGTAAACTCCACGCGGTCCACGCCGGCCTGCCGCAGCAGCTGTTCCACGAGCCGTTCGGCGGATACGCGTGCCTGCTCGAGCACTCCGCGCTGCACCGCGTGCCGTTCGGCTCGCTCGGCAACGTAGGCGGCGATCTCGCGGTACGCCGCCGGCGACAGCGCAATGTCAGGGTACGGGTATGCATCGGGATCGATGTCGACCACCCGCACTTGCGTCACCGTGGGGGCGGGGAGGAAGACCGTCGCTACCTGCAGCGCCTCGCTGCCGTCCAGCGCATCGTTACCCTCCGGTGTCTCGCTGCCGCCCAGTGGCTCGCTACCGTTGGCGGGCGCCGCTTCGGCCGTGATCCGCAGCAGGCTCTCAGCCGGCGCGGAGGCTGCCGGATTGCCGGCGGCTTCCTCGCCCGTAGCCCCCGCGCGCGCTTGGCAGCCGCCGTCAGGAGCGCCGAGCGCCTCCAGCGTGAAGCCGGCGCTCACGATCACATCGAGCACAACGAAATCGCCCACCCGGCGGGTACCGATTCCATGGCAAGCGACGATGTCGTACGCGGCGAGGAAGTCGCGTTCCTCGGCGCTGACGGCATCCTCATACCGGCGGTCTTCGTGCCGGAGGCGACCGAGAATACTTGCCACCGACATGCCTTCCGGCATGTAGGCGAACGGAAACACGGTTCGATAGCGATACTCGAGGGTGTGCAGCCGGCCGAGGTCGTACAGCTCCTGCAGGAGGAGGTCATGGCCCACAACGCGCGCGCGGCGAATCGGCGCGAAGGTTCGCTGCAACCGCCTGAGATAGGGGCGCCCCAGAATCAGCGCTGCCGCCAGCAGCACCAGAACCACAATTACGAGGATGCGCAGGGGCTGTTGCCGGCGGCGGGATCTGTGAGTCATCAAAACCGCCCTCCATACAGAAACGGCGCGCTCCAGAAGCCCATGCTCCGTGGCGTCCTCGGCTACGCGATCCTTCACTCGCTCGAGCTCGGCGGCGATCTCCAGCCAGCCGAGACGGCGCCCGCGCGCACGGAGTTGGTACTGGTGTATGCTCTCTTCATCGACGTCGATCGAGAGCACGCGAGCACGCGGCAGGGTCACGAGAAGGCGCTGCGGTGCCCCCGGAACCCGGCGCACCTTGAGCCCTTCGGTGAGGTCGAGCCCGGCGTGTATGCGGTAGTCCACCGCGAACAGGACCCGGGTATCGACCATCCGCCATAAGAAGGCCGAGCGCTGCTCGCTGATATAGACGATATCACGATGGAGCGCCTCGGCGGTGTGTAGCTCGAAGAGCTGCTGCAGCTGGCGCCTCGGCCGCGTGGTGTGGCGGCTGATCAAGTTATACCATAAACTGCACGGGCTCATAAAGCTTTATTATACCGTTTAAAATCACAACAGACAATCGTGCGGCGCTGTTTCAGACTCGGGGAGCGTCACAGGGGTCATGATCTCACAGGAGCCGTCATCTACAGTCCTGCTTTATCGCGAACACTGCTTTATATTCGGGAGCGTGCCGATACATATCGTGCCGATACAGATAGAAACGACCATAGCGACGAGGAGCGGGTGTGCTTGTAAAAGACGCGGCGGCGCAGATTGGAACGCAAGCGGCGCGGGGGAAGCGGAACGTACGGAGGACGGTGTGCGCGGCGGCATTGGTAGTGGCGGTGATGATGCCGGCGACGGGCGGCTCAGGCACTGCGTTCGCTTACGACGCCGGAGCAACCGAGGAGGAGCCGGTGTTGCTGGAGCTCGAGCTTTTGGAGCTGCACTTTGAGCAGCTCAGGCGTCTGGAACGACGGCTGAAAGAGCGCTCGGCGGCCGGCGCACGGCTCGGAGAATTGCCGCAGTTGGACCGCAAGCCTGAGATCGAGCGCCGGCTACGGCCGAAGCTAGTACCACGACGCCGCAGCGCCTTGTACCCCAGCTTGTTCGAGACGCACGATATCGTTGCCTACTACGGCAATCCCCGGTCGGACCGCATGGGCATCCTCGGCGAACAGCCGCTTGAGCAAACTGCCGAGCTTCTGAAACGCCGCGCCGCGGAGTACGCGGAGCTCTCACGCGAGGCAGGCCGTAAGGTGCTCCCGGGTTTTCACCTGGTGTACGCTACCGTCTTCCCCGACGGTGAGCTCGGCCGGCTCCCGGAGGCGCTTCTCACCAAATGGATAGAGTATGCGCTCAATCGTGACGTTCTGGTGATCCTCGATCATCAGATCGGCCGTCACAGCGTGGAACGCGCAATCACCGAGATGCTCCCCTACCTCCGGTATCCGAACGTGCATCTCGCGATAGATCCGGAGTGGGCCACCGAGGTGCCCGGACAGGAGGTCGGCGGGGTGCATGCCGAGGAGGTGAATGCCGCGCAGGAGATGATACAGGAGTATCTGATCGATAACGACCTTCCGGGCAGGCGCGTATTCGTGGTGCACCAGTTTCACCGCCGCATGATCGAGGAGGCGCACCTGGTACGTAGCGATTTCAAGCGCGTGGACGTAGTTCACAACATGGACGGGTTCGGCTCACCCCGGATCAAGCTCAACACCTGGAACTATCTGTTGCGGTTTGATAATCTGCCGTTGAAGGGCTTCAAGCTGTTTTACCCCAAGAGCTGGCGCGCCGGAGGCTACGATGACCCGCTGATGACGCCGGCCGAGGTGCTGCAGCTGGAGCCGCGCCCGGTGTTCATTCAGTATCAATAGCAGCAAGGCCTGGTATCAATGGAGCGTTTTGTGGAGTCCGACGCAATCAAGCAGCACGTGGATCTGATCCGCGAGGTATTCCTCTATGCCCAGCGCTTTCGCGGCGGAACCTTTGTGCTCCATATCGATTATGCGATCAATCTGCACGGCCTGCTCGCCGAGGTGGTGAAGGATCTCGTCCTGCTGCAGCAAAGCGGCATCCGCATGGTCCTTGTGCCGGGCGCGTCGCAGCGTATCGATGAGATTCTGGCCGGCTACGGGGTAGAGAATCGCCGGCATGCAGGGGTGCGGATCTCGCCGCCGGATGCAATCCCGTTCATCAAGATGGCGGCATTCGATGTCTCCAACCATCTGATGACGCTGCTGACCGCGCGCGGAACCAACGCGGTGATCGGCAACTGGGTGCGTGCCCGTAGCATGGGCGTGCGCGACGGCGTTGACTTCGGCGATACCGGCACGGTGGACCGCATCAAGCTCGAGCACGTACAGAAGGTGCTCGACGACGGGCTTGTGCCGATCTTCCCGTGCGTGGGTTGGAACGCGGCCGGCAAGCCGTACAACATCTCCTCGCATGAGCTCGCCCAGGAGCTCGCGGTGCAGCTTGGGGCGCAGAAGCTCTTCTTTATCACCGAGTTCAACGGCATCACCACCGGCGAGTACGAGCTCGACGAGCGCTTTGAGGTTACCACCGACCGGCGGGTGCATCGCATGGATGTGGCTGAAGCCCGCCGCTTTCTGGAGCTCAACGAGCGCCACGCCGAGCGCCCGGGAGTGGAGCTCGTGCGCCGCGGCGTGGCAGCCGCCGCCGGCGGGGTTGCGCGCGTGCATATCGTCGACGGACGCATCGACGGGGTGGTCCTCAAGGAGATCTTCTCAAACCTCGGTGTCGGCACAATGATACACGCCAATGTGTACGACAGCATTCGGCCGCTGACGCCGGAAGACATCTCCGATGTGCTGCGGATCATGCGGCCGCTGGTGAAAAGCGGCGTGCTGGTAGCGCGCAATGAAGACGACCTGCGCGCGCAGCTCGACGACTACGTGGTGTTCGAGACCGACGGGACAATCTACGGATGCGGCGCACTGCACCAGTATGAGGGCGGAAAGGCCGAGCTGGCTGCCGTCGCGGTAGATGCGCGGCACGCCGAACGCGGCACGGGGCGCAAGATCGTCGAGTATCTGCTCGCGCAGGCACGGCGGCGCGGCTGCCGGCAGGTCTTCGCGCTGACGACACAGACCTACGACTGGTTCTCGATGCATGGGTTCTATCCCGGAACGGTGCAGGACCTGCCGCCCGGCAAGCGCGAACGTTATGACCGCACGCGCAACTCTCGTATTCTGCTCCACGACCTGTAGCCGCGGCCGAAGGGGTCCCCGCGCGCGGCACCGACGCCTCCCGCGGCGGCTATCGTTGCCGCTCGGTGCCGGGCGGTAGTATACTTCCGATATCCTATTACAAGGCATGGTGTCCGCAGTCTGCACCGCGGGGTGTGCGGCACGCAGTGCATCTATCGTACAGAGACGTACAGACTATACGCACCATAAGACGGAGAGCGAAGCATATGGAAAAGCACGAATTTCAGACTGAAGTGAGTCAGTTGCTCGACATCATTGTGCATTCGTTGTACTCACAGCGCGAGATCTTCATTCGCGAGCTCATCTCCAACGCGTCCGATGCGCTCGACAAGATGAAGTACCTCACCCTCACCGACGACGCCTTCAAGGGGATGGGGTTTGAGCCGCGCATCGATATCGAGTTCGACGAGGAGAACCACGAAACGCTGACGATCAGCGACAACGGCATCGGCATGAACCGTGAGGACCTGATCGAGCAGCTCGGCACCATCGCCAAGTCCGGTACCAAGACCTTCCTCTCGCAGCTCTCGGGCGATGCGAAGAAGGACTCCAACCTCATCGGGCAGTTCGGCGTTGGGTTCTACAGCGCCTTTATGGTGGCCGAGCAGGTGGAGGTCAGAAGCCGCAAGGCCGGCGAGGAGCAGGGCTGGCGCTGGCGCTCCGACGGCAAGGGCGGCTACGAGATCGAGGAAGCCCCGAAGGATGGGCAGGGCACCGAGGTGACGGTGTTCCTTTCGGACGACAACCGGGAGTTCGCCAACCGCTGGAAGATCGAGGAGATCGTCAAGAAGTACTCCGACCACATCGCGTTCCCGATCTACCTGCATTACGAAAAGAAGGAGTACGACGACTCCGGCAAAGAGAAAGGCTCAACGCCGACGGTCGAGCAGGCCAACAGAGCCTCGGCGCTGTGGAAGCGCTCCAAATCGGAGCTCTCCGAAGAGGACTACCACGAGTTCTACAAGGCGATTGCGCACGATACCGATGACCCGCTTCTGTACCTCCACACGCATGCCGAAGGCACGCTGGAGTACTCTACGCTGTTCTACGTGCCCAAGACCGCGCCGTTTGACCTCTACCACGCGGACTACCGCCCCGGCGTGAAGCTCTACGTGAAGCGGGTGTTCATCACCGACGACGAGAAGGAGCTCATGCCGACCTACCTGCGCTTCGTGCGCGGCGTAATCGACAGCGAGGACCTCCCGCTGAACGTGAGCCGCGAGATGCTGCAGCACAACCGGGTCCTGAGCAGCATTCGGCAGGCTTCGGTGAAGAAGGTCCTCGGCGAGTTCGAGCGCATCGCCAAGGACGAGCCTGAGAAGTACGTGCAGTTCATCGAGCAATACAATCGTCCGCTTAAGGAAGGGCTGTACGGCGACTTCACCAACCGCGATACGCTGCTCGAGCTGGTGCGCTTTAAGTCCACCAAGGCCGACGGCTGGGTGAGCCTTGCCCAATACAAAGAGCGCATGCAGCCCGATCAGAAGGCGATCTACTACATCACCGGCGGCGACGAGCACACGCTGCGCAACTCTCCGCTGCTCGAGGCCTATCGCAAGAAGGATATCGAGGTGTTGATCATGGATGACGAGATCGACGAGATGGTCGTGCCGATGATCGGCACCTACCAGGAGACCGAGCTCAAGCCGATCAACCGCAGTGAGGTCGGTGAGGACATCAAGGACGAGGGCGACAAGGAGAAGGCCGAGGAGCTGAAGCCGGTGGTGGAGCGGATCAAGAGCGCGCTCGGCGACCGAGTCAAGGATGTGCGCGTTTCCTCACGGCTTGACGAATCGCCGTCCTGCATCGTTCTCGATGAGCACGACCCCAGCATGAAGATGCAGGAGCTACTGCGCGCCATGGGGCAGACGAACCTACCCGAGGTGAAGCCGATTCTGGAGGTCAACCCGTCGCATCCCATCGTCGAAGCGCTCAGAAATCACACCGACGACGGCATGGTCGAGGACGTGGCGTTCCTGCTGCTGGATCAGGCTCTGCTGGTGGAAGGCGCGCCGGTAAAGGACCCGGCCGAGTTCGTCAAGCGGATGAACAAGATTCTGGCCAAGGCAGTGTGATCGCCGGGAGTTCTACGGGGGAATTGCCGTTCAGCGGGTGCGGGGCCTTTGACAGGCGGCGCACCCCTGCGGTAATAATATACCACAGGTATATCAGATTGTAGCTAGACGTCCTGGTTCAGCGGCGGCACTGAGGGTTGCCGTCGGACACGAAAGCATAGGGAGGTATGAGCGATGAAGATTGTAGTCCTCGACGGATACACGTTGAACCCCGGTGACAACCCGTGGACCGGTGTAGAAGAGCTCGGCGAGTTGACGGTGTATGACCGCACGCCGCCCGAACAAGTGGTAGAGCGGGCAGAGGACGCGGAGATCGTGCTGACCAACAAGACCCCGATAACCCGCGAGTCACTTGACCAGCTGCCGAAGCTCCAGTTCATCAGCGTGCTCGCTACCGGCTACAATATCGTGGATATTGAAGCAGCGCGAGAGCGCAATATTTCCGTTTCCAACGTCCCGGTTTACGGCACTGATGCGGTTGCGGAGTATGTATTCGCCCTGATTACGAACCATTTCCGCCGACCGGGCTTGCACGCGGAACTGGTTCAGAAGGGGGAGTGGAAGAAGAGCGGTGACTTTTCGTTCTGGCGGACGCCGTTGGCTGAGCTTGCAGGCAAGACGATCGGCATCGTCGGTTTCGGCCGCATAGGTCAGCGCGTGGGCGAGTTGGCGAAGGCGTTCAAGATGCAGGTCCTGGCGCACGATGAGTACCGTGGCAACCCTGCTGCGTATGAGTTCGAATGGCGTGAACCGGAAGAGCTGTTTGCCGAAAGCGATGTCGTAACGCTGCACTGCAATCAAACGCCGAAGAATACCGGCATGGTTAACAGAGAGCTGCTTTCGCGGATGAAACAGGGAGCGTTCTTTATCAATACTGCCCGCGGAGGGCTTGTGAATGAGCCTGACCTCGCGCAGGCACTGAAGGACGGCACCCTTTCCGGCGCGGCGGTGGACGTCGTCTCCAAGGAACCGATCACCGATGATAATCCGTTGTTATCCGCGCCGAACATTCTGATCACGCCCCATATCGCGTGGGCAGCTCTTGAGGCGCGAATACGGCTTATGGATATCACGGTGGATAATATCCGTGCGTTTCAGAAGGGTGAGCCCATCAACGTGGTCAACTAACGCGCGATTGGCTTTGTGCGAGGCGCTTGAGTTCAGTGAGGGGAAATATGCGTAAGATTGTCATAGAGACCAACTCGGTGAGCGTGGAAGCGCAACTCTACGACACGCCTTCGGCGGAAGCCGTTGCAAAAGCTCTGCCGGTATCCGGCACGGCCAATCGGTGGGGCCAGGAGATCTACTTTTCGATTGGACTCACGGTTGATGTGGACTCCTCGGAGGTGGCAGAGAGTATGCCGGTCGGAAGCCTGGCGTATTGGCCTCCGGGGCAGGCGTTCTGTATTCTCTTCGGAGCCACTCCGGCAAGCGGACAGGACGGGACGCCCACCCTGGCGAGTGCAGGGGCCCATATCGGTGAGGTGTCGGCTGACGCACGCGTGTTTGACCAGGTGCAGGCCGGCGAGACCGTCACGGTACGGCCGGCGTCGGAGTGAGCTCAGCGCTGCGCCCTTTTAAATTGAGCAATTGCGGAAAACGCCGGCCGGGGACGGCCCCGGCCGGGTTATCGTCCGCGCCCGGGACGGGATAACGAGGTAACCTGCTTCTGTGAACGAGCTTCTGTTAGTCTTAACAGTGACATTCGGAAGCGTTGTCCTCGGGTACGTTATCCGCGTTGTCCCGGCGCCGCCGCTAGGCGCGATCACCGAAAACCGAGCCCGGATATCGAAAGCACTCAAGATCGGGGCGATTTTCGTTCTGAATCCGATTCCGATCATCAACTCGTTCTGGGGATTGTCCCTCAGCCACGGCATCTTGCTGACGTTTCCGTTCCTGGGCATTCTCTCGGTAAGCATCGGCGGCGCGAGCGCAATCGTCTTGAATCATCTGTTTCGAATTCCTCCTAAGCGCGCCGCTTCGGTCTTTATTGCCGGGGCCTTCACCAACATAATCAGCCTGGGCGGGCTGGTTGTGTTCGCTTTCTATGGGCACGATGGTTACGCGCTGGTCCCCTTGTTCAACACGTTTGTGTCGTTTGCATACTACGCGTTCGGCTATCCGATCTCGCATCAGCTGAGTCTGGAGAATCGCGAACGCTTTTCCTTTTCGTCGGGTGTACTCCTGGAACGCCCGTATCTACTCATTCCGCTGGCCTCGATTCTAATCGGGACCGTACTCAATCTGGCCGGCACCGCCCGGCCGGCGTTCCTTGAGCCGCTTGCAGGATTTTTAATACCTGTCATATCAACGCTGATCGGCCTATCGATTGGGCTTTCGCTAAGCTTCGGGCGCATTGGGGCTTATCGTAAAGAGGTGATGCTGGTTTCGATAATCAAGTTCATGATAGTGCCCGCGCTTATGATTCCGCTGGGAATTACGCTTGGCCTACCCAATGTCGGCGATGGGCTTGCCTTCAACGTGCTGATCATCCTTTCGGTAATGCCGGTCGCCTTCAATGCGCTGATCCCGCCGGTTGTCTACGGTTTCGATCTCGATCTGGCAAACTCAGCTTGGGTTGTGACGACCTCGGCGGTAGGCGCGATTCTGCCGCTGCTCTATATTGTGCTGATTCGTTGACCGGTAGAATGCCGTGAGGATGAGGGAGGAAACCCGTGAAGATCACCGATATTGAATCGCACGTACTGCTGGCCCCGAACTTCGATGTGACGAAAACTTCGAGTGCGCAGGACAGCTTCGTGGTGGTGGTACACACAGACGAAGGCATCACCGGGGTCGGCGAGTCCGACCTGAATCCGTGGATAGCTCGCGCCTGCCTGGAAGCTCCCGCCACGCACACGATGAGCCGCGGAATGAAGAATCTTCTGATTGGGCAGGACCCGTTGAAGATCGAGTCGCTGTGGGAGCGCGTGTATGTCGGTACGGCGATGGACGGACGACGGGGAGCCCTGATCCATGCGCTGGGAGCCGTCGATATGGCACTGTGGGACATCAAAGGCAAGGCCGCCGGTAAGCCGGTATACCAGCTGTTGGGTGGCGAGGCGCGAGATGCCGTGACCCCGTATGCTTCGCTGCAACCGTCAGGAGACTCTTTCGAGATGTATCGGGATAGCCTTGTTGAATGGGCGCTCCGCGCGAAGGAGCTGGGTTTCAGAGCCGTGAAGGCTGAGGTTACGCTGAACGGCCCGTATGCGCACAACAATCTTGTCGAGTCCTACGAGCGCCACACCGAGATCATTGCTGCTGTGAGAAACGCGATCGGACCGGAGATCACCCTCATGGTCGATGTGCAGTACATGTGGGATGACTTTGCGTCCGCAATCGCAGTAGTCAGAGATTGGGGTGAGTTCAATCTCTTCTTCCTAGAAACTCCAATTTGGGTCGACAAGCTGCACGACTATGCTCGGCTCCAAGAGGAAGCTCCTATGAAGATCGCCATGGGTGAGTGGCTTGCGACCCGGCATGAGTTCAGCGCGGCGATCGAATACGGCAAACTGGACGTTGTTCAGCCTGATATTGGCCGGGTCGGTGGACTGACCGAGGCCCTAGTCGTCTGTGAAATGGCGCGCGATCATGGGCGTTTGGTGGTCCCACACTGTTGGAAGACCGGGATATCGGTTTCCGCGGCTGCGCATTTGGCCTTTGTGACTCACAACTGCCCCTTCATCGAGTATCTCCCACCGCAGATATGCGAAGAGGTGCTGCGTCGAGAACTGGTGGAGGAAGACCTCACGATGGTCGACGGCACTATTCAGCCGCCCACTGCTCCCGGGCTCGGTATAGAGCTCGACTGGGACACACTCAAGCGGTTTGAAGTAGAGTAAGCTCAGACGCCGGCGTATGCGAGGAAGCCGCCGTCCACCGGAACGACGGCGCCGTTGATGAAGGCGGCACGCTCGCTGCCGAGGAAGGCGACCAGCTCGGCGACCTCTTCAGGAGTGCCGTAGCGCCCCGCCGGAACCGCCTGGAGTACCTGTTCGCCGCGTTCGGTCAGGGCGCCGGTTTCAGCGTCGATTAGCAGGAAGCGGTTCTGTTCGGTTAGGACGAATCCGGGGGCTACGGCGTTCACCCGGATCTGTTTAGAGTACACCTGATTCATATGCACCGCGAGCCACTGCGTGAAGCTGTTGGCGGCGGCCTTTCCGTTGCAATAGGCCAGTGCCCGTGTCAGTGGTTGGATACCGGCGACCGAGGTTATGTTGACTATTGCACCGGTACCGCGTTCGGCCATGACTCTCCCGACAGCCTGACAACACATGACTATGCTCAGGTAGTTCAGGTCCATCACCTTTCTGATATCATCCGGATTGAGGTGAAAGAACGATAGATCCGGCGAGGTCGTTGTGCGCGCGTGACTGCCTCCGGCTCCGTTCACTAGGAGGTCGACCGTATCCAACTGCGCCAGCGTATCATTCAAGGCAGCGGTTACGCTGTCATGCGACGTTACGTCGCACTGCACTGCAACGGCGTCTCCTCCCCCCTGGCGGATCCCATCGACCGTGTGCCGGGCTTTTTCTATCGAGAGGTCCCATACGGCCACGCGAAAACCGTCGGCCGCCAGTCGCGTCGCCGTCGCTCCGAGAATCGCCCCACCCCCGCCGGTGACCACGGCGCGTTTCTGTGTTTGATTCTCGTCACCCTTCGCCATCTCGAGCTGGAGTATAGTGCAACGTCTGACCGCACCGCAACCGGCGGCTCGAACTTCGGCGTAAGCATATTGCGCGGAACCGGCTAAGCGGAGTTTGACAACTCGGGCAAGCTAGTGTAATATACATCAAATATATCAGATGAGGGCGAAGCAGTATGCATTATCACTCGGAGGAGCTCGTTACGGATATAAGCCGGCGGGCGCAGGAGTATCGGATCGAGGTGCTGAAAATGGTGCACCGGGCCCAGACCGGGCACCTGGGCGGCGCTTTCTCGGCTGCTGAGATCATGTCGGCCTTGTACTTTCACCATCTTAAGGTGGATCCGGCAAATCCGAACTGGGAGAGTCGCGACCGCTTGCTGTTCTCGAAGGGGCATGCGTGTGCGATGCTGTACACCGTGCTCGCGCACCGCGGATTCTTCCCGCCTGATGAACTACAGACCTTTCGTCAGTTCAACAGTCGGCTGCAGGGACATCCTGAACCGCAGAAGACGCCCGGCGTCGAGATTGCGGCCGGCCCGCTGGGGCATGGCGTGGCGATCGGTGTTGGGATGGCGCTCGCGTTGCGGGATTCGGCGACAAGCAAGCCATCGGCTGAGTTAACGCCTTCACCGCGCGCGAGTAAGGCGAATGTTTATGTTGTGCTGGGTGACGGCGAGGTCAACGCCGGCGTTGTCTGGGAAGGGGTTATGTCGGCTGCCAAGTTCAGGCTCGGCAACCTGACGGCGATTCTTGATTACAACGGGACCCAGCAAACCGGCTCCACGGCCGAGAGCATGCCTACCGAGCCTATCGCCGAGAAGTGGGCGGCGTTTGGGTGGCACGTCCAGGAGATACACGGCCACAACGCGGCGGAGGTGCTCGATGCGCTGGACCGGGCGGATGAGGTGCACGCTCGGCCCAGCATAATCATCGCCCGCACAACCAAAGGAAAGGGCGTGAGCTTTATGGAGTACGATCATCGTTGGCATGGGCAGCCGCCGACCGACGAGCAGTATCAGACAGCGCTGGCGGAACTCGAGGAAGGGTTAAAGCAATGGCAGAAGTAGTATCAATGCGAAAAGCGTATGGAGACGCGCTTGTTGCCCTCGGGCATGAGCGTTCGGATGTCGTCGTGCTGAGCGCGGACGTGTCGAACTCCGATCACAGTTTCATGTTCGCCGAGGTGTTCCCCGACCGGTTCTTCAACGTCGGGATTGCGGAACAGGCGCTCGTCGACGTCTCGGTTGGACTGGCGCTGGCCGGCAGAGTTCCGCTCGCCAACACGTTTGCAGCGTTTTTCGCCACCCGGGCTGTTGAGATGGTCAGAACGCACGCGTGTTACGGAGGCGCGAAGATAAAACTGATGGGGGCGTACGCCGGCCTCTCGGATTCGTTCGACGGCCCCACTCACCACTGTATTACCGATCTCGCGATCATGCGCAGTCTTCCCAATATGACGGTTGTAGTGCCGAGCGACCCCAACTCGCTCAGCAGTTTTCTTCCCCAGATTGCAGCCTGGGATGGTCCGGTCTATTGTCGGCTCAACCGGAACGCCGTGCCGGTGCTGTTCGATGACGGATACAGCCCTGAGATCGGCCGGGCGGTCACGGTGCGTGAGGGCGGAGACGTTACCATCATCGCGTGCGGAGTGATGGTGGACCGCGCGTTGCAGGCCGCGCAGTCTCTGCAGAGCAGCGGGATTGAGGCGCGAGTCGTCGAGATGCACACCGTCAAGCCGCTTGACGTAGATGCAATAGCAGCGGCCGCGCGGGAAACCGGAGCAATTGTCACCGCGGAAGAACACAATGTGCTCGGCGGGCTCGGCGGCGCGGTGACCGAGGTTGTGTGCGACCATGCGCCTGTGCCGGTTCGGCGTGTGGGAGTCGCCGACCGCTTTACCGAAACCGGCCCGTATGAGATGCTGTTGGACAATTACGGACTCGCGGTTGAGGATGTCGTGAAAGCGGCTCGGTCGGCGATTGAAGCCAAGAAAGAGCGCTGAAGAGGAGGGAGCTATGAAGGAACCGATTCAAGAATACGCCAAGATTGGACTTGTCCACTTTATGCTGTGGAAAGACTGCATAAAGGGAGCAGGCGACCCGAGTACGGTCAACACCATCCTTGATGACCCTTACTTTGGAGCAGTCGAGGTCTCGTGGATCAACGACGACGCTCAGCGCAAGGCGGTCGCCGAGGCAATTCGGCGCAGTGGAAAGGCGGTGGCTTTTGGAGCCCAGCCGGTGCTCCTCACCCAGAAGCTCGATATCAACCATCTGGACGAGAATGAACGCCGGCGGGGTGTCGATGCGGTGCTTTCGGTAATTCCTCAGGCCTACGAGCTCGGTGCACATGGGTTTGGCTTGCTCAGTGGTAAGGACGTACCCGAGTCCAATCGCGACCGCGCTAAGGAACAGCTGGTTAAGTCGCTTGTTGAGATCGGCAGGGAGCTCGGTAATCACGGGAGTACGCCGCTGGTGCTGGAGACCTTCGATCGGGTCCCTTACGGGAAGAACTGCCTGATCGGCCCCAATGAGGAAGCGGCCGAGGTCGCGAGGGAGGTCCGCAAGAGCATTCCGAGTTTCGGCTTGATGATCGATCTGAGCCATCTTCCGTTGCAGGGTGAAAGCGCTCAGGATGCCTGGGCTGCTGCGGGAGAATACGTTGTGCACGCGCACATGGGCAATTGCGTCATGGAGAAGCCCGAGCATCCGATGAATGGCGATGAGCATCCGCCGCTCGGTATTCCCGACGGAGAAAACGGGGTTGATGAGCTTGCCGATTATCTGAAAGTGCTCTTGGACGGCGGGTACCTCAGCAAAGCACGCAAGCCGTTTCTCAGCTTCGAGGTCAGTGTGTTCGGGGATCTGACCCAGCAACAGGTCATTGAGCAATCCAAGCAGACGCTTGATGCGGCATGGGCCCGCCTATAAGGCCGGTGCAGCATGGCCTGAGTGTCTCGCGGTAGCGGATGAAGCGGCGCCGTTGTGAGTAACACAGCGCGAATTGCAAACGTAGAAGCCGGGCATTACCGAATCCCGCTCGCTCGGACACTGAGCGATTCCACCCACGGTGAGATCGGCTCGTTCGAGCTGGTTACGGTTCGGCTGTGGGACGACGCGGGCTATGACGGCGTCGGGTACACCTACACCGTCGGTTACGGGGGCTCGGCGATTCGCGAGCTGATCGAGCGAGAGGTGGCGCCACTGCTGAAGACGCTGGACAGCACTCGGCCTGAGGCGGTCTGGCAGGCGATGTGGTGGCGCCTCCACTACGTGGGGCGTGGGGGGATCGCGGGATTCGCGACCTCGGCGGTAGACATGGCTCTCCACGATCTGTCCGCCAAGCGCGCCGGGCAGCCGTTGTGGCGGTTTCTCGGCGGGGCACGTGACCGCGTTCCGGCGTACGCCGGCGGGGTAGACCTGGAGTTTACCCTCGATGAGCTGCTGGCCGAGGTCAGGGAGTATCGGGCGGAAGGCTTCACGGCGGTTAAGATCAAGGTTGGACGGGATCGCCTGGAAGAAGATGTAGCACGCGTACGTGCCGTCCGCCGGGAGCTCGGATGGGAGTTCACCTTGATGGCGGATGCGAATATGCGCTGGTCCACGCATGCTGCGATGCGCGCGATACAGGCGCTCCGCGATCAAAATCTGTACTGGCTGGAAGAGCCGATTGCGCCGGACGACGAGGAAGGGCACCGACAACTCGCGGCGCTGGGAGTCCCGATCGCAACGGGTGAGAACCTGCATACCGAGGCTGAGTTCGAGCGCATGGGCCGGCGAGGGAGGGTCGCAGTGCTGCAGCCCGATGTCACCAATGTCGGTGGCGTAACCGCCTGGAGAAAAGTGGCCGCAACTGCCGGCGCGCGTGGCGTTCCGGTTAGCTCTCACGGTGCACATGACGTGCACGCTCACCTGCTTGGCGCCACACCGAACGCCGGCTTCCTGGAAGTACATCGGTTCGGCCTGGATGCGTTTCTTACTCACAATCTGCAGCTGGATGCGGGCGCTGCCGTTCTGCCGGAGCGCCCGGGGACCGGTTTAGGCTTCAAGTGGGACGTGTTGGCCGATTACCAGGTAGACGGCGTCGGCTGACAGACGCTGATAATGCCGCAGAGGCGGTACGCGTTGCCCCCCCAATTGCCCCTCAAATACGATGTGATACAATCAGTCCTCGTCGGGGTTTCCGTGGGTGGCCGGGGCCCGGGCACCGGGCCGGACGCGGAGACCGTTCAGAGTGTCATGTTCATCAGATCACGGTGAGCAGGCGGATACCGATAGGCAAGGAGGCAACGAAGTGGAACAGGCTCAACAGTATGTGGGTTCACGCGTCAACCCGGATGATCTGAAGCTGTTTTGTATGCGAGCGATGGAGCAGGCAGGTCTCTCCCGCCGACACGCCGAACAGACTGCCGAGGTATTAGTAACCACGGATACCTGGGGAACGTTTACGCATGGTACGCGGCAACTGGTACCGCTGCTCAACAACGTAAAGAAAGGGGCGCTCAATGCGGGCGTTGAGCCGGAGATTGTCTCCGAAGGCCCAGGCTGGACGCTCATAGATGGTCACTATGCGATGCCGATGGTTTCCTCGCAACTGGCCATGCGTTCCGCGATCGATAAAGCGAGAAGCAGTGGAATTGCGTATTCCGGAGTGCGTCATAGCAGCCACTACGGGGCTGCCGGGTACTATGCGCTGATGGCAGTGGAGCACAATATGATCGGCCTGTCATTCAGCAATGTGGACGTCTGCATGACGGTGCCCGGGGCGCGGGCGCCGGTGATGGGAACGAACCCGTTGGCCTACGCAGTTCCGGCGGGGGAGGAGCGTCCGGTCTTTATGGATATTGCGACCAGCGTTGTCGCCATCAGCAAGGTGATCGCTGCCAAGACAGCGGGCAAACCCATTCCCGACAACTGGCTGGTGGACGAGGAAGGCCGGCCGACTACAGACACCTCTGCGTACCCTGCACGGGGAGCCATTCAACCGATGGCAGGGCACAAGGGCTACGGCATCGCGCTCTTGATCGAGATCCTGTCCGGCGTGCTTACCGGCGCCTCATTTCTCTCCGGAATCGGGCGTTGGTTGGAGGAAGAGCCGAAACCGGCCGACGAAGGTCATGCCTTCATCGCTATGAGCGTGGAGAGCTTTATGGAGGCGGATCAGTTCAAGGCGCGCATGGACTCGATGATTCGGGAGATCAAGAACGCGCCGAAGGCCAAAGGCGTGGATCGCATCTATCTACCGGGCGAGATGGAATGGGAACGAAGTGAAGAGGCGCATCGAAGTGGTATTGAGCTGCCCGACTTTGTCCTGACGAATCTGTTCAAGGTCGCCGAAGAGAACGATCTTTTGGAAAATTTGATCTCAATACTAAAGAAGGAGTAGCTGCGTGGCGATCGAGTCGATAAACCCTGCCACCAGCGAGCTGATTCGTGAGTATCCGGAGATGTCTCACGAGGAGGTCGGGCGTGCCCTGGAAGTGCTTGCGGATGGGTTCGGCCGGTGGCGCAGAGTTCCGCTGCAGGAGCGCGCGGCCCGTCTTACCACCGTCGCCGGGTTGCTGCGCGAGCGCACGGATCGCTATAGCTGGATCATGACGCAGGAGATGGGCAAGCCGCTCAAAGATAGCCGGGCCGAGATAGAGAAATGTGCCTGGGTATGTGAGTACTACGCCGAGAACGGTGCGGCATTTCTAGCGGAGGAGCTGGTCGAGACCGAGGCGACCGAAAGCCTGATCGGGTATCAACCGCTGGGCACTGTGCTTGCTGTGATGCCCTGGAACTTTCCGTTCTGGCAGTTTTTCCGTTTCGGCGCTGCGGCGCTCATGGCGGGCAACACCGTGGCGCTCAAGCACTCCTCCAATGTTACCGGCTGCGCGCTTGAAATCGAGCAGCTTATGGCCGATGCCGGGTTCTCGGACGACGTGTTCCGCGTGCTGGTGGTCGGCGGGCGGCGAATCGCCGAGATTATCGACCGGCCGGAGATCTCGGCCGCGACGCTAACCGGGAGTACGCCGGCGGGGCGAAGCCTGGCCGAGGCCTGCGGGCGCAACCTCAAGAAATGCGTGCTTGAGCTCGGCGGCAGTGACCCGTATCTGGTCCTCGAAGACGCGGACCTCGAGCATGCAGTAACGAGTTGTGTGACTGCACGGCTATTTAACTCGGGGCAGAGCTGTATAGCCGCCAAGCGTTTCATCGTAGTGGAGCCGGTGGCCGAGGAGTTCGAACGGCGGTTTGTGGAAGCGATGGCGAGCCGAACAGTCGGGGATCCTCTGGACGAGGCCACCGCGATCGGTCCCCTGGCGACCGTCGACCTCCGGAACGAGCTCCACGACCAGGTGCAACGCAGTATCGGCGGCGGTGCAGTATGTCTTCTGGGCGGTGAGGTTCCGGAGGACCCCGGGGCGTACTATCCGCCGACAGTGCTTACAAACGTGGCGCCCGGTACGCCGGCCTACGAGGAGGAGCTGTTCGGCCCGGTAGCGGCAATCATCAGGGTCGGAGATGAAGCCGAGGCGATCCGGGTGGCGAACGATACCTTCTTCGGCCTCGGTGGAGCGGTATTCACCGCCGACCTCCAGCGCGGCAAACGGATTGCGCGCGATGAGATCGAAGCCGGATGCGTGTTTGTCAACGAGTTTGTGCGCTCAGATCCGCGCATGCCGTTCGGCGGCGTAAAAGGCAGCGGCTACGGCCGCGAGCTCTCGTACTTCGGTATCAGAGAGTTCGTCAATGTCAAAACAGTATGGGTGCGTGAGGGGTAATGGGGCTTGGACCGGGCGGGGCTCGGCCTGCCCCGGAGATTGGCCGGCACGCGTGCGAGTGATGCCCCGTCTCCGAGCCTCCCGGTTATTCGGTTGCCCGATCGCCGGATTTTTCGGTTTGACAGATTTCAAAACCCGGGCCTATAATTCTAACTGGTATACGGTTAGTATATTACTATATCGACAAAGGGAGGTTTCGTATGAGGAAACTGTCTGTAATGATGTTGGCTTTGGTGTTGATTGCCGGTGGGTTGGCATTCGCCCGTGGCGCGGCTGAGCCTGACAGAATGGAACTGAGTTTCGCGCACGTCTACGAGCCCGATCTCGCGTATCACCAGGAGGCGGTATGGGCGGCTGAGCAGATCGAGGAACGGACCGACGGGCGTATTACGGTGACGGTGTACCCTGCGGCGCAGCTCGGCAGCGAGTCTGAGATCGCCGAAGGACTGGACCTGGGAACTTCCGACATCATCTATGCCGGAGCGGCCTTTCTCGCCGGTGATTACGGGGAGCTTGCGATCGCCGAGGGACCGATGGTCTTCCGAGACTTTGAGCACTGGATGGCTTTCGCTGAAAGCGACCTGTTTCAGGACTTGGCTGAGGGATATCGCAATCAGACCGGGCATCACATCGTGGCACCGACGTACTACGGCGTTCGCCACGTGAGTTCCAGCCGGCCGATCAGGACGCTCGACGACTGGAGCGGTCTATCGATCCGCGTTCCGGACGCCCCGCTGTACCTGATGTTCGCCGACGCGTTCGGCGCGAGTGCCACCCCAATCGCCTTCGCCGAGGTCTACCTCGCGCTGCAGCAGGGCGTGGTGGATGCGCAGGAGAACCCGCTGCCGACGATCAGGGGAATGGCGTTCTACGAGGTGCAGGACTATATCAATCTCACCGGGCACATGACCAATACCCTCAAGACCGTGGTTCGCGGAGACCTCTGGGATAACCTCAGCTCCGAGGACCAGCAGATTCTGTCGGAGGTTCTCTGGGAAGCCGCGATGCGCAGCTCACAGGCGATATACGACGAAGAGCTGGAGCTTGCCGAGTGGTTTGAGGAGCAGGGTCTGACCATCGTCCGGGATATCGACCGCGATGCTTTGATGGAAGCGGTCGAGCCGAAGTGGAGAGGGCCTGACGCGCCCTGGAGTGAGGAGACGCTCGAGAGGATGCTGGAGCTCGCTGAGTAACGGTCTACCCTCTTAGCAAATGCAGCGACGAATTTCCGGCCGGGAGAGCGACAGTGCTGTGCTCTCCCGGTTTTTGTCTTCAGATGACGTGAAATCAGAGCAATGGATTAACGCTTTTCAACGAGGTCAAAGGGAAAATGAGTAACGAAAGACCTGACGAGGGTCGGAGTGGAACCGACGAGATAATTGAACTGATCAAGGAACAAGCTGCCGCCGAGCCGGAGTTCTCCTACCGTGATTACCACATTGAGGACTATATTGCGTTGGCATTCTTCTGGTTCTTGTCCTTGGTCGTGTTCTCGCAATTTTTCACGCGTTACTTCCTGGGCTTCTCTATGCCGTGGACCGAAGAAGGAGCTCGCTACCTTCTCGTTTGCGTCACCTTCACCGGGTCAATCATGGCGGTGCGCAGGAACTCGCACATATTCGTGGAGTTTCTCTACCGCTACCTGCCACGCAAAGTCGGCCGAGCCTTTATCTCGTTCGTGGATCTGTCTCGAGTGGTGTTTATGATCATCGGCCTCTGGTTGGGATACCGGATTATCCCGATTACGATGCGGCGCTACCTGGTCACGATGCGGATCCCGTTGGGATGGATTTACTTGGTAGTGACGGTCGGCTTCGCGCTCATGCTTGTTTGGTCGGTTGTGCTTGCATACCGACACTGGCGCGACGCGTACGTCCCGTCGTGCCGCGAAGACCGGATTGGAGCAGAGTCGGAGAGCAAGGGAGGTGGTTCAACGTGACAGCATTTGTCATCATCGGTGTTTTGGTGCTGCTGATCTTGGGCGTTCCAATCGCGATAGCGCTGGGGGGCGCCTCGATGGCATGGGTGTACATCACTCAGCGCGTTCCCGACTTCATCATTATGCAACGCCTCGTTGGAGGGGTGAACAGCTTTCCGCTGCTCGCGGTGCCGTTCTTCATTTTTGCAGGGAACCTGATGAATGCTGCAGGCTTGACCACTCATATCTTCGGCTTTGCTCGGTCCCTCGTGGGGTGGATGCGCGGCGGCCTGGGGCACGTCAACGTCGGCGCCAGCATCATATTCGCCGGTATGTCCGGGGCTGCGGTCGCCGATGCGGGTGGTCTGGGAACCATCGAGATCAAAGCGATGACCGATGAAGGGTATGATCGGGACGTCTCGGTGGCGATAACCGCGGCGTCTTCGACCATAGGCCCGATCATCCCGCCGAGCCTGCCGTTAGTGGTGTATGGGGTTATGGCCCAGGCCTCAATCGGGAGGTTGTTTATCGCCGGGATCGTGCCGGGCCTTCTGATGGGTCTTTCGCTCATGGTGTTGATCCGGTTTTTTGCACACCGACGCGGGTACCCGGTGGACGCCAAGTTCAGCGTGACGAACGTGTTCCGCACGCTGTGGAAAGGGTTGCCGGCGCTGTTCACTCCAATACTGATTATCGGCGGTATTGCGCTCGGTATATTCACGCCTACCGAGGCAGCTATCGCGGCTTCGGCCTACAGCTTGCTGCTCGGTGTTGTGGTGTATCGGTCGATATCCTTCAAGCAGTTCGTTGCGGTCAGCCTGGATACGCTCGAGACCACCGCGGTGATTCTCTTTATCGTTGCCGGGGCCTCTATCTTCGCTTGGATCCTGACCGTGATGCGCGTGCCGGCGATGTTCGGCGAGATGCTGTTCACGATCAGCGAGAATCCGATTATCCTCCTGCTGCTCATCAACGCTGTCTTATTCGTGATTGGGTTCTTCATGGAGACGATCGCCGCGATCACGATCATGGTGCCGGTTCTGCTGCCGGTAGCCCTGTCAATCGGGATTGATCCGGTGCATCTTGGTATCTTCATGATCTTGAACCTGATGATCGGTCTGCTCACGCCGCCGGTGGGGATGGTGCTCTACGTATTGTCGCGCGTAGCCAGGATGCCGTTCGAGGACTGCGCCAAAGCTACGGCGGTGTTCATCATACCGCTGGTGATCGTGCTGCTGCTCGTGACCTTTATACCGCAGCTGTCGCTCTGGCTGCCGGACCTGATCTTTAACTGAGCCGTGTGGTGCTGAGCGTCTGCGCTTTCCCGGCGGCGGGTAACGCCGCCGAGGTGATGTAGAGTCTTGATGTGATAAGGAAGGTGTAGCGGTGAAAGCGCTGGTGAAGTACGACAAAGGCCCGGGTAATATGGAGATCCGGGATCTGGAAGAACCGACGCCCGGCTTCGGTGAGGTTAAGATCGAGATTGCGAATACCGGAATCTGCGGATCGGACCTTCACATCTACCATTACGATATCGACATCCCGATCAATCCGCCGGTTACCACCGGACACGAGTTCGCGGGGACGGTGGTGGAGGTTGGCTCGGGTGTTACGAGCTGTGCGGTCGGCGACCGTGTGACCTCGGAGACCGCGTATAGCTACTGCGGAGAATGCCGCCATTGCCGTGACGGCTACTATAATCTCTGCAATCAGCGGCGGACCCTGGGATATTGGCATAATGGTGCGTTCGCGCGCTACACGGTTGTGCCGGGCGACCGGGTGCATCGGCTGCCTGAGAGCATAGACTTTCGGGCCGGAGCGATGCTGGAACCGTTGGCGTGTGTAACGCATGCCGCGATCGATCTGACGAGCATCACAGAGGGAGACTGGGTGCTCGTAACCGGGCCGGGTGCCATCGGGCTGCTGGCGCTGCAAACCGCTCGCGCGCTGGGGGCACGGGTGATCGTGTCCGGTACCTCGGTTGACCGGGAGCGGCTGGACGCTGCGGCGCAGCTTGGGGCAGAGCGGACGATTGAGGTCGGGACAACCGATCTGGAAGAGGAGATCAAAACGCTCACCGACGGCGCGGGCGTTGATGTGGTTCTGGAGTGCGCCGGCAGTGAGAAGGCGGTTGATTCCGGGCTGCGTGCGATTCGTAAGCGTGGGCAGTTCACTCAGGTCGGCCTATTCGGCCGCCCCGTCACCATCGAGTTCGAGAAGGTGTGTTTCAAGGAGCTGAAGCTAACCGGCTCAATCGGCTCAAAGCGCAGTTCCTGGGAAGCGGCGATTCAGCTTGTCGCCGACGGTAAGGTGCGGACGCATCCGCTTATTTCGCATGTTCTGCCGCTCACCGAGTGGGAGCATGCGTTTCAGCAGTTCGAGAACAAGGTCGGACTGAAGCTGATGCTGCAACCGGTGGAGTGAGTCGATGTCACGGAACACCACCATCACCGAGGTAGAGCCGTTCATTCTGCATGTCCCGGTTACGGGCCGCGTAGTCCAGGATAGCACGCATACGGTCACGCATTGGGGGGTTGTCGGAGCTCGGGTGCGGACCGCGGGAGGACTGGAAGGGTTCGGCTATACCGGCACGCACGCGCATCTGCCTTCCGACCGGCTGATAAGCGCATGCATCCGAGATTCGTACGCGCCGCTCCTCCTGGGCGAGGACGCCTGCGACGTCCAGCGGCTGTGGTCGGTCATGTATGGACACCCGCCGGTGCAGTGGGTGGGCAGGACCGGGATCACTCACCTGGCCTTGGCCGCGGTGGACACGGCGTTGTGGGACATTAAAGCGAAGGCTGCCGAGCAACCGCTCTGGAAGCTGCTGGGCGGGGCCACCAAAGTGGCGCTGCCGGCCTACAATACCGACGGGGGCTGGTTGAGTCTTGACGCTGAAACGGTGGCCGAAAACTGCCGGCGGCTGGTCGAGGAAGAAGAATACAACGGCGTCAAGATCAAGATCGGCTCGGATGATCCCAACGCGGATCTGCATCGTGTCGAGCGGGTGCGTGAGGTAATCGGCCCTCGCCGGCAGCTTGCGGTGGACTGTAACGGACGTTGGCGGCTCACTACGATGCTTGCGGCCGCCCCGCGCCTCGCTGAGTTGGGCGTGCTGTGGGTTGAGGAGCCGATATTCTATGACGACCTGCCGGGTCATATCGAGTTGGCGCGCAGGATCAGTACGCCGATCGCGCTCGGCGAGCAGTTGTACTCGCTGGATGCGTTTCGCGATTTCATCTCCTCGGGCGCGGTGCATTGGGTTCAGCCGGATATAACCCGCTTGGGCGGCATCACGGAGTGGATTCGGGTGGCCGACCTGGCGTTGGCGTACCGCTTGCCGGTAGTCCCGCATGTCGGGGATATGGGACAGGTGCACGTTCATCTCGCCTATGCGCATCCGGCCGCGACGCTGCTTGAATACATTCCGTGGATCCGGGAGTGTTTTGAGGAGCCGATCGAGGTGAAGCACGGGAAGTACCGTCGACCCGAACAGCCGGGCGCAGGCAGCACCTTGCGAAGCGAAGCGCTCGCAGAGTACGGACAGGAGGTGTAGCGATGAGCGCAGTTCCCGCACAGGAACAACGCGAACAGATTCGCGCAGAGCGCGAGCGCAAACAGCGTGAGCCGGTCGAGCTGCTGCTCGAACGGGTTCGTGCCGGTGAAATCGAAGAAGCAAGCGGCCAGGCGCTGTTCCGCTGGAGTCCGGACGAGCGTGAACGCAACCTGCAAACGTTTGCAACACAGGTCGCGGGCGTGTTTGATGGCGCGTCGGTCGCGGAACAGCGCAGTATTCTGCGTTTCTGCTTGAAGCTGGCGCTTGATCTCGGGAGCTTTCTGCCCGCCTGGCGCGCAGGGGGGCAGGCGGGACAGGCGGGGCAGACGGGGCAGGCGGGGCAGACGGGGCAGACGGGGCAGGCGGGGATTCCCGAGTCTGCGCAGCGGATGCAGGCGCTGCTCGGCGAGCTCACCCGGCAGCGGCCGGAGCGAGGGGCCGAGCTTGCCGAACGCATCGGGAGCGAGCTCTTGTCCCGATTAGGCGCAGAAGGCGTCGGCGATGCGGGTGATGCAGCCCGAATCGCAGAGCAGGTGCGGGTGGATGAGCCGGGCGAGCACATCGCGGCGATGTGGGACGAATACCGTGACTCGAACCTGCGAAGAATCGCTGAAGCGTATCTTCGCGGCGAGACGCGCACCGCGCTCGGTAACGATTACGCCGCGTTCCTGGAGCATGCCTTGCGTGTAGGGGCGTGCTCACAGACCACAAACCCGGTGCTGATCAAGGTCGCCTGGGACACCGATCCAACCGGGTGGAATCGTAGAATCGACACCATCATCCGGGAACAGCATGGCGAGGAGGCGATTCGACGAGCGCTAACCGGTCCGGAGAACGAACGAGACAAGTTTATACGCCGGCTCAACTCGGTGATAACGACTGAAGTCGTGGAGCATAACTGCAGAATGCTTCGCGACATCTTTCTGGTGACCGAGGGGCGCGAGGGGCAGGTCAACCTCCAGGTGAGCCCAGAACACTATGCCGACAGCGACGCGATGGTTAAGCAAGCGACGGAGGTCTACGCGGACCTGCAACGGCGCCTGCACGGTGTACCGAACGTCCTGATCAAGATCCCGGCTACCCCGGCCGGGAAGCAGGCGGCTGCCGAGCTCACCGAACGTGGGATCGGCGTGACCCTCACCCTGACGTTCTCGATGTTTCAGGCGACCGAGCTCGCCGACGCAATTCGAGGAGGGACGGCGCTGGTCTCGAACATCGCGCTGATGAACGGCCGACTGGCCTACCCTGTCCGGGACGAGCTGTCGGACGCGGGAGTGCCGGGCGGCGTGGAAGCGGCCCGCTGGGCCGGCGTGGCCGTTGCGCGGAAGGTGTGTCATTCACTGTACCGTTCCGCGGGTGAAGGGGGGCTGGGAATCGATCCGTCACGGGTTCGGCTGCTGATAGCGTCGCTGAGAGACTATGACGATTGGTTCCCGGATATTACCGAGATGCTCGGCGTGCCCGGGATCACGGTCTTCCCGAACGTTCGGAGGGCGTTTGACGCTCGCCCGCGAGAGTTTGATCTCAACGCCGTACAGGGTGCAACGCCGGCTGAGGTTGTTGAGACGCTCTGTGCGAGCGAGTTGTTTCGACAGGCCTGGTGGAGTCCGGCGGACGGAACGTTCGGGCGACCCGAGAATCCGCTCTCCCTGGCGCAGAGTGACGCGAGCCGCGTCGCGTCGTGGGTGCCGGTCAAAGCGACCTTGGATCAGTTCATAGAGGGATATCGCAGCATGAACGCGATGATCGGCGAGCGGCTGCAGAGATTGACGCAGGAGCGTACGGAGTAACGTGATGAGCAGTATTGAAGTAGGTGCCCTCCGAATTGACCCGCGGAAGAATCCGGCGGTGCTGGATACCGCCTCATGGAATCCTGAGGAAGTCTACGGCGAGGTCAAGCGGGCCCCCGAGGGCTTCTTCAAGACCCTCGCAGCGTTGGATCCGGTCCGGCCGCGGATAGCCGGCGACGGTGCCTTTGAGTGTGAACAGTTACGGGTGTATCCCGGTTCGTACGTCTATCGGCATGGCTCGCGTTGGTGTCTGGCGGAAAGCGTGGGCGACGGCCGACGCGTGCTGCTGGAGCTCGCACCCGCCGGCAAGAACGCGGGTGACCTGGTATCGGATACCCCGTTTAGTCGCAGTGTCGGCGATGGATCAACGGTCGTGCGACTGCACCCAACCGACATGGACACCCTAGCGCGCTACTTGCGCCACATCGATCCGGAGAAGGGCCCCCGTGCACTCGGCGGCATTCCCCGGATGGGGATCGGCGTCAGGCACTCGGTCTACATCTGGCCGGGGGCAATCGATGCGATGCAGAGGGGGGCGTTTTCCGCGAATCTGATCCAGAACTCGGTGCGTGAGCTGCATATGCTGAAAACGCTCACCGAGGGCCGACCGTCGCGCGAGAACTACCTGTTCAGTTTCGGGCGCATTCAGGAAGGGCACAGCGGGAGCACCTTTGAGGGCTTGTGGGTCGCCGGCGTGCTGCAGGCAGTTGCATCGGAGGCAGTGCCGCGTTACGGGGCGGACGCCGACCACATTCAGGTAAAGCGCGGAAGCGACGGCCTGGAGCGTGCCAAGGAATACCTCGATGCCTCGCGCTACTACTCGTTCTATACCCTGGACGTTTCCGACGTTCTCAACTATCGGGCAACCTGGGAGTTCTCGATCGCCGAGTCGGAGCGAATGCTGCATGAAGCGATTCCCGACCGGGGCGCTCGAGACGACCTTCTGGCCTACCACGGGCGGGCGCGCTGGTTCTTCGGTCAGAGCTACAGTGCCGATGAAGCGACGATCGGCAGGTTCGTCGGAAAGTACTGGTCGGCGTTGAATAACGTGGAGGAGCTCGTGCGGTACCTCCAGTCGCTGCGCGACGGTGTGCCGTTCGACCTTGAGATAAGCATCGATGAGACGCCCGCGGAAGTTGCCACCTTTGATGCAATAACCAGTGAGTCGGAGCTGTTGTTTCTGATGCTGGAGATCTCGCGTCGCGGGATGCCGGTCACGCATTTGGCGCCGAACTTCGGCATCGAGAAAGGTACCGACTATCGTGGTCCCGACGGCCTTCCCGGCCTGGAGAAGCGAGTACACCGGCTGTACCTGCTCGCCTCGGAGCTCGGCTTCTTTCTTGACTGCCACTCCGGCGACGATCTCAGCCAAGCAACTCGCCGGACCGTCGGACGGGCTACCGCCGGCCGAGTACATTTTAAGGTATCGCCCTCGCTGCAGGTGCTGTTCGCCGAAACAGTACATCACATGTACCCGCAGATGTTCGAATGGTGGTGGAACGATACGTTCGCATGGGTTAAGCAGGAAGCTGAGGCAGGCTCAACGTTCGCGATCGACTGTTTGCGGGAGTGCGAACGGAGCGCCGACCCCCGCCCCCACCCAAACCACAGTTTGTTTGAGCACTACAACTTTGCGACGGTGGGAAGGAGGTCGCCGGACGGCGCATTTGAGAACCGCGAGCGGTTCTACGACCTGCCTTCCGAGTTCAACCGGGAGATCGGGCGTCGGGTTTCGGACCGGCTGTGTGCACTAGCTGCGGACGTGTTCGATCACCCGCCCCGCTAACGAGCGAACCGAAGAGGCGGCCAGGGTGCGCCTGGTCTTGAGCACGCGATGTCTTCAGCAGGAATGACGGAGCAGGAAAGGACGGAACGGAAATGGATGAGCGGTTTGTTGGGAAGTGCGCCCTTGTAGCGGGCGGGGCCCAGGGGATTGGGCGTGGTGTAGTTCAGCGCCTGGCTGACGAGGGGGCCGAGGTAGCGATTGCGGATCTGGATATCGAGCGTGCCCGCCAGGCTGCGGAGGAGCTGGAGGCCGCCGGCTGTAGGGCTGTTGCGGTCCAGGTTGACCTCGCCGATATCCACTCGATCGAGAATATGGTCGGTGAAGCGGTTCACAGGTTACGGCAGATCGATTTCTTTGTGAACACCGCGGGCATCGTTCATAACACTCCGTTTCTGGAGGTTACCGAGGAAGAATGGGACCGCGTGGTGGATATCAATCAGCGTGGAGCGTTGTTCTGCATGAAAGCCGTGAGCCGCCACATGCTCGAGCGTGTTCCTGAGGAGGTGAAGGCGCGCGGACGGTCGGCGACATCGTACGGGAAGATCGTCAATTTCTCCTCGATTTCGGGCAGACGCGGTCGGCCGCTGCAGGTTCACTATGCTTCGGCGAAGGCGGCAGTGATCAGCCTGACACAATCGGTGGCATTAGCGCTCGCGCCTTACAACATCAATGTGAACGCGGTAAGCCCCGGGCCGGTACGTACGCGAATGTGGGACATCAACGTGGCCGAGAAAGGCCGCATCTTGGGGCGCAATGCCGAACAGGAAGCCGAGCAGTTTATCGATCAGATTCCCCTCAAACGGGCCGGGACCGCCGAGGACATGGCGGCAGCGGTAGCGTTCTTATGCTCGGCGGATTCCGACTTCATCACCGGGCAGACGCTGAACGTTGACGGCGGATTCGAGATGAACTGATGGGATCGCCCTTACCGTACCTGGACCGGGCAACTTTGCGCAATCTCCGCGGACGGCGAGGCGGTGTGGGTGACGAGGGCGGTGCGGCCGGGGCGAGCGGCGATGCCGCGCATCCCATACGGCTCGTGCAGTTCGGAGAGGGCAACTTTCTGCGCTGTTTCGTCGGCTGGATGGTCGATGTTGCTAACGAAGCGGGCTCTCTGGATGCCGGAATAGCGGTGGTGCAGCCGCTGGAGCGCGGAACGGTCGACACGCTGCGGAAGCAGGGCGGACTGTACACGGTGGTCCTGAAAGGCGTCCGAGACGGGCAGTTGCATACATCGTATCGGGTTGTTACGGCCGTTCAGGACGCGCTCAACCCGTATCAAGAGTGGGACCGGTTCCTTACCCTGGCGAGGTCTGAAGCGCTAGAGTGGTTTGTGTCGAACACCACCGAAGCCGGCATCTCGTACGAGGCCTGCAGCCCTCCGGCGGGTGAATGTCCGTCTTCCTACCCCGCGAAGCTGACCGCCTTTCTCCACGAGCGGTTTCGGCATTTCGACGGGGATCCGAATCGCGGGCTTCACATTCTTCCCTGCGAGCTGAACGAATCTAATGGGGATAGGCTGCGTGAGATCGTCCTGCGACACGCGGCTGATTGGGAGCTCTCGAGCGCGTTCGTCGCATGGCTGGAGACGGCGAATTGCTTCTTCAATACGCTGGTGGACCGTGTGGTTTCCGGGTATCCAAAAGACTTTGTGGATGAGCTCGAAGGTGAGCTGGGGTACCGGGACCGTCTGATGGTGATGGGGGAGCTCTATCACTCCTGGATCATCGAAGACCCGGAGCAGCGCAGCGCCGCTCTGGCTTTGGAAGCGGCGGGGCTGAATCTCAAGCGAGTGTCCGACCTCCGCCCGTACAGACAGCGGAAGGTGCGGATACTGAATGGAGCCCACACCGGGATAGTTCCCGCGGCGGTCGCAGCTGGTCTGGAAACCGTGCAAGAGATGATCGAGGATGAGGTCTTCGGGCCTTTGACCCGGCAGCTGTTGTTTCGGGAGGTCCTGCCCTACGTCCCAGTCTCGCAGGATGAGGCGCAGGAGTACGCCGAGGCGGTGCTCGCGCGCTTCGCCAACCCCGCGATACGCCATTACCTGAGAGACATTGTCCTCAACTCGGTGGCCAAGTTCTCGGTTCGGGTGTTCCCGACCATCGTGGATTACGCGGCTGCAAAAGGCGAGCTCCCGCCGATCGCGACCTTCTCGCTTGCCGCCCTGATATGGCTTTACGGCGCAGCCGCGAGAGGCGACAGCCGCCTGCAGGAGGTTGTGCGAGATCGCGAGGACATCGTGCAGCGCTTCAGCGAGGCATGGGAAGCGTGCTCGCGGCAAGGGGACTACCGGCGCCTTGTGGCCGCGGTGGTTCCGGCGGTCGCCGGGGACGAACGCGATGCGCCGGCGGGGCTCGTTGAGGCGACGGCTCTGCAGGTAGAGCGCATCGAGCGTGGAGGCCTGAAAGCGAGCGCAGGGCAGCTCCTGACCCGGCCGTGACTGTCCCGGCCGGGTCGGGGATCAGGACAGAAAGCCGCTGTCTTCGAGCACGGCCCGGAGATCAGCTCGTTCCTGGTCGCTGAGCCCGAACAGCGGTTTTCGGGGGCTGCCGCCGACGAAACCGGCGATGTCCATTGCAGCCTTCACACCGGCCACGCCGAATGTGCCGGAGACTTGCTTGTTCAACGTGACCAGCCGGGCGTTGAGCGCTTCGGCCTCATCGATCTTTCCGGAACTATAGAGCTGGTACATCTCGGCGCAGACGCTCGGGAACGCATTCGCCAGGGAGAGAATGCCGCCTGTGCCGCCTTGTTTGAGCAGGTCCAGGAAGTACCCGGCTGAGCCCGCCATCACGAAGAAGTTGTCACCGGCAGCTGCCAGGTTTTCCTGGTAGGTCTCTTTTGAGCTGTCCTTGACCCCTACCACGTTCGGGTGCTCGGCGACACGTTCCATCAGTGCGCGGCGCATGGTAACTCCCGCAGCGACCGAAGGGTTGTTGTACAACACCACCGGAATGGGAGAGGCGTCCGCGACGTCCAGGATGTAGGAAGCCATCACGTCATCGGTCATGCGCTTTGCGAAGAAGTGCGGCATCAAGATGCTGGCGAGCTCGGCGCCGACGTCGGCCACCGCTTTGGTGATCTCGATCGTGAGCCTGGTGCTTTCTGCGCCGCTTCCGGCCATGATAACCATGTCGTCGGACGCGTTCTTGACGACGGTTTCCAGAACCTTCAGGCTCTCGCTCTCGCTCAGGGTCTTGTACTCACCGTTGGTCCCCAGGGAGAAATGCCCGGTTAGCCCGGAGGCGTTCATCTTGCGGATATTGTCGGCGAGGGCAGCGTAGTCGACTTCGTCGTCGGGCCCAAACGGCGTACAGATTGGGGCGAAGACCCCAGTGAGCTTGTCTCGAATGCTGGTGCGGTTACTCATGTTCTCAATCTCCGTTGTCTTGGTTTGCTGTAAAACCCATGCCGGCGCAGATTCCGCGCCGGCCGGCCCATCACACCTGCGCGCCGCTGGAGGCGCGTGGTTTCATCGGATGACCCGCGCCGCGCTCCCTTGCATGACGCGCTCGGCCTCTGCCTTGGTCGCCCAGTTCCAGTCGCCGAAATACCCGTGGCAGAGGGCTGAGTAAGCCCCGGCCAGATCGATTGCATACTGAGGATCCTGTTCGGTAAGCATGCTGTAGATGATTGCAGACGCGAAGCTGTCGCCTCCGCCGGTGCGGTCGACGATCTCAAGGTCTTCGTATTTGCGCGAAGTATAGAACTCGCCCTCGTACAGCATGACCGTTTGCCAGTCGTTCAGAAGGCCTGTCTTGGCATCGCGAAGTGTGGTACCGACCACCTGAACGTTCGGATAGTGCTTGCGGACCTGCTCGGCCACCGCACGGTAGTTCTCCGCACTGAGATTGGAATAGGTCTCGCTTGTGTCGGGAGCGCTGATCCCGAGCATCTTTTCGAAATCCTCTTCGTTGCCGATTATGACATCGATATACGGCATCACCTGCTTCATGACTTCCTGCGCGGCCTCCGGGCCCCACAGTGTCGAGCGGTAGTTCAAATCAAAGCTGGTCCGAACCCCCAGCTCTTTGGCCGTGCGCATCGAGGTTATTACTTCGCGCACACAGACATCGGAGAGAGCGGTCGTGATCCCGGTGCTGTGGTACCAGCGGGTATCTGACAGCAGAGCTTTCCAATCAAACTCTCCCTCTTCAACCGTGTTGATCGCCGAATGGCCTCTGTCGTAGATCTGCCGGTTAGGGCGCGGGCCGACTCCGATCTCCACAAAACACAGGCCGTTGCGCACGTTGCCGCGACCGTCGAACGGGACAAGGTGCACCTCGCTCATGTCAACGCCGTGTGCCCGCCCGTGATTGATCACGAACTGTCCCGACCAGGTGTCGACCATTTTGGATACCCATTTGGATTTTAGCCCCAGATGACTGACGTTGACCGCCACGTTCAGCTCCGCCGCGGCAATCGCTAAGCGAAGCTCACTCGCTTGCTCGAGCCGCAAGTGGTGCATGGGGCTGAACCGAACCATCGCTTCACCGAATCCCAGTACATCAATCTGCTTGTCCACAGCTCCCTCCCCTAGAAATGCTCAATTGATTCCGGTTATATACGCTCTTTGGAGTACGCCCCGCCAAGCAGTCTAGTACGGCGTTCACAGCCTCCAATGCGGTGTTGCTCGATACTTCCTGCGTCAGCGCCGCAACGTGCGGCGACAGAACCACATTCTCGAGGCTCATGAGCGGATGATCGCTCGCGGGCGGCTCAACCTCGAAGACGTCGAGCGCGGCGCCGGCGATTCGCTTTTCCTTCAGCAGCTCGACCAGCACCTCTTCGTCGACTACCTCGCCGCGCGCGGTGTTCACCAGGATCGCCGAAGGCTTCATCTTCGACAGGAGCTCTCTATTCGCGAGGTTTCGGGTTTCAGGCAGGTTGGGGCAATGCAGGGTGACAATGTCCGCTTCGGCAAACAGCTGCTCCAGCGTGTCGGCAATGGTGTAGCCGTCCGATACGATAGCGTCCTGCGCATACGGATCGTAGGCAAGCACCTGCATGCCCAGTCCGGCGCTGCAGATGGCGGCCACTCTTCGGCCGATATTGCCCATGCCGATAACGCCGACTGTCTTGCCGGCGGCCTCGCGCGTGGTGTTGCCGCGGCGAGCGTTCCAATTGCCGCTGCGCACGGCGGTATCCATCGTGCAAACCCGTTTCAGCACGGCGAGCATCAGCGTTACCGCGTGTTCCGCCACCGACAGGGTGTTGACGCCGACGACGTTGCACACGAGAATGCCGTGTTCCGAGGCCGCCTCCACGTCGACATTGTCGACGCCCACGCCGGTGCGCGAGACAATCTTGAGCTGCGGACATTGCTCGATGACGGTACGCGAAACCGTGGTATTCGTCCGCAACACAATTGCCTGAGCATCTTTACAGGCCTGGATTAACGCACGTTCTTCACCGCTGTCGGGCACGACAACCTCGTGCTCGTCTCTCAGCCGTTGCATGGCCTCGTCATGCAACGGCTGCGTCACCACTACCTTGCGTTTCATACCCCTCACTTCCTTTCGGCTTTTTTCGGCTTCCTTTCGTCGATCCGCCCGGATCACGCGGTCACCATCTATTTCGCGTTATTCCGCGAAGATATAGCTCCTGACCTCCTCGAGCCGCAGGACGCCGTCGGCGGCAAGACCTGCCTCGGGCTTGCGGACCGTGGCCTTTGGGCCGTGCTCCTCACCAAGGCAATCGGCGATGATCTCAGCGTCCGAAAGATCTTCCTGTTCGGTATACTGGTTGTAGGTTGCCAGGACCGGGATCCCCGCAGCTTTGGCAGCCAACACGCCGTTGTGGGAGTCTTCGATCACAAGGGCTTCCGCGGCGCTGCAACCGGCCC
>PUPD01000296.1 GCA_003552985.1 Spirochaetaceae bacterium
CATAGTCGCTTCCTTATCGCGTGACGGGTTATCGGACTGCAGTGTACAAGCTGCGGGCCGCGCGGCGGCCGGAGCAGTGATGGGACCCGAAGGCGTTGGCCCCATGATGCCATAACGGCGCGTAAAAGAAAAGCCCACCTGGAAGCTGTGTGCGTGAAAACCGCGACATCAGGGTGGGCCCGCGATACCTTGCAGCGCCGGTGGCCGGCCTAAGGCGCGCCCATTTCATCGGTGTGACGCGCTCCGGCCGAGCGTCAAAACTCGAACTCGAACTCGGCACGCTCGAGCTCGCGACCCTCGCGGTCGCGAACCGGCACCGTGATTCGCGCCGGCCCGTAGCGTGGGAAGCGTCCCTTGAACAGCACCATAGCCTGATGGGAGCTGACTTCGCGGACGGTGATTTGATTGTCCAATAGTACCCGCTGTATCTCCTGTTGCCGGAGCCGCGCGTCGCTGCCGCGGGTTCCGGCTGAGCGGTCCTGGCGTTCCCAGAAAAGGCCGAAATGAAAGCGGTTTTGGGGGCTGTAGGTACGCCCGCCCATTGCAAGCTCAATTTCGCTTAACCGGATGCTCACCGCCTGGTCGGCATCGGTGAAGATGTCGAGGTCAAACGGCAGAAAGCGCTCGCCGCCGAGGCCGGCGGGGGCGATGAAGGTGTTGTCCCTACGGCCGTAGCGTTCGCGCAGAAGGTTCTCATCGAGGAAGCGCAGCCGTATATCGAAGGTTTCGCCGTAGTACCACTGGTGCGGTTCGCCCTGCACCATGTGAGTGGGCGTGGTCTCGCACGCGCTAAAGGAAACGAGCGTAACGATCGCGAGCGCGGTTGCAAACAGTGCGGCTCTGGCCGCAGAGCGAGTTTTCATGAGCCGGAGCCCCCTTGGTTCTTCTGGATCTTCGCCCAGGTATCACGCAGGCCTACCGCGCGGTTGAAGACGGGGTGCGCTGCGCTGTGGTCTTTCTTATCGGCTACGAAGTAGCCCTGGCGGAGGAACTGGAAGCGCTCTTCAGGCTGCGCCTCGGCGAGCGCGGGTTCGAGCTTACAGCCGGTGAGGACGGTACGTGACTCGGCGTTGAGGTAGTCACGCCAGTCCGCGCCTTCCGGCTGGTCTCCGGGCCGCTCGGTGGTGAAAAGGTGATCAAACAGACGGACTTCACCGTCGACCGCATGGGAGGCGGATACCCAGTGCGAGGTTCCCTTGACCTTGCGGCCGTCAGGGGTTCCGCCGCCGCGGGATTCCGGGTCGTAGGTGACCCGGAGCTCGGTTACGGTGCCGTTTGCATCCTTAATTACCTCGGTACAGGTGATGTAGTAGGCGTGCTTGAGGCGGATCTCGCGCCCCGGGGCCAGCCTGAAGAACTTCTTCGGCGGGTCTTCCATGAAGTCCTCCCACTCAATATAGAGCTCACGGCTGAACGGGACCGGGCGCGTACCGGCCTCAGGGTCCTCGGGATTGTTGTCGGCTTCAAACCACTCGATTTCGCCTTCAGGGTAGTTCTCGATCACGACCTTGAGTGGGTAGAGGACCGCCATGCGGCGCTCGGCGCGCTGGTTGAGATCCTCGCGCAGGCAGTATTCGAGATAGGCGATGTCGACGGTACTGTTGACCTTGGCCACGCCGATGCCGGCGGCGAACTGTCGGATGGCTTCCGGGGTGTAGCCGCGGCGGCGCAGCCCGCAGATCGTCGGCATGCGTGGGTCGTCCCAGCCCTCAACGTGCTGCTCGGTGACAAGCTCGAGGAGCTTGCGCTTGCTCATCACGGTATAGGAGAGGTTAAGGCGCGCAAACTCGATCTGCTTCGGCCGGTATACACCGAGCTGTTCGAGAAACCACTCGTACAGCGGGCGATGATTCTCAAACTCCAGGGTGCAGATGGAGTGGGTGATGCCCTCTATTGAATCGCTCTGGCCGTGCGCCCAGTCGTAAGTGGGATAAATACACCAGCGGTCGCCGGTGCGGTGATGCGCAAGCTTACGGATGCGATACATCGTGGGGTCGCGCATGTTGATGTTTGGATGCGCCATGTCGATCTTGGCGCGCAGAACGCACTCGCCCTCCTGCCTTTCCCCGGCGCGCATCTGCTCAAAGAGCGCCAGGTTCTCCTCCACCGAGCGGTCGCGGTACGGGCTGTTGGTGCCCGGCGTGGTGGGCGTGCCGCGGTACTCGCGAATCTCATCCGGCGACAGGCTGTCCACATACGCTTGGCCCTGTTTGATGAGCTGGACCGCCCAGTCGTAGAGCGGCTCGAAGTAGTCCGAGGCGTAAAACTCACGGTCTTCCCACTCAAACCCCAGCCAGTGCACGTCCTCCTTGATGGAGTCAACGTACTCAACGTCTTCCTTGCCGGGGTTGGTGTCGTCGAAACGCAGGTTGCATTTGCCGTTGTATTGCTCGGCCAAGCCGAAGTTCAGGCAGATGGATTTAGCGTGGCCGATATGGAGGTACCCGTTAGGCTCCGGCGGAAAGCGCGTGTGCACGCGCCCGCCGTAGGCGCCTGAGGCGTTATCGGCATCGATGATGGTGCGGATGAAGTCCTTACCGGAGCCGATCGGCGCGTTGCCGGCGTTCTGCTTGTCCATGGCCTAGTTCGTATACTGAAAGTAGATGTTCTCAGGGCCGAACATCACGCCCCAGGGAATCCAGCCCTGGCCGATCTTTTGGTTGACACCCAGCTCGAACTCATCCTCGTCGGCGGCATGATAGCTCAGCGAGACGCCGCGCGGCTCATCACGGGTCGGCTCTTCAAGGAACAGAAACCAGAGTGTGCCGGTATCATCGGCGGTGAGCCCCCACGGGGAGTAGCCGGCCTCGGTGCCCTCCCGATAGGTCTCTTCGATCATCTCGGTGCGGCCGACGGTGGCGGTAAGGCCCCAGTCGCCGATCGTGACTACGTCGGTGTTGATGTAGAACGCGAGCATGCCGTCCTGATAGCGGGCGATGTCCACCGGCACCCAGCCCTGGTTGATCATGCTTCCCATCTGGTCTTCGAGCTCTTGTACCCCACCGTACTCGGCGATCAGGAACTGGTCGAACGGAAGCGAGTCGCTGTGGATGTACAGCACCCAGAGTGTGTCGTCATCATCGGTGGTTTCAATCCCGACCGGGAGATAGCCCTGGTCGATGCGCTCCTGAATCTCGTCGTCACGGGTATCGGAGTTCATTTCGTAGTCTTCCAACACCCACGGTGACAGATTCTCCTGAGCCGCGAGCGGCGCGGCAGCGAGGAGGAGTGCAGCAGTGGCTGCGAGCATTATGCGAGCCGTCATAGAATATCATCTCCTTCTCGAGTATCTCTCCACCATACACTAGTTCGGTTTGAAATTCTACACGCTCAAGGCAAGCGCTGTGCCACCGGCGCCGGTATATAGGTAGTGAACGCGTTTCCGGAGCGCCGAAGAAAGCAAGCACACAGACACGAAGGAGAAAGCTGATATGAACAGTCTGAACTCGATATTGCTCGAAGGTAACCTCACGCAGGACCCCGAGATAGGTTCTACCCCGAAGGGAACGCCGGTCTGCAACTTCCGCATCGCCGCAAACCGCTTCTACCGGCAGAACGACGAGCTGCAGAAAGACGTCTACTACTTCGACATCGAAACCTGGTCACGCCTGGCCGAGCGCTGCGCCGAGAACCTCAACAAGGGTCGCGGGGTTCGGGTTGTAGGCCGCCTCAGGCAGGACCGCTGGAGCGACGGGGAAGGCAAGCCGCACTCGCGGATCAAGGTCGTGGCCGAACACGTGGAGTTCAAGCCCCAGTTCCGCACCAAGCAGGAGCTCCTGGAGGACGAAGCCGAGATCAACGCTGAGCTCGCCGCGCAGGCCGCTGCCGAGGACGATGAAACCGGGATGCTGGATGACGAGGAAGCGGCGCCTGAGCTGCTGGAGGACCACGGGGTCCAGGAGGAAGCCGGGGCGCACGAGCGCGAGGCTGCCGAGCTCCCGGTGTAATCTGGAACTGACTGATTGACACGGCCGGGGCGGGGCATTGGGCTCTGCACCCGGCCGTTTGGGTATTTCAAAAACTTTGCCGGTCGTGTTGACAATCTAATCGTACATGCAGTATTCTGCGCCCTCAGGTGTTTCTCTTAGTAGAAACAAGGAAGGTGTATGGCACGGCACGACGGCATAATCAAGGTGCTCTCCGGCGAGCGGTTTACTCCCTTCGCGCTCGCGAACAAGCTCGGGGCTGCGGTGATCCTGGAGTCGGCTTCGTTCGACAGAGGGCGCGAGCGCTACTCGCTTCTGATGGTGC
>PUPD01000185.1 GCA_003552985.1 Spirochaetaceae bacterium
CGCTACAGTGGACGACGTAAAAGGCGCTTACATGTTGGCCTGGCACCGAATGCTCAAGGCGATTGCGCTGTATCGCGACGGCTCGAAGCTGAGCCAGCCGCTGTCCACCTTTGCGGGTTCGGCGGACCCGGTGGCGACCGCGATCATGAGCGCCGAGCAACGCCGGCGCAACGGCGAGCTTACGCTGGACGGCGTCTTGAAGGCGCGCGCCGAGGCAGCCGGAAACGGGGCGGCCGCCGAACGCACCGGCAGCGCCGCGGCCGCGGCCGACACCCAGGGCGACGCCGCCGAGACGCGCGTGGACGCAGCCGCAGCCGGCAGGTCCGCCCCTGGCGAGGGTGCGGAAGTGCAGTCGGGCAGGCCGCAGTCCGCCCAGCCGCCGCAGTCGCAGCAGCCCTCGACCTCCAAACGGCGGCCGCTGCCCACGCGACGCAAGGGCTATACACAGAAAGCCAAAATCGGCGGGCACAGCCTCTTCCTGCGCACCGGTGAGTACAACGACGGGCGTTTGGGAGAGATCTTCCTCGACATGCACAAGGAGGGCGCCGCGTTCCGCTCGCTGATGAACAGCTTTGCTATCGCGGTGTCGCTCGGGCTGCAGTACGGCGTTCCGCTCGAAGAGTACGTAGACGCGTTTACCTTCTCGCGCTTTGAGCCCAACGGTATCGTGCGTGGGCACGAGAACATCAAGATGAGCACCTCGGTGCTTGATTTTATCTTCCGCGATCTGGCGTTCACCTACCTAGGCCGCACCGACCTGGTGCAGGTTTCGCCCGACGATCTGCGCCCAACCGACACAGGGCATTCGCCGGAAGAGAGCGCGCCGGCGCCGGGACAGCGCAGGCGCGCGGGGCAGCAGCCGAAGGGTACAGCAGGCGAGGAGGAGCGTGGTCGCGCCTCCCGGGGTGACCGGGGTGAGGATTCCCATGCCCGTGAGGGAGGCACAATCGGGTTCGTCACCGAGCCTGCGGGTGTGCGGCGCGAGCAACCGAAGGCCGGCGGCGCCGGCGAAGGCGGGCCGGACCTGCAGCCGGGCGATGAGGTGCGCAAGGCACGCATGAAGGGCTACGAGGGTGACCCCTGCCCGACCTGCGGGCACTTGACCCTGATCCGCAACGGTGCTTGCATGAAATGCATGACCTGCGGCTCAACCACCGGCTGTTCGTAACGGGGGTTCAGCATGTTGTTGGCGATGAACCTGGGAAACAGCTCGCTGGCCTGCGGGGTGTTTGATGGTGACAGCCTCGTAGCGCGGGTGCGTGTCGTCAGCTCGGTGGAGCGCACCGCTGATGAGTACGAGGCGTTGCTGCGGGCGGTCCTGAGCTCAAAAGGGGTGCGTCCTGACGATCTGCACCGGGCGGCGTTGGCGAGCGTGGTGCCCGATCTCAACGAGGTGCTCGGCGGCGCGGTGGAGCAACTGCTTGGGAGCGCGCCGTTTGTGGTGAGCCCGTTGGTGGACAGCGGCTTGAGCTTCGCCACCGAGAACTACCGCGAGCTGGGGAGCGACCTCCTCGCCAACGCCGCCGCCGCGGTTGAGCTGTATCAAACCGGGTGCATTGTGGTCGACTTCGGTACGGCGTTGAGCTTCACGGTTGTGGATTCGTCGCGCTGCGTACGCGGCGCGGCGATCGCGCCGGGGCTGCGGGGCGCGGTGCACTCGTTGGTGAGCGACACCGCGCAGCTGCCGCATGTTGAGCTGCAGGCGCCGCCGAATGCCATCGGCACCAACACAATTCATGCCATACAGTCGGGGATTGTCTACGGTTACGCCGGCATGGTGGACGCCATCGTGACCCGCATGCAGGCTGAGCTCGAGGAACGGGCGAAGGTGATCGTCACCGGCGGTATGTCGCCGCGCATTGTCGATCAGATCACCGTGGCCGACGTACGCGAGCCCGACCTTACGCTGCACGGAGTGCGCCTGATCGCCGCGCGCAACCGCTAAACGCAACCGCTAAACGCAACCGCTGATCGCACCCGCGAGCGCCGAAGGGCGCTCGCGGGCGGTATCCGCGGCCAGCCGCGCACGGGCCGCCGCGCCCCCGCGCTCCGTTGCTCGGCCGCCGCGCCCAGCACCCCCGCGCCCGGCCATCCCGGGTCCCGACGGCCGGCGCAACCTGCGGCCCGGCCCAGCGCCCCGGAGTCCGCGCCCAGCACCTCAGCGCTCCGGGCGGCGCACTGCAGAGTCCGGCTTAAAGCCGGTCGAGCGCCTGCGTGAAGTCGGCAATCAGGTCGTCGACTGTTTCTATTCCCACCGAGACGCGCACAAGGTCATCATAGACGCCTGAGGCTTCAAGGACCTCGGCTGAGTGGTCGTGATAAATCGTCGATCCGGGATGGATGACGAGGGTCTTACAATCGCCGAGGTTGGCGAGCTGCTTCGGCAGTCGCAGGCCGTTGATGAGCTCAAAGGCGCGCTTGCGTGTCCCGAGCCTCAGCGACAGGAGCGCGCCGTAGTGCGGCCCGTAGAGCCGTTCGGCAGTCTCATGCCAGGGGCTCGAGGCGAGACCGGGATAGTTGACTGCCGCGACCGCGGGGTGGTTCTCGAGCGCGCGTGCAAGTGAGAGTGCGTTGCTGCAGTGGCGCTCCATTCGCAACCCGAGCGTTTCAATCCCCATCGATTGCAGGTAGGCATCGAACGCCGAAGCCAGATTGCCGAGGCTTTGCACCACCAGTTGGCGTGCGGTGTACAGGAACGAGAGCTCCTTCCCGACCAGTGACGACGCTTCAGCAAGGTCCGGGTCCGGGAACTCTCCCCAGTTGAAGCGGCCGATATCGATCAGCGCCCCGCCGATGGAGTTCCCGTGGCCGCTGATGAACTTGGTGGTGGAATGGAGGATGAGGTCGGCTCCCACCTTGTGGGCGTCAAGCATGAACGGGGTGGTGAGCGTACTGTCGACCACCAGCGGGATGCCGGCAGCTTGCACCGTCTCGGCTACCGTCGGAATGTCGGGGACATCCAGCTTGGGATTACCGATCGACTCTAGGTACACGAACCGCGTGCGGTCATTGAGCGCGGCCTCGAGCGAGCCTTCTCGGTCCAGATCGATGTAGACAACCTCCAGCTCGTAGCGCGACATCAAAGCGGTAAACAGTCTCCGGGTTCCTCCGAACAGGCTGGCGTTCGAAACGATCCGGTCGCCGGCGCGCGTGAGCGTCATGATAACCGTCGCGAGGGCCGCCATACCGGAGGCGGTTGCAATCGCTCCGCGGCCCTTTTCCACCGCGGCCAGCCGTTCCTCGTAGGCGGCTACGGTTGGGTTGCTGATCCGGGAGTAGATGTGCCCGGGCTTGTGGCCTGCGAAGACGTCCTCCAGCTCGGCCGCCGTCTCGTAGGCAAAGCCGGCGGACGCGTAGATCGGAGTCGTTGTTGCGCCCTGGGCGCGTCCGGGCCGGGAGCCCGAGTGCACCGCGCGTGTTGCGAACCCATCCTGTTGTGCTGGCATGAGGGAGCCTCCTGTCTGCGTGCCGTATTCAACGCGAGAGATACTGGCGCTTTCAATCTTTACGGAAGCATACCATGTTGGTCAAGTTGCACCTTCGCGGGTCGCAGTTTCTTTGACCGTCGAGGGCGCTTGATGGTACAGTACAGTTCGCCTGAGCAATCACCGAGACAAGGGGAGACGCATGGCAGGGTCGAATGAGTCTGGGCGGCCGAAAGCAATTCGATGGGAGAACGACGAGCTCTATCTGCTGGATCAGACGCGTTTGCCGGTTGAGGTCGTCATCGAGCGGCAGGACACTGTCGAGCAGGTCTGGGATTCGATCAAGCATCTGAAGGTTCGCGGTGCACCGGCAATCGGCGTCGCCGGGGCGTACGGGCTCGTGGTGGCGATGCAAAACGAATGCGTGTCCGGCCGGGACGCGTTCTTGGCCGCCCTCGAACAGCACGCGCGCTATCTCGACAGCTCCCGTCCTACAGCGGTCAACCTCCGGTGGGCGCTCGAGCGGGTAGTGAACACCGCTAAGCGGAGCGATGGGGCGTCGGGGGCCGCGCTCCTGGAGGTCATCACCGGCGAGGCGGTCGCGATTCACCGTGAAGATGAAGAGCTCTGTCGCAGTATCGGCGAGCACGGCGTCGATCTCATCGGTGAAGGCAGCGGCGTGCTTACGCACTGTAATGCCGGGCGGCTTGCGACCTCGGAATACGGAACTGCCACCGCTCCGATGTATCTCGCGCATGAGCATGGGGTGCGGTTTCGGATCTATGCCGATGAGACACGGCCGCTGCTCCAGGGCGCGCGGTTGA
>PUPD01000041.1 GCA_003552985.1 Spirochaetaceae bacterium
GGAATCGTCAGCGGGCGAGTAAGATAGTACGTGTGAAGAGCCATGAGCTCGAGAATCTTATCGGGCTACTAAACAGTGTCTCGAACCTGTGTGCGATGGAGAATGCCGAGAACAGCCGCCACCTGCTCCGGCGCCTGACGCAGTTCGTGCGCTATAAGCATGCGCGGCGGGGGCAGCTGTTGCCGCTCGCGGACGAGCTCGGGATGGCTGGGGTGCTGTTCGAGCTCTCCCAGGCGCGCTTCGGGGAGCAACTCGTGACCGAGGTGGTCTGCGCGCCCGGGGGCGAGGTTGACCTCAACGCATGCTACGTGCCGCACTACGCCGTTCTGGCGTTTGTGGAGAACAGTGTTTACCACGCCTTCAATGACACCGAACCGCCCTGGAGGGTCGCGGTGCGGGTGCGACGGTCCGACGGGACGGTGACGGTGGTGGTGGAGGATAACGGGAGTGGCTTCGATCCACAGCCGTACCTTCACCGGGACGGCGCAGTAAGCGTGGCTGACGCGGAGACGTATGGAAGCCTGCCTGTAACGCTTGCGCGTCTTTCCGCGCAGTTCGGCCGGGACCATACGGTGCAACTCGAAAGCAGCGCCGATGGCGGTACACGCGCGGCGATAACGATGCCGGTGGGGTAGTGATGGCGTTTTTGAACAGATTCGGCCGGATGCGGCTGCCGCTGAAAACCACCCAGCTGCTGTTGTTCATGGCGGTCATCCTCGGCGCGGGCGTGCTCAATATCTTCACGCTGTATCATACGCAGCGCTATATGAACAGCTTCGACCGCAGCCTCGTCGGCTATCATAGCATTCAGCGCCTACATCGCGAGCTGGAAAACAGTACCGGCAACCTGCGGGCATATGTCCGGCAGCGCGAAGGCGAGCACAGGCAGGCGTTTCGGCTTTCGCTTATGGAGCTGCGGCGCCAGTACGAAGATGTGAGGCGCAATAATCTCACCAGCGTGAAGGCTTCCTTCGAGTTGCGCGCGCTGCGCAACGGGCTGCGGGCGTATGCCGAGGCCGGTGAGCAGGCCGTAGAGCAGGCTTCAGCGCACGATCCCGGCCACTACCGGACGTTACTGCGAGCCGAACGGATCAGCGAGTATCTTCTTATCTATACGCAACGCCTCATGCACGTCCGCTTGTCGGAGGGACTGGAAACACACGCAGTCCTACGCGGCCATGCGCGGTTGATGGGGTTCGGTGCCTTGTTTGGGATCCTGCTGATGGGGGTGTTGCTCCTGCTTTTTCTGCTGGTCTTCACCCGCCGGATCACACAGCCGATCCGCAAACTTGCAAGCGCGGCGCATCGTATGGCGCACGGCGAGCTGGACCAGGGTGATGTGGTGGTATCCTCGGTGGAAGAGATCGATATGCTGGCCGAGGCGTTTAACCGTATGAGGCGCAATATCACTTCGTTGGTGAACGATCTCAAGGACAAATCGGCGTTGGAGCGCAAACTGCATCGTGAAGAGCTGAAGAACGTTCAGATGGAGCGCTCGCTCGAGCACGCCCGCTTTCAACAGCTGCAGGCGCAGATCAACCCACACTTCCTCTTCAACAGTCTCAACACGATCTCGCGCGCTGCGATGTTCGAGCGTGCCGAAGAGTCGGCGCGGCTGATTCAGGCGCTTGCAAAGCTTCTGCGGCACAGCCTTGGCACCCGCTCGTCGTTGTCTTCTATAGAGCGCGAGCTGCAGATCGTCCGCGAGTATGTTCACATTCAGAAGCATCGTTTCAGGGATCGACTGAGCTTTGAGCTGCAGTGCGATGCGGATCTCAGCGGTGTTCAGGTGCCGTGCTTCAGTATACAGCCGCTGGTCGAAAACGCTGTGCAGCACGGAATCGAACCGCTTGAATCCGGGGGCGAAGTTCGTTTGTCGGTCTGCAGGCACAACGGGAATGTGCGCGTGGCCGTCGCCGACACCGGCGTCGGCATGCCCGCTGAGCGCTTGCAGGAGGTGTTGAACACCGATGCGTCGAGTCGCGACCCGAGCTCGGCAAGCATCGGCCTAGCCAATGTTCGCGAGCGTCTGTATCTCGTATATCACGAAGCGGCACGGTTCGAGATTTACAGTCGCGAAGGCGAAGGAACCACGGTGGAGATCGAGATCCCAGCACAGTCGGGGACGACTGCAGCGGAGGATTATGACCTATAAGCTCTTGATCGCTGACGATGAACAGATGGAGCGCGATGCACTGCGCTACATCGTGGCGCGTGGGTGCTCTCAAATCGGTACGGTGCTCGACGCGGCCAACGGACGCGAAGCTGTCGAGCTTGCCGAGCGAGAACGTCCCGAGATCGTGTTGCTGGACATTAAGATGCCGGGTATTAACGGGGTGGAGGCCGCGGGGCGTATCCTGGAGCTGGTGCCGCACGCCAGGCTCGTGTTCCTGACCGCCTACGATTACTTCGACTACGCGCAGCAGGCGATCCGGCTCGGGGTTGTGGATTTTATCATCAAGCCGGCAACCAACGAGCGCGTCATCGAGGTGATCAACAGCCTTGTCGCTCAGCTCGATGATCAGCATCGGTCCGACAGAGAACAGGTGGAACGCGAACGGCGGCTGAAACAGACCCACCACGCGCTGGAGGAGGCGCTGGTGCTCGGTCTGGTTCGAGGAGATCTTGGCCCGGAACAGATGCGGAGCCAAATTGAAGCCCTGGAGCTCGAAGGGCGCGAGGGTGTTGCCGCCTCGATCTATGTCGATTTTGAGTCGTACCCGATGCAGGTGGAAGGAGAAGCGCAGCGCTCAGTACTGCGCCGCCGCTGCGTGCGAGAGCTAAAGACCGGGTTCGCCCAGCACGGGTACGACGTGCTGGTGGCCCACTGCGAGAGCATCATACACATGCTGATTCTGCGGCCGCTTGCCGAACCCGCTCCGTCTGCCTCTGTTGATGCCCTCATTGACGAAGGGGTGCAGGCGATCGGGCGCAAGCTCTCGATTACCTGCATGGCCGGAGCGGACTGCGTCGTACGGCCGATACCCGATGCGAGCCCCGGCTTCCGCAACGCGCTATTGGCGCGTGCCGCCTCCGACGCGGATCGTCCGGTGGTGGTGGCTTCTGACCCCGCGCGTGCGCCGGCGAGCGGTGTATCCGGCGATGAAGATACCCACCGCCTGGAAGAAGGGTTGTGGGAGACCGTTCAAGCCGGAAACCAGGAGCGCGCAGTTGAGTTGTCGCAGATTCTGGTGCACCAACTTATTGATGGCGGTGTTGATTTTCGGACGATACGGCGAAGGGTGATGGAGTTGGTGATTGTGTTGGCGCGAGAGCTCGATCTCGAGCCGAGCGAGCTGCGCCGCGATGGATGTCTCGTTCTCGAGGAGGTTGAGGCGTCCGGTGAGCCGGGTGAATTGCAGCACGCGCTGCGGGAGGCGATCGTCGCTCTGAGCGGAACCGGTGAGCGCCGGATTCGCGAGCACTCCCACAGACAGATCGAAAAAGCCCGGCAGTTCATCGATGCGTGGTTCGCCCAGTGTCTGAGTCTGGAAGATGCAGCGCGCGAGGCGCGTTTGTCCCCGTACTATTTCAGCAGGGCATTCAAGCTCCATACCGGTTACAGCTTTGTCGATTACCTTAACTCGGTTCGCGTCGCGCATGCCAAGCGCCTGCTGCGAGGCTCTTCGATGAGCGTTAAAGAGATTGCCGCGGCGGTGGGTTTCTCAGATCCGAACTACTTCAGTCGTGTGTTCAAGCAGCACGTGCACCTTACCCCGACACAGTTTCGGAGCAAGACCCTCCTGCACTAGCAAGATTGTGCTACCACCCCGGTGCCCGCCCCAGGCGCTGATCCTCGCGACTCAAGATTGTTTTCAATAACGCAAGATCCTGCAGAGACAGCTCTGCGATTTCGGGCGTAGTATGGAGTCAGACGAATAATAAGGAGGGATGAGAGTATGAAGAAGTTTCTCGTTATCGCGGTAGCACTCGCGGCAGTGATCGCGGTCGGCGTTTGGGCCGGTGGTGCGGCTGAACCGGATCCGGAAGAGACTCGAACCTTCCGGCTGGCAGAGACGCACAGCGCCGACTATCCGACCACTCAGGGGAACAAAGAGTTCGCCCGCCTGGTCGAGGAGCGCACCGACGGTCGCATTCAGATCGAGGTATATCACTCGGCGCAGCTCGGGGAAGAGAGTGACGTAATCGAACAGGTGCAGTTCGGCGGAATCGATTTCACCCGGGTGTCCATCTCGCCGA
>PUPD01000225.1 GCA_003552985.1 Spirochaetaceae bacterium
CAAATAGCGGTGGTCGGCGCCGTAATGAGCCCGCGAACGGTGGTCGGTGCTGCGCCTTCGCGAAATCTTGTCCTTGATTGCCGTTTCGCGGTTGCGTTTGCGGATAACTTTTCCTACTATTGGCTTTCCCGCCTCATCCACGCGTTCGGGAATATGGGTGGCTCCCAGAGCAACAAGGCGGGAGATATTGCCCAGAATATTGTCGATTACATAGCGCCAATGGCAGAACATGTCAACGATTATGCCGCCGCCGTCCTCATTCCGGTAATTCCAGCTCGGACGCTGCACCGGCTGGTGAAACCCGTCGAACACCCAGTAGCCGAACTCGCCCCTCGCCGACAGAATCGTTCCGAAAAATCCTGTATCCACGAGATATTTGAGCTTGCGCAGCCCCGGCAGCCAGAGTTTGTCCTGGACCACGCCGTTGGCCGCGCCGGCCTGTTCGGCGTACCTTGCCAGTTCCAGCGCTTCGCTCGCGCTGGTGGAAGTCGGCTTTTCGCAGTAGACCGCCTTCCCGGCGTCAATAGCCTTGCGTACCGCCGGTGCCCGAAGGTGCGTCTGCTGGCTGTCGAAGTAAATGCTCACTGAAGTGTCCGACAGAACCGAGTCGAGGTCGGTCGAGTATTCCGCAACGCCCGCTTGTGCTGCAAGCCTTGCCAGCTTCCGCTCGTTTCGTCCTATCAAAATCGGCTCCGGGATAATCCGGCTGTCATCGGAGGCGGGAACACCTCCCTCGTCCCGGATCGCGCAGATCGAACGCAGCAGATGCTGATTCGTCCCCATTCGACCGGTTACCCCGTTCATTGCGATTCGTACTTTCTTCTCGCTCATCGTACTTATACCTCCCGTTTTTTCTGAGCCGGCTTCCATGCTCGTAGAATGCGATCGAGAACTTCGTCCTGGTCCTCCGCCCACAGGCGCGTCGAGAAAATCTCGACCTCCTCGAAACCGGAAAACCCGGCCGCCCGAACGCTGCTTCCGATCTGTTTCAGAGGGATGCATCCCTCTCTCATAATGCCCCGATCGGTGAGCATGTGCTCGGTCGGAACGCGCCAGTCACAAATGTGATAGCCGAAAATCCGATCCCGGCCGAGTTTCGCGAGCTCCGCTTCGAGGTCGGGGTCCCACCACACGTGGTAGGCATCCACCACCACGCCTGCGTTTTCCGCCCCCACTGCTTCACACACTTCCCGTGCCTGCCGGAGGGTGACGATCGCGCTGCGCGTGTCGGCATACATCGGATGGAGCGGCTCAATGCCGAGTTTTACACCGCACTCGCGGGCGAACGGCGCCAGCGTTTCAATAGCGTCCGCAATCTGCTCCCGTGATTCGGCAAGGGGCTGCCGGGGATCGGCCCCGCATACAAGAACGATCAGGGGGGCTCCGAGCTCCTGAGCTTCCCGGATGGCCGCACGGTTCACCTCGAGGGCGTGTTCGCGATCATCCGGATTAACCGAGGCAAAGAATCCGCCCCGGCACAGCGATACGATCGAAAGGCCTGCATCGCGAATGCGACTGCCGATTACTTCGGGCGAGCGTCCGGAAAGCGCCTCGCGCCATACGGTAATGCCCCCGATACCGGCACGGGCATAGCGTTCCACAGCCGTTTCGATAGGCCACGGTTTGGTGGTCACCGTATGCAGGCACAGTCCTTTATAGCGCTCGTTCGTGTTCGGGGCATCTCGCTGCGTCGAACTCCCGGTGGTCGGACCACCCGACATTGAATCAGACATTGAAGAAGACAAGGTAGTGCCCCTCCGTTGAAAGGCGCTGTACGAGCACCGCGAGCTCGAGCAGATGGTAGTCGCCCCACATGCACGCCTCTCCACGCGGCACGCCGTCGGCGTCGGGCGCATGGTCCCATCCGTTAGGTCGATGGTAAACCGAGTGCAGCAGGATTCCCTGATGGTTCTGATCACGGGCGAGATACGGGTCGGCGAAGAGCGTACGGGCAACCGTCAAGCCGGCGGCCAGATATCGGTCTCCGAGGGAGGCGGCAGTGCGGGCGGCATCGTCAGTGCCGGCGGAATCGCCGTCGGCGCCCGTCTGCCGGCTTATGTGCTCGGATTCCGGTCCGCCGCGTTTCAGGTACCGGCCGAGGCGAATGAGCCCCTGCGCCGAAATGGCTGCCGCCGAGCTGTCGACCGGTTCGTGATGGTTGTATGGATCCGCGGGGCGCGAGCGCCAATCCCCGAGCCTCGCCAGACCGGGTGCACCGGTGTCCCAGTAGGGAACTCCGTCTTCGGCGGTGTTTTCCAGGTAGAAATCCGCAGCCGCGCAGGCTACCTCGAGAAACCGTCTTCGTGCCGCCTCGAGGGTGGGAAGGGTCTCCGTCCCCTCGTATTCGGCCTCCGAGAGCGTTTCAAGATACTCGAGCTGTTCGGGGTATCCGCAGAGGACCCAGCTGTGTCCGCGCGTCCACGTCGTAAACGGGCTGTAGCCCTGTTGGGTCGACGGGGCTCTGTAGCTTCCGCTTTCTACGTTGAAAAGCGATTCATGCGCGACCCGGCCGCGGACGTCGTAGCTGTCGCGGCCTTCGCCAAAGTACACATTGTAGCGCGCCGTTGTCTCGGCGTGCGCGATAGCCCGTGACAAAAGGGAAACGCGCTCGTCCTGCTCGCCGTTGAGATGTGCCTTGAGTCTATGCCCGACCGAAAGCGAGCGCATCGAGCGGATCGTATCGGCGAAGAGCGAGTGCGCGCCGTTAAATGAGGGAACGTAGCCTGAGCCTCCGGGGAGCTTTGTAAATCGCGCCGCCTGAACCGCGCCTGATACCTTCAGAGCCAGACGGTAGAACTCCGCTTCCCATTCGTTGACAGGAATTCGCCCTTCACGCATGAAACGCAGCAGGTTGCCGTACGTCGAAACGTTGTTGAAGCCGTGGTCGTGTACGCCGGTGTGGGTGAGATGCGGGTACATATGGCGAACCGTTGCGTTTCGCCCGTACTCGAGCATGTCCTCGTCGCCGGTGGCGTCGAAAAGGTAGAGCGCGTTTCCGAACTGGAATCCCTGCGTCCATTCCGTCCATCCGCGAGCGGTATACTCTCCGCGCACCGTGAAGACAGGTGCTCCCCGCTCGGGCGCCCATGCCTGTCTCAGATTCAATGTCGAGCGTGAAGCCACCTCAAAAACATCATCCAGTGCCTTCTTCAGATCCGCAGCCGTAATTCTTTCGTCAATTTTCATCGCTTATAGCCTCGAAATGTGGAATCCACCGTCACAGTCAACGACTGCGCCTGTACTGTACGCGAAGTCACCGCGGGCCACCGAGCCGACAAGCCGGGCGATATCCACAGGCTGTCCCCAGCGTTTCTGCGGAACCAGGCCTTCGGCGATCAGCGCGTCGTACTTCTCCTTCACCCCGGCGGTCATGTCCGTCTCGGTGATCCCGGGCCGAATCTCGACCACCGGAATACCCGCTTCGGCCAACCGCACCGCCCAGAGCTTAGTCGCCATAGCAAGCCCCGCCTTACTCACGCAGTACTCACCGCGATTGAGCGAGGCGGTTTCCGCCGAAAGCGACGATATGAAGACGACAGACCGAGATCTCGGGTTGTCCGACTCAAGCCACCTTCGAGCGAGCTCCTGCGTCAGGAAGTACGGCCCGGTGAGGTTTACCGCGAGCACCTCCTCGAAGCTCTCGCGGGTGGCCTTGAGAATGTCTTCGCGCACTCGCGGCGCACGCCCGGCGTTGTTCACCAGAATATCGATCTCTCCCAGCCCCTCGAACGCTGCATCCACGAGCGCGCTGCAGGCGTCAGGTTCCCCGATATTCCCCTGAATGGCCACCGCATGGGCGGCGCCCGCATCCAGACAGGCGGCAACGGTTTCCTCCGCGGCCTCGTGGTTGCTGTTGTAGTTGACCGCCACCGATAGTCCCATGGAGGCGAGCTCCACACTTATGGCCCGTCCGATTCCGCGACTGCCTCCGGTAACCAGCGCCGTCCGCGCCGAACCGGAAGCATCGCGCCTGTTCGCCGATGTCGGATTGTGTCCCGTCATTTGAACCTCTCTTTTATTGCATGCAACAAAGTTAGAATTCAACTTCTCACGGAGTCTCTGAGTTGTCAATGAAAATCGGTGCGGTTATACGCCGGGGCGGAGAATGCCGAGCTGTCCGAGCGTTTCCCTGAGCGTGGCAAGGTCTGCTTTGGCCGATTCGAACAGGTAGGAGGGCTCGTCGCGTTCGCTCTTTGTTCCCTCGACGAACTCGACGGAGATGCCGCCGCGATACCCCGATTCAAAGAGCGTCTCGAGCTGCCCGCGTATGTACTCCGGTCGTGTCGAGAGAGGAATCATATTGCCCGACTCGTCGCGCATCTGGGTGTGTACGTGCATTATCCCGGCTCCGAGCGCATCGATCCATTTCTTGAGCTTCGGGTTCCCGATAAGAAACGGGTGAACTATGAAGCCGATGTCCGAAAAGCGCTCATCGTCGATGAAGCGGGCCGCTGAATCGGGTTGTTCGACAATCGTACCCGGATGGCATTCGCACAGAAGCGTAACAGCTGCAGGCTTAATCCGGAGGATCTCTGAGAGCGCATCGCGATACTCCTGTTCCCGCTCCGGGTCCCCACCGAGATTGAACTTAACCATCCCTGCGCCGAGCCGCGTACAGGCGGAAAACACAGACTGCCAATCTTCCGGAGAACTGATGTAGGGACGGTGATACGTGTTGAACACAGGCATACCGGTGACCGAAGGTCGCTGCGCTCCCGCGTCGAGCGACGCCCGCTCCTGCGCAGAGGCAAGCGTATAGTGATACTCCCAGAGTTCAATACCGTCGAAACCGGCTTCGAGAATGGAACGATACCAGTGGCTTACGCGATAACTCGGAGTTCGCGAAGACCACCTCTGAGGCTCCAGTGCAATTGATGCAAGATATACGGGAACGGTCTGCATACGTGCTCTCCTTGTCGGCGGGGCGACCTGCAATGTGCGTGCCGGGGGCTGCGCCACGGCCGCTGTGACAGCCCATCAGATTCAAGTCATTCGATCGTACGTGGTCTCGTCGACGGGAAAATGGGGGCGGAGGCCGCTCAAATATCGTGTAAGGTTCTGTTCCACCACGTTCCACATTGCCGCATACTGGTCTTCGCCCACCTCGTTGGCACTGTGCGGTGTGGCGACCACGCGCGGCGAAGTTACGATCGGATCCTCCGGATCCGGCGGTTCCCGGTGAAAGACATCCAATCCGAAACGCAGGGACGAATGAAGTACTGCTTCGCGAAGCGCTGTCTCATCTATAACTGCCGCCCGCGCGGTGTTAATCACAATACCGTCGTCCGGCATGAGTTGCAGCAACCGGGTGTCGACAGAACCGCGCGTCTGCGGAGTAAGCGCACAGTGAATGGACACCACATCATTGTCTGCGAAGAGTTCGCTGAGCGATTCACATTGGTGCGAAACCACCGATTCATCGTCGAGATCGCAGTACGGGTCGTAAACGCTTACCTGCACCCCGAAGGGATTGAGCAGATGCGCAAACTCGCGCCCGATTCGCCCGTAGCCGTACAGACCGACGCGTTTTCTATAGAGCGATGTACCGGTCGGGTAGAAGTCATTTTGCTTCCACCCGGCTTCGCCCGCGCGGGATGCATCGGTGAGCAGCAGGTTGGCTTCGGGAAGCCTGCGGGCACAGGACAGCAGTAATGTAAGCGTCATCTCGGAGACGAAAGAGGAGATTGCCGTTCCCCAGTTGCTCACGATCCAGTCCGGAGAGCTTACAAAAGCCCGGGGAACGATATTCTTCATAGTGCCCGTGACGTGACAGATGTATCCGGGGAATGCCGTGCTCGGCACTCCTTCGGAATCGGTGTTGGTGTTGATGTTCGTGTCGGTGTCGGTGTCGGTGTCGGTGTCGGTGTCGGTGTCGCCTTGAGCCGGGCGTGCGGCGCGCTCTGTAACGATCTCTTCGCTCAGAAGCGGTGTTTCCCAGCCGGTAAGATATACGTCGTAGCCGCTCGGCGTTCCCGCAGGATTATCCGGCACATCAATATGCACTACCGCATTATTTCCTTCGATCAGAAAACTCCGCCGGCGCAGCTGCTCTTGAATGTATGATCTCAGAGCAGCTCGACCAACGAGCAGTACTCCGCGAAGCTGTGTCCTGGACATTGAAAACCCTCAGAATGCAGTCTGCCGTTCGCCTTCGGGCGAGAAGCAATCGAAAACGTGTTGCATGCAACACAATAATTGGTAACATCAGTGATGTGTGCCGTCAAGGAATGGCGGTCGCTGCTATACCTGAATGTAGTGTGGACACGCGTGAGAGCTGCTACACTGGGCGGACTTAACTTCATCGCTGGTCGGCAACACGATGAAAGAAAAGGGGGTGTTCCCGGGTGATCGGTGGAGCCGGAGATTCAGCAGACATTTCCTCTCGCAGTGCATCGGAAGACGACGGGCTCGTGCACCCTCCACTCGTACGCTTCGCCGGGGTTTGCTCGATAGTCGTGGCAATTACAGCGGCTATCCTGGTGTATGCAGGCGTCGACATAGCCACAGCGGTGCCCGCTCAGTTTCGGATGGAGCTGCTCGTTGTGTACGGGGCCGCAACGCTCTGCGTAGTACTCTCGACCGGCGGTCTGGATAGCGCCCGCTATCTCGCGATTGGCGCCTTTTCGGTTATAGTAGCTTTGCTGCGTATTACCGCCGGTCCGGGCAGCCTTGCTCTTGTGCTCACAATGATTGCACTGGTGCTGAGCACGGTATTTGTGCGGTCGAAAACCGGGCGTCGAACGCTTATGTTTGCAGTGGTCTTCGGCGCTGGATTTCTCCCGACTCCTGAATATGTTTTTGGCGTAGCGTCAGCGAATGACGAGCCCATACTCAGGCTTGTTCCGGTCGTGCTTGGCATGCTCGCGATCGTTGTTGTCGAACTGGCCGTTCGTGTGGTGAACGGTGTGTACCGGGAGAAGGAACGCAACAACAGGCTCGAGGCGGGTATGCAGAGTCTGGCGAGGGCCAACGTAGGATTTCAGACTTACTCCAAAAACGTCGGTGAACGCTCGAAACAGGATGAGCGTAATCGCATAACCCGCGAGGTACACGATTCAGTCGGCTACGCACTTACCAATATATCGATTATGATCGATGCGGCGACGGGCCTGCTCGACCGGGACCCGGAACGCGTGCGTGCGCTGCTTAGATCGGGCCGTGAGCAGGTGGACTCCGCGCACTGGGAAGTGCGTCGGGCGTTGCATGCGCTGCGTTCGCTCGACAGTGCCGAGACCTACGGAACCAAAAACGTCCTGCGTATTGCCGAGCAGTTTCAGGACGCCACGAGTGTAAATGTCGACATAGATCTCGGTAACTCGCGGCGCAGTTACGGAGCTCATGTGGATGCTACCCTCTACCGTTTTGTCCAGGAAGCGCTCGCCAACGCATTCCGCCACGGGCGGGCAACGCAGGTGGAGGTCCGCCTGTGGGAGTCGGAAACTCACATTTCGCTCAGTGTCCGCGATAACGGAATAGGGACCGACTCGGTGGAAGAAGGCATAGGGTTTGTCGGAATTCGCGAGCGCCTGTCCCAGGTAAACGGGATACTTACGTGGCAGTCATTCGATAGCGGGTTCGTGCTTCGGTGCGAAATCCCGCTCGAAGCGGTTTTGAGGCAGTAATGATTCGAACTGACAACGATATCACGCGGTAACCATGGGAAACAGAATTTTACTGGTCGATGATCAGATCATGTTTGTCGAGAACTTGAGAGTAGTACTCGAAACGTATGCGCCTGAGTTCGAGATCGTCGGAATCGCACACGATGGTCAGGAAGCTGTACGGAAAGCTCGACAGTTTCAACCAACGGTCATTCTGATGGATGTCCGTATGCCGGTGCTCGATGGCGTCGGAGCCACCGAGGCAATTCTGAAAGAGTTTCCGAGCACCCGGATAATTATGCTTACCATTTTCGACGACGACGAATACGTTTACCAGGCACTCAATAACGGCGCGAGCGGCTATCTGCTCAAGAACATGCGACCGGAAGCGCTTGTTTCGAGCATTAAAGCCGTCCTCGACGGCGCGATTCTCATTTCCCCGGTTGCCGCACAAAAGCTTGTGAACAGCCGTTCTCAGGATACCACCGAGTCCGCCCACGAAGCGCCTCACTGGCTTGGTTCCCTGGGCTCCCGCGAGCGGGAGGTACTATCACTGCTCGTCGAAGAGCTCAGTAACCAGGAAATAGCCGAACGTCTGAGCATCTCCGATGCCACCGTTCGCAACTACATGTCCGGCATCTATGACAAGATCGGGGTCGAGAACCGCTTCCAGGCCATGCGGCTGGCGCGGGAGTTCCGTGCGTTTCTGCAGCGGTAAACCCAGCCGATAACCGTTTCTTTCCACGCTGTCTAAGACAATTGTCACACTGGAAATGTCGAAATTGTGATCAATGTCAGTATCGTTCGCAGTGAATCGCCTGTAATCATTTTTGCAGGTAAACCGTCAGACATCGTCGATGGCGAAGACGGACGTAGGTAAAGGAGGAACGTTATGCAACGATTTTGCGTTGTTCTTGTAATGCTGGTTTTTTTCGGTTCTTTGCTTTTTGCGGGAGGAGCACAGGAAGAAATTGAAATCGATCCTGAAGATGTAGATCTGCCCGAGCAGTTCATGTGGCCGGAAGATGAACTGGGTTCTCTGCCGACCTTCCCGGAGTATCAGGGCGAAACCATTGAATTGACTATAGAGACCTTTTCCGGTGGACAGGCTCCTTATCTCGAGTTCTTTGGGGAGAACTTCAATGCTTTGTTCCCCCATTTCGAAGTCGAGTTCGAAGTTCAGATAGTACCGTTCGGCGAGATGCACGATGGCCTTGGGGCATCGCTGATTGCAGGAACCGGCGCTCCCGACATTATTACACCGCACATTGGGGCCGGGGCCGCTCGCTTCTTCCAGCAGCCATATGCAGACGAATTTCTCGAAATCGAGCTTCCGGATGGCCTGCAAGGACAGATCGCACGTACATCGGAGTACAGCGATGAGCAAGGACGCCTGCTGGGCGTGGAGAACGCAGGGGCTCATCCGGGATTTCTCTATTATAGAGCCGATCTTTTTGAAGAGGCGGGCGTCGAAATGCCCATCGAGACCTGGGACGAGTATGTCGAAGCCGGCGAAAAACTGCGCGAAAACGGTCATTATCTGACCTCTTTCGGCTTTCAGGGGCCGAGCGAAGTTTCGGAGCTTTTCTCACTTGCGATTGTGCAAGGAAACACGCTTTGGGATGGAGACGAGTTCATATTGAATGATGATCGGACTCTCGAGGGACTGGAAGCCATGGTCGAGTTGATAAACAGCGGCTTAGCACTCGACGCAGGCTTCGACGAGGAAGACACGATTCGTCGAAAGGTCGGGGCCGTAGAGGAAGGACAGATCGCATCCTTTATCGGAGCGGACTGGGTCTTCAATACCCGGCTTATGGATCACATCGAGGAACCGAACTGGAGAATTCAGGGAGTCCCCCGACTACCGGGAGCGGTCGCTGACTATTTCACCTGGGGTGGAACCGGTCTTTCAGTGGTGGAATCGCAGACTGATTATCCGGAACTCGCCGAAGCATTTCTGCTCTACACTCTGGCAAGCGGAAATCAGCTCTACAAGTTCGAAGAGTATCTGCATTTGCCTGTAAACCAAATTGCGTTAAATGATCCAGTCATAGCGGAATACACTGCTCCTGAATACTTCGGAGACCAGGTAATCGGTGAAGTATTCGTAGATGGTGTGCAAAATATGGCAGGTTTCGAGCTCGGTAACGGCTATTCCGCCGTGGATGACCAATTGGAAGCAACTTTGAACGAGGCGCTCGATGATCCGGAAGGCTGGCTTCAGGATCTTGAAGATTACTGGCGTGCTGCAATCAACTGATTGTCTTCGATTCATTTGAATCAGAATTCCGCGGACCGGCTCATGATTTTTTTCATGGGTCCGGTCCGGCCCACTCTTATGCTTGTTTTGCGAGTTCTACAGAAGTCGACCGAGGAGACCTAAAACATGGCCCGTGTTTTTCAAACACTGCTACAGTCACGGCCGCGTCGCCATTACTATCCCTACCGCAGAAGTTCCATTCTGCCATTCATTCTGCCTTTCGTAATACTCTTCGTAGTGTTTCGACTGTGGCCCGTTCTGTATGCGGTAGCGTTGAGCTTCCACGAATGGCCCGGACTAGGTGATTGGAACTTCATCGGATTCGGAAACTACACGCGATTCTTCACTGACCGCTATGCGCTGTTGACGGTTTTCAACACCGTTTTTATGGGTGCGGGCGAGCTGCTCCTGACAATTGTTTTCGGCTTTACATTTGCGTACATGCTCAGTAATCGAAAACTCCCGATGCGTGGATTCTTTCGAACGATATACTTCATTCCCCGGGTGGTAGCTCTACCGGTTGGAGCGATTGTTTTCACCCTTATGCTGCACCATGAAGTAGGTGTCGTGAACTACGTCTTATCCTTCTTTGGTGTCGGAAATATTCCCTGGTTGCGACACCCTGATTTTGCCAGAATAGCCGTTATCCTGGTTCGAAGCTGGATAGGTCTGGGTTTCGTGCTGATTTACTTCACGGCAGGCTTGGAAGGAATTCCCGACGACCTTTATGAATCGGCGGATATCGATGGAGCGAACGGAATCCAGAAGCTCGTTTTCATTACCATTCCAATGATCCGCCGCGTTATCGTTTTCGTTGGAATAATCGGAACAGTAGCCGCGTTTCAGTTGTTTCCCGTCCCGTACATGATGACCGCCGGAGGTCCGTCGCGAGCAACAACTCCGGTAATGATGTACATGGTAAACCGTGGTATCGGGCAGAATCAGTACGGTTTTGCAAGTTCTATTGCCGTCTTGCTCGTCGTACTGCTTGGCCTGATTGCTTTGGTTCAATTCCGAATTGGCGGTCGAGAGAGGAATAACTGATGGCTTGGGAGAATATCATCTCAGTAGATAGTAGAAATAAGTCTGCTGCCGCATGGTTGGCGATCATTCGGCGGTGGTCGTTGATAGGTCTTGCGGGGCTTTTCGCATTGATCATGGTTTTCCCACTGTTCTGGCTTGTCTCCGGGTCCATCAAGCTCCCGGGAACACTGCTGACATATCCGCCCACTCTGATTCCGGAGGCCTACACGTTTGACAACTTTCGTGTGTTATTCCAGCGAGGGATTCCGTTTCAAACATTCTTCTTTAACAGTGTAGTTGTTTCGGCGTTCCATGTTGGTGGGGCGGTATTTCTCAGTTCAATGATGGGATATGCACTCGCGAAATATGACTTCCCGGGCAAGAAACTGCTGTTCGGACTCATCCTGTTGGGTATGCTCATTCCGATCCAAGTGCTCGTCATCCCGATGTTCCTTGTCGTTCGCGACCTGGGTTTTACAAACACCCGTACTGCTCTTGTTTTGCCGTTTATTGCTCATCCGTTGGGTGCGTTCCTGTTTCGGCAGTATATGTTGGGGGTGCCTGATTCCGTGATTGAGAGCGGCCGAATAGAAGGGGCCAGCGAGTTTCGCATATTCGGTCAGCTATTCGCTCCGATGGTAGTACCGGCTTTCGCCGCATTCGCCGTAGTGGATTTCGTCAATGTGTGGAACGGGTTCATTTGGCCGCTTGTCGTTGTAAGGGATCAGAGTAAGTTTGTTCTACCGGTGTGGTTAAACACACTTATTCAGGATCCATACCTTCAGAACAATGCAATGCTGTTCGCGGCATCATTGCTGACGGTGATACCTGCTGTACTGTTGTTCATTTTCTTCCAGCGTCAGTTTGTTTCCGGGTTCTCGGCAACATCGGAAAAGTGAAGAGTAATCATCCCTGCAAAGGCCAAGGTTTATGAGCAAGGTACCTTTACGAGATGGGTGGAGTCATTTTCGCGGGAGTCTCGGAGGCGTATGGGAAGTCTGGCGAGGTTTCCGGTTTCATACGCACTACGATCCCTCGTGGCAGTCGGTAGATCTGCCCCATTCGTACAATGCGTTTGATTGTGTCGACCCGGATTCGTGTTACTACCAGGGGACGGGATGGTATCGGAATCTCGTGGAAGTGAATAATCCGTTCCCGGAAGGTAGAACACTTCTACAATTCGACGGACTGGGGCAACGGTGTGACGTCTATGTTCATACTGAGCACGTAACACAGCATCCTGACCCCTACGATGCATTTACCTGTGATATTTCCGAAAGTGTAAATCGTGTTCAGCCGTTAGAAGCATTTGACGGCAGGGTTCCGATCGCGATTCGCTGCGATAATTCACGGGACCTCGAGTCGATACCTTCGGATATCTCCGACTTCAACCTCTACGGTGGACTGTTTCGCCCCGTCTGGCTGCACTATGTTCCGGCCATATCGTTGCGCGATATCGGTATAGCGACCGAATACGAATCAGGTGCAGCGGAAGCAAACATCCAGGTTGAAGTCGACATTCACAATCCTCTTGTCAAACGCGACGATGTTACGCTCACGTTCGAACTGCTCGACATAGATGGAAACCTGGTAGCCGAGCAAGGAGTTTCCCTGCATTCGCAGGACCGAGAGCAATGCACAGCGAGGTTTACGATTCGTGAGCCATCGCTCTGGTCACCTGACAAGCCAGACAGGTACGAGTGCGTGGCGAGCCTCAGTAGTAGTTGGGGCGAACACGAACGACGAAAAAAGTTTGGAATTCGCACCTTCGAGTTTGCGTCGAAGGGTCCGTTCTATTTGAACGGAAAGCGCCTTCTACTGCGAGGGACTCAACGACACGAGGATCATGCCGGGGTTGGTCCGGCGATGAGCACATCCGAAATTCGCGATGAAATGCAACTCATCAAAAATATGGGGGCAAACTTCATCAGGCTCGGTCATTACCCTCAGTCGGATCTCGTACTTGACCTCTGTGACGAGCTGGGAATTCTTGTTTACGAGGAGATTCCCTGGTGCCGAGGGGGTCTTGGTGGGGAGCAGTATCAACGACAATCGGTACGTATGCTTCGCACGATGATCGAGCAGCATAAGCACCACCCTTCGGTAATCGTTTGGGGGCTTGGAAATGAAAACGACTGGCCCGGCGATTTCGAGGTTTTCGATCAGGCCGTGATTCGCCGGCATATGCAGTTACTACATACTACCGCGCATGAACTCGACCCATCCCGAGTTACCGGTATACGCAGGTGCGATTTTTGCAAGGACATTGTAGATGTGTACTCTCCTTCTATATGGGCTGGTTGGTATAGGGGAGTTTACACGGAATACGAGCATTACTTGCGAGAACATTTTTCCGACGTCGATCGACTGTTGCATCTGGAATGGGGCGCGGACAATATCGCCGGAAGGCGGGCTGAAGCGCCGTTTACGGGGATCGAACAGATCACGCGGGGACTCGGTGCAGAAGAGCGTGATGGAGATTTTTTCCTTCATGGTGGTCAGAAGCGTGTTTCGAGAGATGGAGAGTGGTCGGAAGACTATTTTTGTGAGCTCGTCGACTGGTATCTGCATGTACAGGAACACCTCGATTGGTTTGCGGGTAGCGCACAATGGGTGTTTAAGGACTTTTCGACTCCTATCCGTCCCGAAAATCCCATTCCTTATGTGAACTGCAAAGGCGTTGTTGAACGCGACCTTACTCCAAAGGAAGGCTACTATGTTTTCCAGTCTTACTGGGCTACGGAACCTATGGCCCATATTCATGGGCACCACTTTCCGGTGCGTTGGGGCAGGATAGACCAGCCGCGAGAGGTTCGAGTCTACTCCAACTGCCCTTCTGTAGAACTACTTGTAAATGGAAGTTCTCAAGGTGTGCGTCGTCGGAATGTTCACGATTTTCCTGCTTGTGGGTTGCGCTGGGATATCGTGTTCGAACAGGGTATCAATAGGTTGGAAGCCGTTGCATACGATCAGAAGTCTCACGGCATTGCGACCGATACCTTGGAGATCGATTACCGGAGCGAAACCTGGGGCAGTCCTGAGTCCCTTTATTTGACCGTGTCTAACCGAGGTGACCATACGCATGAGATTTCGGTAACTGTGCGAGACGCTCAAGGAAACTGGTGCCTCGATGACATGAGTTGGGTGCGCTTTTCTATTGCCGGAGACGGGAAACTGAACTCAGAGCTTGGAACGGTTTCCGGATCTCGAGTATTGCAGCTATCGAACGGACGTGGGCAGATTTCGATGGATACACGGGGCGGTCGCTCCGTCGTCTCAGTACAGAGTCCCCATCTCCCGACAGCGTTCGTCACCGTTGATGATACACTCGAACACCAGTATGGCTGAACTTACCAAGGATCGAGCTTACTGGCTATGGATGCTTGATCGGACAACTCTTCCACTGCTCGACAGCTTTGCCGAAGGCACACTCAAAGCAAAAATGCCCATTGAGGCGGCGGATCCCGTTGGTCGTGGACCCTTTGCATACCTGGAAGCTGTAGCAAGGACTGTGTCGGGCTTATCACCCTGGATTTCCCTCTCAGCCGAAGTTCTTGACGCCGAGGAGGCAGCACTTCAGTCCAGAGTTTTCGAGCAATTGCGCGTCGGATTTTCCCACTGTCTTAATGCGGAGGCGGACAATGGTTTGACGTTCAGCCCTGGATCTCCGGAGCAGACAGGGCGCTCTCAACCATTGGTGGATTCAGCCTTTCTGGCCCAGGGGTTTATTCGTTGCCCCCGGCTGTGGGTATCTCTGGGAGCATCCGTTCAGGAGCACCTTGTTCGGTCGATGAAACAAACGAGAGCGATTCACCTTCCTGACAACAACTGGCTGCTGTTTGCGGCCATGCTTGAAGCATTCTACCATCGCGTTGGGGCTGAATGGGATCCGGTGCGCGCACAGTATGCGATCCGGCAGTTCGAACAGTGGTACCTCGGAGATGGTATCTACGGTGATGGTCCCGAACTGCATTTCGACTACTATAATAGTTACGTAATTCAGCCGATGCTGCTCGATGTTCTTGACGAACTCGTCGGCGAGTTCAATGGGTTGCAGGAAGTGCTCGATAAGGTTCGCGAAAGAGCTACGAGGTACGCGGGCGTTCAGGAGCGACTCATCGCTCCGGATGGTACGTTCCCCGCTGTTGGTCGATCTCTTGCTTACCGCTTTGGGGCATTCTCTCATCTCTCCACCATGGCACTCCGGCAGGCGCTACCCGACAGGTCTTCGGCTCCAGGTGTGCGCACTGCGCTTACCGCTGTCCTTCGGCGAACCCTGGACGTTCCCGGGACTTTCGACGCTCATGGCTGGCTCCAGATCGGGCTGTCGGGACATCAGCCAAGCCTTGGCGAACGCTACATAACTACCGGCAGTCTTTATCTGGCGCTTGGCGGATTCGCGGCTCTCGGACTTCCGCCGCAGAGTCCGTTCTGGGCCGACAAGGTTGAGCGATCCCGATCGGAACGGATCTGGGAAGGCGAAGACGTATTGCCTGACCATGCTTTGTAAGCTTGGTTCGGCGAAGTAGATAAGTTCAACCCGCTCATGCAGTCTCCCAGGGGGCAAAATGCCAAATGCACGCATCTTTCAGAACGATATTCACAACACGAATTATCTCGCGCCGTATCGCGAGCCGGAGGTTACCGCCGACTCATTACTCCAGCTATCCGGGCGTGAGGTAGAAAGCCTCTCCGGGCAGTGGCGCTTCACTGTCGACCCCTACGACACGGCGCGTCGGGCGGGCTGGCCGTTCGAGGCCGGCGCCGGTGTGCACGGTGGTGGAGGCGGGAAAGACGAGGATGTCTCCTCTCGCCGTCCACCCGACTACGACGTGAATGCCTGGGAGCCGATGCATGTGCCGTCGTGCTGGAATCTCGCCGATTCAAGCTGGTTCTGGTACGAAGGGCCGGCCTGTTACTATCGTACGTTCGACATAAAACTGAATGCCGGCGAGCGGGTGTTTCTCTGTTTCGAAGGTGTCGCCGGCGATGCCTGTGTCTTCCTGAATCAGGAACAGATTGCCTATCATCGCGGTGGCTCGACGCCCTTCTGCGTGGAGGTCGGCCGGCACCTGCATTCCGGCACAAATGCGCTCTTTGTTGTCGCCGACAATACCCGCAGCGACGATCGCGTTCCGATGAGTAATACCGACTGGTTTAACTACGGCGGTATTTACCGGGATGTTCTTCTTGTCCGCGTTCCGGCGACCTTTATCCGCGGCTATCGGGTCGGGCTTTCGGATTCGGGCGGAATTGCTGTTGAGGTTGATGTTGATCCCGGCGCCGGTGAGCGCGGGCACGATGCCGTCGAATCGGTGCGCGTCCGTATTCCTGAGCTCGGTGTGGACGAAGCGATTCCGTTGAGTAAGGCCCGAGCTGCGGGCGGCGGCGCGACGGGAAACATCAACCTTAATCTTGAACCTGAATTATGGTCTCCGGAGAATCCGAAACTCTACGATGTGGAGCTTGCCGCCGGGGCGGACGTGGTGCGTGAGCGCATCGGGTTTCGCACGATAGAGCGGCGTGGACGGCAGCTTTACCTGAACGGCGAGCCGATTTTTCTTCATGGGGTAAGTTGTCATGAGGACGACCCGGAGCTGGGAAAGACGTCGAACGAGGCCGGCATTCGCAGAGACCTCGAGACCGCGCGCGAGCTCGGATGTAACTTTGTGCGGCTTGCGCACTATCCGCACAGCAGAGCGGCGGCACGGATTGCCGATGAAACAGGGCTGCTCCTTTGGGAAGAGGTGCCGGTGTACTGGGCGATCGACTTTACCAATCCGGCTACGGCGGCGGATGCGAGGAATCAGGTGAGGGAGCTGGTGCTTCGCGATGTGAACCGCGCGAGCGTGATCGTGTGGTCGGTGGGAAATGAAAATCCCGACAGCGACGAGCGCTTCGAGTTCATGAGCGCTCTGGTGGATGTGGCGCGTGAGACCGACGGGACGCGGCTGGTTTCGGCGGCGTGCCTCTATAACCACGAGGAGAATGTGATCTCCGACCGGCTGGCTGAGAAGCTTGATATCATCGGCATAAACCAGTACTTCGGCTGGTACGATCCGGCCTACGAAAAGCTTCCGGATATGCTCGAACGCAGCAACCCGGACCGCCCGGTGGTGCTCACCGAGTTCGGCGGGGGAGCGCTTTCGGGACATCGCGGTACGACCGAGGATCTTTTCAGCGAGGACCGCCAGCGTGAGATCTATCGCCGGCAGATCGAGGCGATTCGTGCCTGTTCCTACGTCAAAGGGATGACGCCGTGGATTCTCTTTGACTTCCGCTGTCCGAGGCGCACGAACCGCTATCAGCGCTTTTACAACCGGAAGGGTCTGGTCGACGCCGACCATCGGACCCGCAAGCTTGCGTTTGAAACGCTTCGG
>PUPD01000068.1 GCA_003552985.1 Spirochaetaceae bacterium
CTTCGATACTGCTCCCGGTTCCAGCTCTCATTCCGGCCCTCCTTCACCACGTTTGACCGTTCCTGCGCTGCTTGCTCCACCAACTTTTTAGCATTTGTCAATAGCTTCCGGTATTCGCTCATTAAACAACCTCCTGTTATTTGGTATTGGTTTTATACATAAACCACACTAACACCACAAAAAGCAAAGCTGGCACACTTAACGCTATAATGTCCATCACATCACCTCTCTTTTACCTGGTCTCAAGTGACTTTCAATCTCGATCCTGACATCATAAGCACGTGGCCCCTTTTCCTCTTTGCCGGGTTTAAAGCTTACAACGTCTCCCGGTTCGAGTAATACAAACCTGCCCTTCTTCATGTCGGTAGCGTGAAAGAAGTAATCCACCCTCGGTTCATTGGCAGGGTAAACCCTCACAAACCCGTAACCGTCATATATCCGCTTGATCACCCCCGTTTCCCTTTCAGCTTCCAGGTTGTCTTTAACCTCCTGCAAAACCCTTTTCCATTTTTCCATATAGTTGTCATCACTCCCGTTTCGTTTTAGTTTCCTCCCCCGTAGCCCGTGACCACCTCTTGCACCCTGGGCAATAAACAGGCGAATCCCTGGGAGCAGCCATCAAGAACCGCTTGCACTTTTCACAGTAAGCATTAACAAGAACCATAGCTATTTAAACACCTCCCAAAGCTAATATAATGGCCCCTGCTGCTTATTTAGGAACGGTCTTGATGTCAACCCCTACCCTAACGGCCTGAGACCACCTGCCGCACCTGGGGCAGCGGATCGGGGTGTTTAACGGTCTATAACCTAAAAACATATCAACCCCGCACCGCTCCGGCCCTGTCTGGCAATATACCGGGTGCGCCCCGAATCCGGCCCTATCAATCGAACGGTCAACACTGGTCAACCCGGTCACCTCCCCTCACTTTGTCACGCTTTGTAACACTTGCTAATACTAACCATTTTAGTTATTAATTCCCCTCATATTAATTAAACCTGTTGCACTTTTGTTGCACCACCTCCCGGAACCCCTGTAATTAATGGCTTTTAAGCACGTTACCCGGATTGATAATCCGTGTGTCAAGCTTAAATCCCGGCAAAAATGGCCCCTCTAAAACAAATATTTCAGCGTCACGGTTTAACAATCTCGCTGCTCAATAGGCTGCCTCGTAAAAGTTCACCTTCTTAATTCCCGGATCGTTGAAGTGTGTAATACACCTGTTGCAATCCCCGTTGTTATATTCCTTATCAAAATAGTGATCTATCATTGGATAAAGGGAATCAATGTAGTCTTTATCATATTCACCCTCGACAATTAAAAGGGTATCTACAACACCTTGCCAGGTCTCTGGCTTAAGCTTCATGTGATCTTCACCCGTTACCGCCTTATAGGTATCAAGGTAGTAGTTAATTGCATTATCCGTGTACTCATCTACGGGGTTTTGTTTTTTGAATTCGTAATAAGAGAGTGGTTGCTTTGAATAAAGCAATCCCTGTATTAGTTCTTTATAACCATAGTTCTTTATAGGTAGTTCTTTATCCAGTAAACCTCGTTTACCACCCCGGTAAAGCTCTTTTACCAGGGGTAGTAAAGCACGTTTACCACTGTTCAGATTATCCGGGTTTGTATCGGTCTTGTCGGGTGCAAGTTTAAGATACTGCCCCTGTATATCGTGATTAACTTCATATAGGTTACTGTTCATCTTGTCGGCTCCTAACCTCCGTCTGGTTTTCTTTAACAACCCGATTTTAATTAAACGCCTGATTGCTTTTATTGCAGTTGGTTTGCTACACCCTGCCTTTTCAGCTATTGCAGCATAACTGGGCCAGGCTGTTGTTCCTGGGTTACAGTATCGGCAAAGGACAACATAAACCGCTATTTCAGCCATTCGTAACCCGATATTATGAATCTCATTAGGCACTCGGTAGTGCGGGTATTTCATAACCTCGATATTGACGTTTTCATTTTGCTTTTTATCATCCCCCAAACTATCAACCCCCCTGGCCCTTAAGCATGTAACGGTTCATATTTGCTTAACCGGGATTCAAGCTCCCTGATCCTCGATTCCATTTCACTGGCCCGTTTTGCTTTTGCAAATAGTTTTTGTTGCTCATTGAATACCCATTGATCATATTTCTGCTGCTCCTGTTCTGCCTGCAATTTGCGCATTTTGTGATAAGCCTTAACCCCTTCGATCATTTTGGCTTTATGTTCCGGTTTCATCATTCCACCCCCTCAATAATTCAATTAATACATCACCATGACAGGGTTCTGGTTTACACCAACACCCTAAAATCTTTCCTTTGAGTTCGGGCAGGTCTTTCATCAAATCCGGGCTATTGAGTAAGTATTGACGGTATTTATAAATCACTTCTTCACGGTTGCCATCTCGACCGATTTTATAGGGGTTATGCCACTTGCTTCTTTTGAGACCGTAACCCCATCCCATCGCATTACCGATATAAACGTCATAATCATCATGTTTTACATTAACCACTTTCATTTTCATTTGCTCCCCTCCCCTTGTTGTTGCTTCATGGTATCTATAAAATCCCCAACAACCAGCTTCGCACCGCACCGGCAAGCAATTTCCTCTTGCTCTCTTGAATCAACGAAATTCATGCCCGCAAATTTACTTATATTTTTAGCAAGCTCTATTTCGCCATCCTCTTGCTCCTCTTTATCAATCTTTGCCCATTCGCCCGGATATTGTTCTTTAATGCCCATACCCTCGCATAATCTTGCTTTTGGTATGAAAACCTTGAATAATTCGCCACATTCACAACCGTAAACAATACTTGAAGCCATATAAAACCCTCCTTTTTGTTATTAAGCTTCTTTTTTCCAACCACCTGAAAATCCACTACCGCCCGACCTGATAAACTCGTCAAGTGCTTCTTGAGACCATCTAAGCTGCCTACCTATACGGCAACAGGGCAGCAGCCCTTCCCGGGTGTAGGCGTATAACCGATCCTCTGTAATTGACAGCTTATCGGCTGCCTCCTTCGACCTTAAAAGAGTTGTCATTTTATCACCTCCTTAAACAAACAATCTTGTTTATATCCGAGGTTAAAAAAATATCCCGTCATTCTGGAAACCACTTGTTAACCTCCTCATCTGAAACCGTCCAGCTTCCCCTCTTAACCGCATAGGCAGCTTTAAACTGAATAACATTTTTTACCACTGATTCCCTATCGGTTTCCACCAAATATTCGTATAACAAGGGATATTTTTCCTCCTCATAGGTTTTTCTCTCATCGAAGGGAATAATGGTTGAAAAACCCCCATCATCAATTAATTCCCCTTTTTCTAACAAATAATCTAATTCTTCATCAATCTGATGTTTCGTTTTTGCCAGTGTTAAAATTCGATCCTGTACCTCTTCAGGATAAAAACTTGCAAGATGATACCACTTAACGTCGTATGCAAAAAATTTTACTTCCCATTCTTTATAAGCTTTTCTATTGGCACGCTTAGAAAGGGTGTCGCTAAATTTTCTCAGACCCTTGACAATATTCTCAGCAACATTATCGTTTAATGGTCTTTTACCATTTTCAATTTGTGATAAATACATACCCGTCACACCAACCAATGCTCCAAGTTCTTCTTGAGTTAAACCCAGGTATTCTCTTATGCCCTTTATATTAAAATATTTCCGCTTATCATTTGCCATAATAAAGCCCCCGTGAATAAGGTAAACAAATAAACTTGCTTGTTTAATTACTAATCATATAATATACCCCTCAAATGGGTTTGTCAACCCCCTAAATAAAAAAATTTATCTTAATAAAAAAAGCACACCCTGGGCAAATATCAATGCCCTTAAGTATGCTTTAATCGGTGTTTACGGGTGCAACAGTGAGTGCAACAACTCAATATTAAGCGGTCAATTTCGGTCTATCTCCTTTTATATTACAGCCCACCCAAAACCCCTTTCCCTCAAGCTTCTTTTGTTTCCGTTAACCTCGATTATCCCCTATTTATTACCATTTTAACTGCTTCCTAATCCGGGTGCCGCAGGTTCGATTCCTGCCAGGCGCACCATAAAAACCGTGTGGTATACAAAATAACAGCCGTAGCGCTGCGTTGGGAAATTTTGAAGTTAGGCACTTCTTAATTC
>PUPD01000251.1 GCA_003552985.1 Spirochaetaceae bacterium
AATGTAGCTCCAGGTGTCGCGCTGTTCGTCCCAGAACTCGAGCGCAGGCTGGCTATTGCAGACATCGGTGAGCACGCAGACCGGAAGCTCGGGGTTGGCATGCTTGAGCGACTCAATAGAAACCAACGCCATTGCGAGGTATGGCTTTCCGAACGCCAGGTAAACCGCACCAAATGGTTGAGGTTTGGTTTCGGTCATCGGCATTTTCACTGCAGTCCTTCAAGCACCTTCGCGGCGCGGGCGTCCCAGCTGAGGCCTTCTGCAAACAGCCTGCGCGCACCTTCGGCAAGGCGGCGGCGCAGCTCTGCGTCCTCGGCGAGGGCTCTCAAGGCGGCCACCCACTGTTCGGGCTGCTCGGGGTCGCAGAGAAGGGCATGCTCGCCGTGCGTTACCACCTCGTCGAGATAATCTGAACAAACCACGGCTTTGCCTGCCGCGAGGGCCTCAAAGAGCTTAAGCGGCGGGGCGAGCGCCTGGTCGATCTCGCCGCCGCTCGAGACGCTGACGCGGCGCTTCGGCGGCACGAGGATGACGTCAACCGCCGCGCGAAAGCCCGGCAGCTCCTCCTGCCTGAGCCGGCCGAGCAAGTGAAGGTTCGGGATGTCCTCGGCCGCCTCGCGCCAGGAGGCCAGCTCGTCCGCCGAGCCGCCTGCAACGTAGAACTGCGCCGAGCCGCAGTGGGGGGCTACGGCTGCAATGAGCTCTATGCCCTTGCCGGGGTAAAGCCCGCCGGCGTAGCCCACCCGCAGGCCGGCGTCGGCGTTGGGCAATGGGTATGGTGCAACACCGTCCGGCGGCTCATCGGCGGCGTTGTAGGCAACGCGCATGCGTGCTTCGGGCACCCCGAGCTCGTTCCTGAAGCGCTCGCCAAGGGCGCGCGACAGCACCACCAAGCGGCGCAGATTGGGGTGGCTGAGCAGCCGCCGTGCACGTTTGAGCTTACGCGGGCGCTCTTGGGTGAGCGGCTCGTGCGCTTCAAACACCGTAGGTGTGCCGAGGCGTGCTGCGTAGTAGCAGCCAAGCACCGCGCGGCCGTACGCCAAATCGGCGCGCGCGCGTCTCGCCTTCCAGGCGGCCTCGAGACCCCAAAGGCAGGCGCTGCCCCTTACCCGCCGCCGTTCCTGAAACACGATGCGAAAGCGCTTCGCCACGTGGTAAAACTCATAAGGGTCGACATCCCGCAGTGCGGGATCACGCGGCGGTGCGGTTACCAGCGTTACGTCGTGCCCGGCGCGGGCAAAGGCCGAGCACATCCGCATCACGTGCACCGTGTTCGCCGCAAGCGATGGCAGCGGGGTGGCGGAGAGGTAATAGATTCGCATTCGCTCGCACATGCACAATGGATATTAGCGCCTTTCTGGCACGTCGCCGCTAAAAGGCGGGAATGCTCGTTGAGTTGGCGGGAACACACGCGCAGATACAGCACCGTGCCAGATAACCGCGTTGCGGCAGGTTATGTCCTTCGACGGAGAATCTTTGCGACGGTGCGCGACGTTGGAAAATGCACGCTGATGGGAGCCACGGCAGTGGTACTCCCCTGGGTGAATTGACCTCCGGCCTTACGGGCGGTTTTGGTCAAGACTTCGTCCGCAATTCGGCGCGCAGGGTGTCGCACCACGACGCTGTCATCCTGGACGAGCGGATAGCCGGCGCACGCGACTCGGTTGCCCCATTCCTTGTCGCCGCCGGAATACGGCGAAGCGTCAATAAGACCTCAGTAAGCGTGTTATGTGATCGCGCGGCCTGCGGTATTCGAATGACGGGGAGCTCAGCGCAACGTAGTCGATAATCCGCGCTTCGGGACGCTCGTTATGCAAGAGACCGCTACCAGTATGTCGACAGCTCGTTGACATACCGGACTTACATTACTGAGAAGGAGCGCGAACAATGTAGCTTGGCAGTAAACTGATTGCTAGCGACTCGAGATATGAATAGAGTCGAAATCCGTAGAGTCCTTGGACGGACCACAGCCACGGGGACCATTCCTGCTCAGAGGCCCGATTCTTCAGGAGACCCGATATACGGGAGCAATCGCGCGTACTGTACGTCGCGCCGGTATTCACGCGCTTCTTGTGCCGAGAGCGCCTGTTCGTGCAACCGCCCCTCGTCTTTGTCTTTCAATATCCTTATAAGGCCCGCGTATATTGACTCTTCAGAGAACACATCGCTGATATAGCCCTTGCCGTGTTTGTGAACAAACTCTTGAATTGAATCCGCATTCTGTGGAACCAGAAACCAAATGGGCTTGGACGCCGCTATATATTCGTATAGTTTGCCGCCCATAACCGATGGTGCTTCTAATTCCTCCGAATGAACGACCAAAGCAACATCTACAAGATGCATTAGCTCCCGCGCAAACACATTGGAGACGATTCCGAATTCCGCGACGAGCAGTTTCTGACGATATTCGTCAATCCCGCTAATACGCCCTGCAATAAGGAGAGCGGTCCTTTCAGCAATCTGTGAATGATTACAAAGGATATCAAGCAAAAGACGAAAGTCTTTGTGTCCATCCCCAATTACGCTACCCTTTCCGAAGTAGCCCAACAGAATGCATCCAGACGATCTCCAGCTCTCAATCCTCTCGTTTGTGAACTTGCTCTCGATATCATTCTGAGCGCGGTCAACATACCCGTTCTCAACGATAATCGCCTGACCGACCGAAAACGCGTTTTCATACTGACGTTTCATTCCAGCACTTACGAAAACCGTGAGATCGTTGGATCGAAGAGTTCTTTGCTCTAACCTTCTACTACGCTTGAGTTGTCGGAGAGAAAGCTGTTGAACATTCATATTTCTCAGGGTCCAGGAATCACGGTAATCAGCGACGACGAAAATGTCCCGTCCATACCTACGTTTGAGCCAAACACTGAGGAGTCTTAGCGAGCATGGCGGCGATGAGAGCACGATCGTCTTAACACTGTGCATCCGTACAACCGATTTGATCGTTGCACGATATCTCGAAAGCGCCGGTTGCTCCGGGTCGATCGCGAACTTGCGAACGTAATCCCTTCTGAGTTTCCTATGTAAGCGTTTCACCAAAGTGCGGGACTTCGCTCCCGAATCCGACAAAACGCTGTCCCTGACATAGTAGGTCTTCACTCGGTCATCCAGCTTGAGTAGATTCGGATACTCAGTTTCGCGTTCAAGAGCTATTACTGCAACTGTGTAGCCTGCATTCACAAGGAAGTTCGCCAACTCCACCATGCGAATCATTGCCCCCACCTGCGAGCAATACGGCGGAAACTCCTTTGTAACTAAAAGAACCGAACTCAAGCGTGCATACTCCCCTCGTTTTAGTCATTACTGCGGCATTAGCGCCCAGACGGTCTGCAAGCCAGCCACAGCATGCGCTGTCGACGTCTCTGCACAAACGCTCAAGTCCCGTAGCGCCACTCTATCGATCAATGCGGCAATTTGAATGGATTCGTCAACCTAAGAAGCATTTGGCAAAACGCCGTCAATAACTCTAACCACATCTTCAGCTGCGTCACCGTTGCCGTACGGGCTTTCCAACACTTTTATCTCTCGTGAAAGAACCGCGAGAATCTCTTCTGCAGCTTGCTCGGGTGGAACGGAACCAGGCGCAATGAGCGTATTCCAACCGGCGCGTACCAATTCGACCTATTCGGTTTCGCCCCTCAGCGTAACACATGGCACGCCGTGAAAAAAAGCTTCCTTTTGGACACCACCGGAGTCAGTGACTATGCCTTTTGAGTTCTTTTCAAGCACCAACATGTCAAAATAGCCCACGGGTTCGACGATTTTGAGGTTAGATGACTCAGACAACTCGAGTGGCAATTCCCCAATAGCCAGTCTGGTACGAGGATGCAACGGCAGAACGACTGGAATCGACCGGCTAAGGCCGCTCAAACAGTCAATAACCCAGGCGAGCTTCTCCGGGTCGTCGACATTTTCCGCCCGATGCACGGTAGCAAGCACATATTCTCCTCGTTTGACCTGAGCGGTATCCATCACCGATGAATATGTTTCGGCAGCCGAGGCGTAGTAGACTGTAGTGTCGTACATGACATCCCCCGTCATATAGATCATTTCCGACGAAACTCCTTCGCGCTGCAGATTGGCAAC
>PUPD01000023.1 GCA_003552985.1 Spirochaetaceae bacterium
AGCTGGGTGTGTTCGACGTGAGTATCCTTGAAAGCGAAGGGGTGGAGGAGCGCGCTCAACGGATGCCGGTGTTGAGCAGCATGGGATCGATCTTCGATAGTTGGTCCGATCATCACCGCACCGTGATCTGCCGGGTGCCAAACGAGGAGAAGCTCGAGAAGCTCGCGCAATACGCGGCCGGTGACGGTATTGATTTTTCATCGCCGGACGTCGGTGCGCTGTTTGCCGTTCCGTGCACCTTCTACCGCGGCGAGCATTGAGACGCCCCCTGCATTGCGATGACGTCTATTCGGCGTCAGGGCGTCTTAGGCCCTGTCTCGCCCGAACATAGGCTGGTAAGCTTTGCGAGCCCCGTCTGTTCACCAATAGCCATGAGCCGGTCGCCCGCGTTCTTATGGATTGCTACAACAATGATGTTGAGCTCCCGGCGCAGCGGCGACTCCATCAAGCTCTGGCCGGCAAGCGGTGAGTTGTGCGCGATCCCAATCTCTTCAATCGAGATCTCCTGGCCCCCGAAGCGGGCGACGGTTTCAATGTACTCCACGATTGCGGGCCGCAGGACAAGCTGTGCAAGCTTGTGGCCTACCAGCTCGTACGGCTGAATTACCCGGTCAGCTCCAGCGGCCCTGAGCTTGGGCTCGCTCTGCTCATTGGTCGCACGGGTGACGATAAAAAGCGCGCGGTTTAAGGCTCGCGCCGTGAGGGTCGTGAATACGTTCTCCGCGTCGGTGCCTACCACCGAGATCAAACTTGAAGCGCGTTCAATACCTGCGTGGACCAGAACCTGGTCTTCACTCGAATCTCCGATCAGAAAAAGGTACCCGGCGCTCTCGAGCTGGGCTGAGAGCTCAGGATTACTGTCGATAACGACAAAGGGCGAACGCTCGCCGGCGAGCTCTTGACAGAGATGTCGGCCCATGCGTCCGAACCCGCACACGATGGTATGCTCCTGCAGTTGGCCGATCTTTCGCTCCATGCGCATTCTCCGAAGTATGTAGGATTCAACCAGAACCTGTACCGTTCGGCCGCCAAGATAAGCGATCGAAGCGATTCCCCCGACAATCACAACCACCGTGAGTATGCGTCCTGCCTCCGACAGCGGGCGCACCTCAGCGAAACCGGTGGTTGTCAACGCGATTATCGTCATGTAGACCGAGTCCGACAGGCTCCAGCCCTCGAGCAGCATATACCCGGCGGTGCCGATGATGAACACCGAAGCGAGAAACACGGCCGCAACGGCGAACTGCCTGCCGATCTTCGTCTCGCTCGCCCGAAAGCCGGCGGTTCGGGGATGGTTATGCCGAGCGCTCCGCTGCGGATACGCTGACGCGGCATCTGTGCGAGCCCTGGATGACCCCAACTTCCACTTGCCTAAAGGGTACCGGTCCGGTATGCTCCGTTCAATCCTTTCAGGACCGACAGAATTTCCAGGAGGAAAGCAATGGCAGAACTGATCAAGAGTGCGCCTATCGAAGATATAAGTACGCTCGGATATCCGAAGCAACTGGCGCTGGGTGTTCAACACGTTTTTACTCTCTTTGCTTCGACCGTGCTGGTGCCGATCCTTACCGGTCTGGATGTGGGCGTGGCTCTGGTAATGTCCGGCATCGGAACCCTGCTGTTTCATATGGTGACGCAGAAGAAAGTCCCGGCTTACCTTGGCTCATCGTTCTCGTTCATTGCGCCCCTGCTTCTCGCCGGTGAGATGTACGGCCTGGCGGCGGCTCGCGGCGGTATCGTCGTGGCGGGGCTTGTCTACATCGTGCTGTCGGGGCTGATCTCAAAGTTCGGGCCGGAGAAGATCCTTCGGTTTTTTCCCCCTGTCGTTACCGGTCCGATCATCATCGTGATCAGCATGACCCTGGCGCCCAACGCGATCAACATGTCCTCCCAGGACTGGCTGCTCGCGCTCATCACGTTGGCGGTGATCATCAGCGTGGCCTCCTATTCGCGGGGCTTCTTGAAGATTATTCCGGTAATCATAGGTCTGGCAGTGGGTTACGTGGTGGCTGCGATACTCGGACGCGTGGACTATTCGGCGATCACGGATGCCGCCTGGATAGGAGTGCCCAACTTTGAGCTTCCCGTTTTTCACATCGGGGCGATTGCTGTGGTGGCTCCGATCGCGTTGGTGACGATGGTGGAGCACGTGGGCGACGTTCTTGCGATGAGTGGGGTAGTACGGAAGAATCTCTCCGTCGATCCTGGTTTGGGACGCACTCTGATGGGCGATGGTCTCGCTACCTCGTTGTCTGCGTTCATGGGCGGGCCCGCCAACACCACATACTCCCAGAATACCGGCGTTCTGGCGTTGACCAAGGTGTACGATCCCAAAGTAATGCGGATCGCCGCGGTGATCACAATCCTTATCGGCCTGATACCCAAACTGAACGCGTTCACCAGGACGATCCCCACCCCGGTAATCGGCGGCGCAGTGATCGTCCTCTTCGGTATGATCGCGTCGATCGGCGCCCGGACGCTGGTCAACAACCGGGTGGACTTCTCGAAGACCCGCAACATGATCATCGGTGCGGTGATACTGGTGTTTGGTCTCGGCGGCGCAGTGATTCCGATCGAGATCGGCGTGGTCCAGATCAATGTCGTAGGTATGGCGCTCGCGGCGATTGTCGGTATCGTGCTCAACATCATTCTCCCTCAGGAAGCCGATGAAGAGCAGACACTAGAACTGTAAGAGCATCGAAACGGCGTCGGGGCATTTGCGCCACGGCGCCGCATCACCTATAGTGCGCCGGCTGATGGCTGCAGGTTGGTGCTATAACTCCGGCTCCTCGGCAGCTTCATGCAGCTCGACGAGTTGCTCCGCCGTCAGGGCCGTGATTGAACCTTATTCATAGTCCTTTCGATTCGGCGACAACTCCACGCGGCGTGCAATTGCACCGGCCTCAACGGTGTCAGTATACTGAGGTATGATTCCCGAAGCCCTCACGATCGGCCGCATGGTGCTCTCGCTGCGGCTGCTGTTGCTGTTCGGGTCTGTCGCCGGCGGCCTGCTGGTGATGTGGCTGATTATCGGCGCGCGCGGCGACGATCTGCGCCGCTGGGTGGTGAGCTCCATCACCAACGCGGCGCTGCTGGTGGTGGCCGGATGGAAGCTGACCGCGCTCCTGACGCAGTTTGAGAGCGTTCGCCGTGAGCCGATACTCTTGCTCTACGCTTCCGGTGGGCGTGCCGGGATCGTCGTCGGAGCGCTGCTTGCCGCGGCGTATCTCGGCTGGAGAATCGCACGATCAAGACGCACTGAGATCAGGCCGCTGTACCTCATACGAGCCTCGACGCTAGCGCTGGTGGCCGCGGGGTTGCTGTTAATCGTGTTCTACACCGGGACGGCGCTGTACCATATGCTGAGTGGGGGGCTCGACCACGCAGCAGCCCGAGGGCGGGCGGCGCCTGAGGTTTCGCTTGAGGTGCTTTCCCGGGCCGACGGGGAGGCGAAGGCTACGCTTTCTACCGCCGAGCTGATCGGTCAGCCGGTGGTGCTGAACTTCTGGGCGACCTGGTGCGGCCCCTGTCGCGCCGAGACCGCAGTCAAGAATCGCCTGGCACGGGAGTTCGACGATCAGGTTCACGTCCTCGGGGTCAACCTGACCAACACTGAGGCCGGCCTTGACGCGGTGCGGTCGTTCGTCCGCGAGTGGGAGATAACGTACCCTGTGCTACTCGATCGGGACGGCCGTACCGCCTCCCGCTACGGGGTGCGCGGTACGCCGACCACCGTGATTCTGGCGCGCGACGGGACCGTACACACGCGGATCTTCGGCGCCATGAGTTACGACGGCACGGCGGCGCTGCTGCGCTCGCTTGTGGAGTGAACCGCGGCGACGCCATTGAGCGCTGAGTTCTGCACCGAAGGGTGCCGCCCGGCGGCCTGACCAATCGCGGCGTGCGGTCATATTGACTCGGTAGCTGTCCCAACCAAAGCAATTTGAGCCGCGTGCGATCGAGTGGAGAGGGGACATACGCCAGGTTCCATATTATACTTACGGTAGGAGAACGGTCTATGGTCGGTGGGCTATCGTCACAAGAAGAGCGAGTCGTGCAGACATTCGCTACTC
>PUPD01000066.1 GCA_003552985.1 Spirochaetaceae bacterium
AGGAAAACTACCTCTACTTGACCGGCAGAAAGAAATCGATGATCGTCACCGAGGGCGGAAAGAACGTCTTCCCGGAAGAGATTGAGGACCACTTCCAGCTGTATGATGAGCTCGAGCAGATCATGGTGCGCGGATACGTCAAGGACGAGCGGATGCGCACCGAAGGGATCGAAGCGCTTGTGTATCCCAACTATGAGTTCTTCAAAGGAACGGGCGAAGGGGGCGACTCGGTCGCGCCGCGCGAATCGGTCGAACGGCGAATCAACGAGATCGTTGCCGAGGTCAACCACGACCTGCTGCCGTACAAGCGGATCGAGCGCGTGCAGGTGCTCGACGAACCGATGGAGATGACCACCACCAAGAAAGTGAAGCGACACAAAGTCGACGGATAGCCACACAGGACGGATGACCGTATGAGTGAGACAGCTAGGCCCAATACCGCCGAGCCTGAAGAGGAACAGAAGTGGTACAGCATCGACGTACACCCGTACGTGTTCTTCATTTCTGCTGCAATTATCCTGGCCTCGGTGGGCTTCACGATCGTCAATCACGAAGATGTCCTGCAGCTCTTCGAGCGAGTTCAGCTTGGGATCGCCGAGATAGCGGGATGGTTCCTCGTCCTCACCATGAACGTGATCCTGGTATTCGTGCTTGCGCTTCTGGTCGGACGTTATGGCGACGTGCGCCTCGGCGGTGAGTACGCCGAGCCCGAGTTCACGATACGGGCATGGTTTGCGATGCTGTTCAGCGCCGGGATGGGTATCGGTTTGCTGTTCTACGGCGTAGCCGAGCCGATGTTTCACTTTGTGGCTTCGCCGCTGGCCGAGCCGGGAACGCCCGATGCAGCTCGCGTGGCGATGGACTTGACCTTCCTGCACTGGGGGCTTCATCCCTGGGCGGTGTACTCGATGGTCGGGCTCTCGCTGGCGTTCTTCTGTTTCAACAAAGGGCTTCCGCTCTCGATTCGTTCGGTGTTCTATCCGGTCCTGGGGGAGCGGATCTATGGGCCGGTAGGCAACGTCATCGATATTCTTGCCACGGTGGCTACCCTGTTCGGCGTTGCAACCTCGCTCGGCTTGGGTGTCCAGCAGGTCAATGCGGGGCTGAATCACCTGTTCGGGATCGGGCAGTCACCGGGGATACAGATCGGGTTGATCGCTGGAATCACTGCACTGGCGACCTGGTCGGTGGCGGCGGGGCTGAACGCCGGAATACGGCGGCTGTCCGAGATTAACCTGCTGTTGGCGGTGCTCCTGCTGGTGTTCGTCTTGATCGTGGGCCCCACCCTGTTCGTGTTGAATGCCTTCGGCGAGAACATCGGTTACTACATTCAGAACTTGCCCCGGCTGGCCACCTGGAACGAGACCTACGAGGCTACCACATGGCAACATGGATGGACGATATTCTACTGGGGCTGGTGGATTGCCTGGTCACCCTTCGTCGGGATGTTCATCGCGCGGGTCTCATACGGTCGTACGATACGCCAGTTCATCCTCGGGGTGCTGTTCGTGCCTACGCTGATAACCTTCCTGTGGGTAACGGTGTTCGGCAACAGTGCATTGAACATCGAGCTGTTGGGAGCGGGAGGGATAGCTGAAGCAGTGCAGGAGAATATACCGGTAGCGCTGTTCCTGCTGTTCGAGAACTTTCCGTTTGCGGAGGTGACTTCAGGGCTCGCGGTGCTGGTTATTATCACGTTCTTCGTGACCTCGTCTGACTCTGGTTCTATGGTGATCGATATTATCACCGCGGGCGGGAATCCTGATCCGCCGTTGCTGCAGCGCCTGTTTTGGGCGATTCTCGAAGGCGTCGTCGCTGCAACACTGCTGGTCGGCGGCGGCCTGGTAGCGCTGCAGACGGCGGCTATCGCTACCGGTTTGCCATTTGCGGCGGTGCTGTTGTTTATGTGTTACAGCCTCCGCAAAGGGCTGGCCCAATACTCGGGGCCGCAGGGCTTCAAACTTCCGCCCTACGAGCATGGTCGCAGGCTGCGAACAACCGTCAGCTACCCGACTCCCCCGACCTTCGGACGGAAGCGCTTCCTCATCGGCCGGAAGAAAAGGTCCAGGGGCGAATCCGGAGGTGCGCAATGACGGTGCAGGATTGCGGTCGGCAGGCAGTTGTGGCGTTTTCGGTAGCGGCAGCGGTGTTGCTCGCCCTGCTGTTTTCCGGCTGCGCGCCGGCGGAGCCGGAGGACGAGCATCCGCCGGAACGGCGAGATGAGACGGTTCGCATCGCCTACGTTCCCTGGTCGAGCGAGATCGCAAGCAGTAACGTGCTCCGCGCCGTGCTGCGTGAACGGCTCGGTTACCAGGTGGAGATGATAGAGCTCGAGCCTGAAGAAATGTGGGATGCTGTTGCCGCCGGCGAGGCCGATGTCTCGGTCTCGGCCTGGCTACCGCTGACTCACGCTGAGTACTACGATCGCTATGGCGATGAGGTCGACGACCTCGGCCCGCACGTAGAGGAGGTACGCACCGGCCTGGTGGTCCCGCGCGTAAGCGTCGGTAGGCAGACCGGGGAGACCGGAAGGCGGGTTCGTCCGTACATCCCGGTTACCTCGATCGACGAGTTGGGAGCGTACGCCGAGCGCTTCGGCAACCGCATTATCGGAATCGATCCCGGCGCGGGGATTATGGCGCGCACACGGGAAGCGCTCGAGGTGTACGGGCTTGAGGATCAGTTCCGCCTGATTGAGGGCGACGAGGAGCGTATGGTGGAGGCGCTCAAGGATGCGGTGCGACGGCAGGAGTGGATCGTAGTCACCGCCTGGACTCCGCACTGGATATTCAGTCGCTGGGATCTGGCGTTTCTCGAGGACCCGCAGAACGTCTTCGGAGACGCTGAAGCAATCCACACGGTAGCCCGCCGGGGACTCGCCGATGAAATGCCGGAACTCTATGAGGTGCTCAAGCGGTTTACCTGGGATGTCCGGGCGATGTCGCGAGTAATGCTTTGGATCGAACAGGCCGATGGGGTCGACCCCTACGCTTCAGCGCAGCGCTGGGTGCGTACCAACCGTTCAGTAGTCGACCAGTGGCTCGGGGAGTGAGGAAGTATGGTTCAGTCGGCGATGTGGAAGTTTCGCGGCAGCTGCATGATGCTAATGCGGCGTGAAGGCAGACAGGTTGTGTATCTCGGCACAGCTTTCGTTGTGCACCGCGACGGGTACCTGCTCACTGCCGCCCGATTGATCGGCGACGGCACCGAAACGAGCGAGCTGGTGGTGGCTCCCGCCGATCTGGAGCATACCTTCGCTCCGATCACGATCGAGACGGTGGCGCCGTTGCGGGTTGTGGTGGCACAGATTGACCGACAGCGTGATGTGGCGCTGCTGAGATTTGATCCTCCCCTGGAAGTCGTTGTCCCGGACCGCATCATCGGCAATCCTGAGGCGTATTTCGACGGAAGCAGTGTGATGGCGCTCGGGTTCTCGTTTGCGCATTACCGGATTCACAATCCCATTGCACGCTCTGCGGTGATCTCCGCCCGGATTCGCACTGACGACGGCACGAACATGATGCTGATCGATCGCCGCGCACACGACGGCGACGCCGGCGGATTACTGGTGTGCCTGGAGGACGAACGTGTGATCGGGGTGCTTTTGGGGCGCTTTGATCCGAGCGATCTGCGCAAGGATGAGTACCGTGACGATGTGGAGATCATTACGATGATGTCTCTGGCGGTCTCGGTCGAGTACGGGGCTGCCCTGATGCAGGCGGAGGGTCTCACGATCGCGTGAGAGGTTCCGCGCTTTTTACCACATCCTGACAACCACGCACCTGAATCTCTGAAACCGGTGCTCGCGTAGGGACAGTCTGCCCGTAGCGGATGGCCGGACGAGTATACGACGGGGTATACAAACACAAGGTAAGGAAATGAGCTTGCAGCACGAAATCGCGAGGCGCAGAACCTTCGCGGTCATCAGTCATCCCGACGCAGGAAAGACAACCCTGACCGAGAAGCTGCTGCTTTTCGGAGGCGGCATTCACACTGCCGGCGCGGTCAAATCAAACAAGATCGCGCGCACGGCGACTTCCGACTTCATGGAGATCGAAAAAC
>PUPD01000165.1 GCA_003552985.1 Spirochaetaceae bacterium
GATCGTGAGTGCTCTGAGGTCATTGAACTGAAGCACCACCAGGCCATACTCTCCTGATTCTGCCTCCGTGCCCGCCTTCGGCGCTTCACCGGTTGGGTTCCAGCAGCCGGCGGCTACCACCAGCAGCGCGGCAAGCAGCGCCGCTACACGTACTGTTTTGGGTTTCATCGTCTTCCTCCTGTACTTTTTCTCAACTCCTGCAGTGTTCAAACGCTGCAGCCGAATGCTCTTTCAACCATAAGCTTTTACGCTCCGGGCGCGGGCAGCGCCCGCATCCCACGCGGTGCCCACGGCCGGTGCGGACCGCGGGCACCGCAACACCTGGTGCCCCGGCCATAAACAGCCGAGACCCTTTGCTCTATCACCACATGCAGACGCGAACGGGGAGGCTCCTGCTCTCCGTGGTACCATCGCCGAGCTGGCCGTATTCGTTCCACCCGGTTGCCCACAGCGTGCCGTCGGTGTCGAGGATCATCGTGTGACTGTTCCCGGCGGAGACCGCCGCCACGCCGCTCATCACCTCAAGCGGGCTAGTTGCGTTCGCCCCGATCGGAATTTCACCAGTGCCGAGCTGGCCCCTGTGGTTCGACCCGGTTGCCCAAAGCGTGCCGTCGGTGTCGAGGATCATCGTGTGACTGTTCCCGGCGGAGACCGCCGCCACGCCGCTCATCACCTCGACCGGGATACTCTTGTCCTCGGTCGTCCCGTCGCCGAGCTGGCCTTTGAAGTTGTACCCGGTCGCCCAGAGCGTGCCGTCGGTGTCGAGGATCATCGTGTGACTGTTCCCGGCGGAGACCGCCGCCACCCCGCTCATCACCTCGACCGGGGTGTGCTTGTCGTCGGTCGTCCCGTCTCCGAGCTGGCCTCTGAAGTTGTACCCGGTCGCCCAGAGCGTGCCGTCGGTGTCGAGGATCATCGTGTGCTCTGCCCCGGCGGAAACCGCAGCCACGTCGTCCATGATCTTGACCGGGGTGCTCTTGTCTTCGGTCGTCCCATCGCCGAGCTGGCCATACCAGTTTTCCCCGGTCGCCCAGAGCGTCCTGTCGACCTTGAGGATCATCGTGTGCCATCCCCCGGCGGATACTGCAGCTACGCCTTCCATAACGGAGACCGGGGTACTCTTGCTCTCCTTTGTCCCGTCTCCGAGCTGTCCGTTGCCATTGGCCCCGGTCGCCCAGAGCGTGCCGTCGGTGTCGAGGATCATCGTGTGACCCGCCCCGGCGGAGACGGCCGCCACACCGCTCATTATCTCTACCGGGGAGCTCCTGTACTCGGTCGTCCCGTCGCCGAGCTGGCCCGCCCAGTTTTCCCCGGTCGCCCAGAGCGTCCTGTCGACCTTGAGGATCATCGTGTGATTCCAACCGGCGGAGACGGCGGGCGCTTTCGAGGCACCATCCTCTCCTCCTCCTCCAAGCGGGTTCGAACACCCGGCGGGCACCACCAGCGCGACCAGCAACCCTATAAGCAGCGCCGCTACACGCACTGTTTTGGGTTTCATCGTCTTCCTCCTGTACTTTTTCAGCTTCTGCAGCGGTCAGACGCTGCAGCCGAATGCTCTTTGAACCATGCGCTCGTGCGCTCCGAGCGCACCCGGGCGGTGCCCCCCAAGGCGTGAGATACGTAGGTGTGACGAGAGATATTGCTCTACTGTGAAAGGGCGTGCCGGCGAGGGGTTGAGCGCGTTCGTCGCACAACGCAAGCACACAGCAGGGGATTCCGGCGCGACAGCCGGCGCACCATGAAGCGCACCTGCGCTCATAAGAACAGAGGTGGCGACGCGTAAACCGTCAGTTCCTGCCCCCACAATAGTAAGATTATAGGGTGGTGTTTACGATGTTGGTCAGTCAGGAGTTGGATGATCTTTGTCAGGAGATGGCGTACGCGGCAGGATAAGCGATAATGGGTGGTACGATGCGACCCACTCCTCGAAGTCGATCACACCGATCTGCACTGCATAGCGCAGCAGACCGACGACATCATGGATATCGAGCTTTTGATACAAGCGCGCGTGGTACGTCTCTACGGTTTTGCGACTGATGCCGAGCTCAAGCGCGATCTCTTTGTTCGTCTTGCCACAGGCGAGCATCCGGAACACCTGGCGCTCGCGATCTGATAAGGACTCATACTTGCTGCCGCTTTCGCCTGGGGTTTCGGCTCCGGCATCTCTCAACCCCTTCATCATCTCATGAGCGACCTGTGGTCCGAGATAAGACCGGCCGGCCACCGCGGCCTTAATCGCGGCCGGCAGCTCTCCGGCAGCGGTCTCTTTCTCGAGTATGGCGCTCGGCCCCGACGCGGCCAGTCGGCTTAGCCGCTAAGCATTTACACCTCCGCGCCCGGAACCACAGCAGGAGAGGACGGCGCGCTGCTCGGGGTTGAGGGGGACTCCGTGTGGCTGATGTACGCCGGAGGCGGAACCGGGAGTGTCGTTACATACGCGGGTGATCTCGCCATTGAATAGAGGCCGGTTCAGGAAGCGTAGAACATGCCCGGCCGGCTTTGGCGGGCCGGGCGCGGCTGTTGATTGGAAGTCCACCGGTCGTGCGATGTGCCGGGTCACGCTCGATCACCACGGTGAAGGTCAACCCGTCGCCCCCGGCAATCGAGCAGCGGTCAAGATCCCACCGGTAACGGAGTCCGCCGTCGATTTCTCGATCTTCGTAACGCGGACGGCACGCGCCGCGCGCCGTCCGCAGAGCAATGCTCAGAAGTTGATCGACCAACGGTCGCGGGTCATCTCGAAGCTCACGTCGAACGCTCCTGAAACGACGTAGCTCGCGCCGTCTTCGTCCTCAAAGACTATCTGATCGAAGTACCCGGTCATCCCGACGCCTTCCTCATAGCCGGTGATCGTAAGCTCTCCGCTTACCGCTTCGCACTCAATCTCGTCTCCGTGGTCGGTCAGTTTGTTGAGATAGAGATCCATGCCTTCCGGCACCTCGAAGACCCCCGTGCCGATCGGCCCCTGCGGGTAGAGCTCAAGCCAGATCCCGCCGTCCTCGTTCATGGAGTACACGCCGAACCCGCCTTCGTCAATCATTTGCCCCGTTCTCCAGCCCACCCAGGCACGCGTTTCTTCCTCAAGGTTCTCACCGAACCAGTGCCCGCCGGTGATCGTCACCTCGCAACCCTCGCAGAACTCGGGCAGGGTCAGGTCGAAGCTGCCGGCGAACCAGTTGCCGCCGTCGAAATCAAGGATGAAGTCCCCGGAGACTGCATCCGGGCTGTAGGTGTCAATCTGCAGTTGCCCGTGTTCGGCTTCAATGTCTCCGATCTGGGAATCACAGAACCAAGTGTTGACTTCTCCAGGACCGGCAGATTTTAGAGAATAAGGCACAACATCATAGGTTGCTACGCCCAGTCCTACGGTGTTTTCAAACATCAGGAATCCTTCAAGCATGCTGATATCAATATCGAAGACAAGCTCATAGAGAACTACGTCATCGGATGCTCCGCCGAGGCCTTCCTGGGTGTCAAGCTCAATATCGCCCGACAGCGAAAACGCGCCGAACTCGAGCTCCTCGTCAACTCGATGAAGCTCGCTGCCCATCACCGTGCCATAGAAATCTACCGTCCCCGTTATCACGTCCTCGCTTTCGATCGTGCCACTGAACGCAATCTGCCCGCCGTCGAAGGACATAGCCAGCGTTGATCCGTCCACTGTGCCGGTTCCGTCGTAGGTCTTGACGGTGTTCCCGGTCTGACGGAAGTAGAACAGATGAGGGCCGTCGAGTTCACCATTGACCAGCGTATAAGCATCCCAGTAGCCTGTCAGGTCAAACTCCTGCGGCTCCGACTCGACCACACTGAACTCCCCCGCCTGGGCGCTTTGAATCTCCCCTCGCTGTACCACCACTGTCAGTACGTACTCTCCCTCATCGAGCCCAGGCCCAAGGGTGATCTCCTGCTCGTCCTCCCCAGGGATCGCATAACCGTCGAGATACCACTGGTAGGAGTCAACCGCGCCCGCCGTTTCGGCGCGTACGGTCATCGACTCCTCAGGGCTGA
>PUPD01000078.1 GCA_003552985.1 Spirochaetaceae bacterium
CGCGCCAGCGTAAAGTTGAGATCTGCAAGCGCTCGTACAAGGTGCTTACCGAGAAGCTTGGCTTTCCGCCTGAGGACATCATCTTCGACCCCAACATCTTTGCTGTTGCTACCGCGATCGAAGAACATGCGAACTACGCAGTGGATTACTTCGAAGCGGTTAAAGCGATCAAGCAGGAGCTTCCGTACGCCAAAGTCTCAGGGGGCGTGAGCAACGTTTCGTTCTCATTCCGTGGCAACGACGCGGTGCGCGAGGCGATGCACGCATGTTTCCTGTATCACGCGATTCAGGCCGGCATGGATATGGGAATTGTCAACGCCGGTCAGCTCGTGGTCTATGATGAGATCGAGGAGAACCTGCGTGTGGCGGTGGAAGACGTCCTCCTCAACCGGCGTGAGGATGCCACCGAAAGTCTGGTTGATATCGCCGACGAATACCAAGGCAAGGGCAAGAGCCGCGAAGAAGACCTTGCGTGGCGGGAGGCTCCGGTCGAGAAGCGCCTCGAGTACGCGTTGGTGAAGGGCATTACGCAGTATATCGAACAGGATGTGGAAGAGGCTCGTCAAAAGGCCGAACGGGCGCTGCATGTGATCGAAGGGCCCCTGATGGACGGCATGAATGTGGTCGGCGATCTGTTCGGCTCGGGCAGGATGTTCCTGCCGCAGGTTGTGAAGAGCGCACGCGTGATGAAGGCGGCAGTCGCTTACCTCTTCCCGTTCATCGAAGACGAGAAGATCGAGGGCGAGGACGAAGGCGGCAAAGCCAAGATCCTACTTGCCACCGTCAAAGGTGACGTCCACGATATCGGTAAGAATATCGTCGGCGTGGTGCTGCAGTGCAACGGGTTCGAGGTTGTCGATCTCGGCGTTATGGTACCGGCGGGGCAGATCATGGAGGAAGCCAAGCAGCACGATGTCGATATCATCGGTCTTTCGGGTCTGATCACCCCCTCGCTCGACGAGATGGTGCATGTCGCCAAGGAGCTGGAACACGCGGGCTTCACAACGCCGTTGATGATCGGCGGCGCGACCACCTCGCAGATCCATACCTCGGTGAAGATTGCGCCGCAGTATTCGCAGCCGGTGGTGCATGTCAAAGACGCCTCGCTCGCGGTCGGGGTATCCGATAAGCTCGCAAGCCCGGCGCAACGTGAGCGCTACGCCGCTGAGATCGCGGAGCTGCATCGGGAGACGCGCGAAAAACGGGAGCAAAAGGACGCTTCCCAGGTGTTCCTCCCGGTGGAGGAGGTGCGTAGCAAGCGCTTCAACCCGGATTGGGAGGATTACCGTCCCGAGACTCCCGCGAAGCCCGGTGTAACCGAGTTTAAAGACTACCCAATCGCCGAGATCGCCCGTTATATCGACTGGCGCTACTTCTTCCTCGCCTGGGAGATGGACATGAAGTTCCCGGATATCTTCGATGATCCGGTAAAGGGGCCGCCTGCGCGAAAGCTCTACGATGAGGCACAGGTGATGATCCGCAGCATTGTGGAGAAACGACTGTTGAAGGCACATGGCGTCGTCGGGATCTGGCCGGCGAGCTCAACCGACGACGACACGATTGAAATCTACACCGACGACAAGCGCAATGAAATCCTATCCCGCATCCCGTGCCTGCGACAGCAGAAACGCAAAGAATCGGTCCCGTACTACCTGTCGCTGGCCGACTACGTAGCGCCGAAATCGAGCGGTGTGAAAGACTATGTCGGTGCGTTTGCGGTGACCGCGGGTGATGGGCTGTCTGAGCTCACCGCGTATTACAAGCAGCGCGATGACGACTATAATGCAATCCTGGTCGGGGTGCTCGCCGATCGACTCGCCGAAGCGTTCGCCGAATGCCTGCACGAGAAGGTGCGCAAGGAGGTCTGGGGATACGCGCCGGATGAGCACCTGGGTATCGAGGACCTGCTGCACATCAACTACCGTGGGATTCGTCCGGCGCCGGGCTACCCGCCCTGCCCCGATCACACCGATAAGGAGATCATCTGGCAGCTGCTCGACCCTGAGTCACGGGTGGGCATTTCACTGACTGAAAGCTACATGATGGTGCCGGTAGCTTCGGTGTCCGGGCTTTACTTCGCGCATCCGGAATCGAAGTATTTCGGTGTGGGTAAGGTGGCTAAGGATCAGGTGGAGGACTATGCGGCGCGGCGCGGGCTCGAGCTCGATACCGCTGAGCGCCACTTGCGACAGGTGCTCGCCTATTAGGATGCGCCGGATGCACGCGTAGTGCGGCTCGGCAGGCGCTGCCGGCCGACGAGCCGGAGCCGCCGCGCACGGGGATGCCCCGGCAGCGAACGGCCCAGCGCCAGACTATTCGACGACCAAGGTGCCGACCATGCCGACCTTGTCGATTGTAGACGACAAGCTCTGCCAAATCCCTTTCGTTGACAACGAGCTCTTCTTTGTCGAAGCTGCAGTTGCTTGCGGTGATCTCGAACACCGCATCCGGCTCACGGTCGTCAAGATCGTAGTTGTCGGCCGCGGTTTGCAGCAGCGGTAGAAGCAGCAGCACCGCGGTGAAGCACAGTAGTCTCCGCATTGTGTTTTTCCTTAGTGCGTAAGCGGGCGTGCGGTCAACACAGGGTGAACGTCGTAACGGCAGGGGGTGACCGTCAAATCGGCGGCGGTCGCGGGCGGTCAGAGTGCCCTGAGAAAACCGGTCAGCGCCTCAAGACTCGCGAACTGAAGCTCCTGCTCGCTGCCGGAGCGTCGTCGAGCGAGGCGCCACTGCAGCGGCGCGGAATCAATACTGCCGGAACGCTGCTCCATGATCCGCACCGAGAACTCCGCTCCCGCCAACTGCGAGTGTTCCGGGGGTGCCGACACTTCGAAACCAATACGTTCGAGCGCTCTCGCGGTCCATTGACCGCCGACACCGCTGCCCGAGAGTATGATCCTACCTCGTGGCCGGGTGATCGGGCGAAAGGCAGCCGTGAGTCCGTCGAACTCCACGCCGTCACGGGCAAAGGTCCGACCGATGGCTCCGTTCAGCACCAGGTCCTCCGGGGCTCCGCAGATGAGCGCTCCTTCGTTGTCGATGAGCCAGAGCCGGTCTGCTATGCGCAGCGCCGTTTCCAGCTCATGCGTGGAGAGAATGACCGCCTCCCCGCCGGAGCCTACGCGCCGCCTGAGCAGCTGCAGAATCTCCACGCGTGAAGGCAGATCGAGAAAGGCTGTAGGCTCGTCGAGTACCAGCAGCTCAGGCTGTTGCGCAAGCGCTCGTGCAATCATGGCTTTCTGGCGTTCGCCGTCGCTGAGCTCCGCCAGATGGCGCCGGCGGAGCGCTTCAAGGCCCAGGGCGCTTATAGCCGCCACAACCTGCTCGTGGTCGGACCGGTTGAGCTTGCCGTCCCAGCGCGTATACGGAAAGCGGCCGAGCGCCACCAGCTCGAACAGCGTCAGGAATCCCGGCTCTACTCGGTCGGTGAGGACTGTCGCTATTAGGCGGGCACGCTCGGGACGATCGATCTGTTCCAGGTGCTTGTCGCGCAGGAACACGCTGCCGTGAAGCGGCGGCAGAAGCCCGGCGAGCGTTCGCAGCAGGGTCGATTTACCGCAGCCGTTGGGGCCGAGAACGCAGACGAGCTCGTTGGCGTGAAGTCTGAAGGTGAGACCGTCGAGCACGCGGCGCTCGCGCCGCGTGGCCGGATGATACCCGACCGCGAGGTCGGCAGCGGTGAGCACCGGAATCCTCGGAGCGCCGGGCTGAGGTCCAAAGGTGCTTTCGGTCATCACATCGCTCCGGGGTGCATGCGGCTGCGGTGAAAGATTACCCACACCACGATCGGCACGCCGATGAACGCGGTTACCGCGTTCAGCGGCAGAGTTACCTCGTGTCCGGGCAACCTCGAAACCAGGTCCGACAGCACCGCGATCAACGCGCCGGCGAGCGCGCATGCGGGAACGAGGAGTCGGTGATCCGAGGTGCGCAGCGCGAAGCGACAAAGATGAGGCACGGCAATCCCGATGAACGCAATCGGTCCACAGAACGCGGTGGTTGCGCCTGCCAGGAGGGCGGTCGTCACGATAATCAGGAAGCGGCTACGGGGTAGCGACATTCCGAGCGTGGCGGCATAGCGTTCTCCCAGCAACAGCGCGTTCAGCGGCTTCATGAGCGCGGCGGAGAGCAGCAGCCCCACCGCGACCACCGGCAGGAACGCCCCGAGTTGCTGCCAGGTGACCCCGCCGAAACTGCCGAAGCTCCAGGTGACATAGCTCTGAATCTGAAGCGGCTCCGCCAGCTGCAGCAGCGCAGTCGTAATCGCGTTTGCGCCGTATCCGAAGAGAATGCCGAGAATCAGTACCGTCGTGATGTTAGCAACCCGCCGCGCCACAAACAGAATCGCCGCGAGCACCATAGCGGCGCCGGCGGTCGCGGCGCTTACGAGTGCGTAGGGCCCATAGCCGCCGAAACCCTCCGCGATTGCCCCCATAACTCCACCGGCGCCGGAGGCGAGGACGACTACCGCTACGCCGAGCCCGGCTCCGGAGCTGATGCCGAGCGTAAACGGCCCTGCCAGCGGGTTCCGGAACAGGGTTTGCATCTGCAGGCCGCTCAACGCGAGCGCCGCTCCGCCGGCGATAGCCGCGATCGTGCGGGGCATCCGAATTATCCAGACGATGATGCGAACAGTCGGCTCTACCTGTTCGGGACCGAGCAGCGCGACGAAAACCTCCCTCGCGGCGATCGGGACCGAACCCAGGGCGAGGCTTGCAACTGCTGCCGCGACGAGTGCAGCCCCGGTTCCGAGCAGAAGCATTGCGTTCTTTGGTGCCACCGGCATCGTTACCTCAGGCTACGGAAATACCTCAGCCGGTGCTCCGGTAGCAGTTCGGGATGCATAATGTGGATGAGGTCGGCCAGGATGTGATGGGGCTCGAGCACACCGCGTTCAAAGTAATCATTGGCTCCTCCGGGACGGGTGCGCGCCGTGAAGTTGTACACCCGCCCAGTTTCAAACGCTCGAAAGGCGCGTAGCCTGGGGTCCAGCCGCAGGAGGTCGGCCGCCGACTCGGCCGTGCCCGGATTCAGCCAGACAGTCGCATCGGCGGCGCGCCCGAGAACCGATTCCAGCTCCAGATGAATGGCACCTTGTCCGCTGCTCTGCGCCCAGGGGTACTCGGCTCCCGCATCCTCCAGGAGGCGAGCCATGTAGCTATCGCCCCCGGGAACCGACCAGGCACCCTGAAACGGTGCGTTCAGCAGTGCCTTCGGGCGATTTGCAGCCTGCAACGGTTCGCGCACCTTGCCGGCGAGCCCGTTGTAACGGCTCGTTATCTCCTGGAGGTACTTTACAGCCTGTTTCTCACGTTGCAGGAGAACCCCGGCCACCAGCAGCCACTCTGCCCGGCCGAGCGGATCGGTCTCGAGCCAGTCGCCGAGTACCATGACCGGTAATCCCGCTTCGCGCAGCTTGTGCTCGGTCTCGTTGTGCGGGCCCAGCGCATTGATCAGCACTACGTCCGGATCGAGCGAGACCACCCGTTCAATGTTCATCTGCGGCGGCTCACCCACGGTCGTGAGCTTGCCCTCATCGCGGCGTCGCCGGAATGTCTCCGAGTAGATGCGCCTGGTGTTGTCGTGACCAACCACGCGATCCGGGGCGTCGAGAACCTCGAACTGGGCCAGCAGGGGAGCGGCGCCGGTAACCGCGCGCTCAACTGGTATGCGCACGCGAGGCAGGTCGCGATACTGCTCAGGGACCTCGCGGCCGCGTTCAAGCAGAAGGTAGCGCCTGGGCCGCTCGGCATCGGGATGGGGCCTGAGCACCGTCAAAACGCGGTATCCGTCGCCGTAACTCAGTTCAAAGCCGGACGCGTGTTCCGGCTGCGGCTGCGGTTCACCGGCGTGTACCTGCTCGTGAACCGCGGCCGGACCTACCGGCAGGTGCAAAACAAGCACCGCAACGAACAACCACCGCTTCAGTCTGCGACCACGCCGGCCGGGGTGCCGCCGAGACCGGCCAACCTCGGCGTCAAAGGGACGATCGGTATTGCAACGTATCACGGTAGTAGCAAGTGTTTCGGTTTTGGGAGTGTTTTGTCAAGCAAGCGCTTTTGGCCTCTGACTCTCTAAGTTTCTGGAGCAGCCCGGCGAGCAGCCGCCCGGCCGAGCGAGCGACAGACTAACCCCACAGGCTAACCTGTGCTACCAGCGGAGGCAACATACAGCTCGCTCCGAAAACCAGCGCAATGCCCACCGCGCGTTCCGGTTCGTGCCAGGACTCCGGACGCCGGCGGCGAAACGAAAGCTCATTGAGCAGCGATTTGCCTGCAGCAAGCATGATGAGCAAGAACCAGACCTGTTGCTCGAGCCCGTACAGAAAGAGCTGAAGCCCGAAGACCCACAACACGGCAGCGACGCCGGTGCCGATTGCCGCCCTGTATCGATCCTCGCTCCTGCGCGGTTCCGCGGCCGGTCGGGAGCTCTTCAACTCCGAGGCCATGATCAAGGCCGGTGCCCACCCCAGAAGCGCCGCCGGTGCCTCAAGAAACTGCACCAACAGGCTTGGAATATGGTGTGCTGTCCCCTCGGCGATCCGAAGCAGGTACTGCAGAAGCGGGAGCGCCGCGACCGCCGCAATGTAGAGCGAAACCCGGTGACGAACCGCCAACCGTGCGGCGGTCACGGCGCTGCGCTGCAGGCCGGAGCGGGCGCCGTGAGCCCTGCGCTCACCGGCGTGGTACTGCTCGCGCAGCCAGGCGGCACGCGTTTCCAGGGCCGACCCGGCAACCGGGCCTATCAGGCTTACGCGCGTGGTTTGAACTCCACAGAATCGAAAAACCGCCCGCCGCAGCGCTTCAACCCCGGGCTGCCGATAGCGCGCCCGGTAGGCCTCGGGGGGCATGTCGATCGTGGTGATGATCTCCGCCGTCTTTCCACGAAGGAGCTTGCGTCGCACGGCGCCGTCGTGAAAGTACTGAAACGCGAACCCGGGCGTGAAGGTTCGGTCGAGAAAACCTTTGAGCCGCGCCGGCATCCCGCCCCAGTAGGTGGGATATACGAATACTAAGTGGTCCGCCCAGCGGATCGACTCCTGGGCGGATTGCAGGTCGGGCTCCAGTTCCTGTTCGCAGGGGTCGGGGGTGTGGACATCCGGATCGAACTCCAGCTCCGCAACCGCTATCTGCCTGACTGCGGCGCCTGCGGCGCGAGCGCCGGCGGCAAACTCCTCCGCTATCGCGGCACCGAAACTGCGAAGGCGTGGATGCCCGAGCACGACAAGTATGCGCATGTTACGGTCGTCCCGCCTCCACCAACGGGAGGTCGCTGATCACCGCTTCCCCGTTGCGGTAGTACCGATACTGCTGCACCCCGCTCTGGCCCAGCAACCGCACCGCATCCTCGAAAAACTGACCTACCGAATGCGGACCATGCGCGTCCGAGCCGAGGGTGAAGCTCACCCCGAGCTCGGCTGCCCATTGGATGATCACCGGAGCAGGGTGAATCTCATACAGTTCCTTGGTAAGTCCGCTCGTGTTGACCTCGAGCGACACCCCCGCGTCCCTGACGCGTTCCAGGAATCGCCTGATCTCGTCCTCGTACTCAACGGGGTCGAAGGGGTCCACAGTGCCGTAGATCCTGATCAGATCGGGATGCGCCAGACTGTGATACCGCCCCGATTCGGCTCCGGCAGCCAGGTCTTCGAAGTATCTCCTGACGATCGCATCCTGAGCATGCACGCCTTCGCTGTGCAGGAGACTGCGATAGACCGGCATCGGGTGGTGCAACGAACCCAGCACATAGTCGAACTGTTGCTCTGCAAGAATGCGATCCATCGCGACCAGCTCCGATTCGCGCGGAAAGACTTCTGCCTCAATGCCGCAGAGAACCGTTACCCCGACCTCCCGGCCGAGCTCCTGCGCCTCACTCACCATCGAGCGGTACTCGCCGAGCTGCTCCGCGCGCATCCGTATTCCCCGCTGCCCAAAGCCTTCGTTCGGCATCGGGACATGACAAGTAACGGTAATCAAGTCTATTCCACGCTCTGCCGCTGCACGGACGTACTCAGTGGTTTCCCCCCGGGCATGGCCGCAGAGCGGTGTGTGCATATGACAATCGGCCAGCATTGGTTCTCTTCCTCCTCGTAACCCCGAACCCGGCCGCCCGCAGTCGGTTGGGCATTGCAGTTCGTTCGGTGGTCTTTGCTTTGTTGGTCCAATCCGAGGCTTGCGGGTAGTGTACAGGAATGCCTGCGTAACGGAAAGTGCGAGGCACCGCTGGAGATCCGGTAACCGGGGTCGTCGGTGCCGCCCCGTCAGATCATGATATTCAGTCCTGTGCTCCCTTCGCCCGTGGATTGGGACTCGTCACGGCGGTTGATCTCGGCACCGACGGCTACCTGTCTGCGGTAGGCGTGCACTGCCATGGAGCGCGGTTGTACCGACGGCATCGCCGATTGGAGTGCCGCCGGAGCAGTAGCCTGCCGAGCGTCTCCTCGCGGAGACGCGGCACGCGGTCGGTCGGCGCCTGCATGCGGTGTACTCCAACCGCTCGGCAGATCGTAGAGCAGCGGACCGGTCCCCTGCGTACGCGTGGCCGAGGTAGAGAGGTTGTACCGCGGTATGATCTCCTGAAAACGAACAGGTTGCACCCCGGCGATCGGCTCGGTACGCTCGTCACCTCCGTAGTTGGGGTAGAAGTTGGTGACCGGTGCCAGGCGCTCGTAGCGCTGGGCCGCTCGTCTTGCTTGTGCCGCCACTGTCGGCTGAGTTACCATGACATCTCTAAGATACTAAGGCGAGCCAATGCCAACCAAACGGCGGGTGTGGTACAATGCGCGCGGCTTGCCTCTTGGTGGCGAACAACGACTGAGGGAGGACTGCGGGCATGGTACTGTGCTGTGGTGAGACGGTGATGGATTTCATTCCGGTGGAAACGACATCGGGGGCAAAGGCCTATCTGCCGGCACCCGGAGGATCCCCGTTCAACACCGCGATCTCGATCGCACGGTTGGGTGTTGAGGTCGGCTTCCTGGGTAAACTGTCGACCGACTTTTTCGGCGATGAGTTTATGGCGCGGTTGGAGCAGAACCGCGTGGCAACAGCATACCTAAAGCGGGTGGACGCTCCGAGCACACTGGCCTTCGTCAAACGCGACGGTTCGGGCAACGCGCAGTACGCCTTCTTCACCGCCGCGACGGCCGACCGGCTGCTGGCAATGGTCGACTTGCCGGCCGAGTTGCCTGATGCGATCACCTGTCTTCAGTTCGGCTCGATCTCGCTCGCATTGGCGCCGACCTGTGATACCATCACCGAGCTTATACTGCGTGAACGCGGACGTCGGGTGCTGTCGTTCGATCCCAACATCCGCCCGGCCTTGATCGACGACCAGGCCGTCTACCGCAGCCGGTTTGAACGCCTGGCTGCCGCAAGCTCAATTCTTAAGCTCAGCGATGCCGATCTCGAGTGGCTCTACCCGACCGATACGCTGGAGCGCGCGATGCAGCGCGCGGCGGCGCTTGGCCCCCCGGTCCTGGTGGTTACGCGCGGCGCCGAAGGCTCAATTGGTATCTGTGGTGATGGGCGTGTAGATGTCTCCGCCGAGGAGCCGCCGGGTGGCCTGGCCGATACCGTCGGCGCCGGTGACTCTTTTCACGGAGCCGTCCTCGCCGCGCTCGCTCGCGTCGGCAGGCTCGATCTCAAGGCGGTGGAAAACCTCTCCTGCAACGAGCTCGAGGACGCTCTGCGATTTGCCGCGCGAGTGGCGGCGCGCACCTGTTCGCGTCCCGGTGCCGATCCGCCGCGCATCGAGGAGCTGGATTCAGGTGATGCCTGAGCTGCCGGAGGTTGAGACGGTAGTTCGATTGTTGAGACGGCAAGGGCTCGTGCGTCGGTGGGTGACCGGTTGCGAGGTGTTCTGGGAGCGGACCGTTGGAGGTGACGCGCTGGAGTTCTGTCGGCAGGTTACCGGCCTGGAGATCAGAGGACTCGGCCGGCGCGGAAAGTACATCGTGCTGCCGGTGGTTACCGGGTCGCAGGACGACTCCTCACGCGCGAGGAGGGGGCGCACAGGCCGCACGGGCCGCACATGTGGGACGCTGCTCGTGCATCTGCGAATGAGCGGAAGGCTGTACCTCTGCCTGCCATCCGAAGAGCGCAGCGGGTACGAACGCGCGGTATTGACGCTTGACGACGGGCGCGAGCTCCGCTTCCATGATCCGCGCAAGTTCGGGCGCATGGAGCTCGCGGGTGCCGGCGACCGCCGTCTGCGGCGCCTGGGCGTGGAGCCGCTTGGAAAGCAGTTCTCCGAGCATCAATTCGTCGAGCTGATCCGCGGCCGCCGGCGCATGCTTAAGCCGTTGCTGCTCGACCAGACCGTGATCGCGGGGCTCGGGAACATCTACGTGGATGAAGCGCTCTGGGAGGCCGGTCTTCACCCGCTGCGTCTCGCCGGCTCGCTCAGCGTCGGAGAAGCGCGGCGCCTGGCGCAGGGAGTTGTCACGGTGCTGCGCCGTGGGATAGCCAACAGCGGAACGAGCCTTGGCCGCGGGCAGATCAACTTTGTCTTGCCGGGCGCGCGAGCCACATCTTCCGCTCCTTTAGCGGTGGCAGTCGACGCGCGCAATCAGGAGGACCTTCGCGTTTTCCGGCGCACCGGGGGTGCCTGTTTTCGCTGCGGCGCTCAGATCGAGCGCCTCATCGTCGCCCAGCGGTCAACGCATATCTGTCCGCGCTGTCAGCAACCGCAGTAAACCTCTCTACAGCACAACTAACCGCTAGAAGTGTGCGTTATTGCGGCGCGGGCAGTGCCGCTCTATCTCGCGGCGTAGCGTATTGTAGTCATGGGCACCCACGAGCCGCATCGCTACCTGTTGGTTGTCGAAAAGCAGCACCGTTGGAATGCTGTTCACTGCGAACTCCTGCGCGAGCTCCGGGTGGCGGTCGATATCGATTCTCACCACCAGCAGCCGATTCCTGTATTCCCGCGCTATTCTCTGTAGCTCCGGCGCCAGCTGCTTGCACGGCGCGCACCATTCAGCCCTGAAGTTTGCCAATACAGGCCTGTCGCTAACGCGCAATAGCTCATTGAATGTTGCAGGGTACGTACTCTGGTGAATCATCTCACTCCACCGTAAAGCTACGGACGAGCCTCACCTGAAGTCAAGCTGATTTCACATGCGCGTACTCGGCATTACCGTGTGCTCGTAACAGCGTGCTCCGCAGCCGCCTGTTCAACCTTACCGCTACTCGGTGGGGTGCGGGGAATCTGCAACAACACGCGGGTCGTGTGGTCCTGCTGCTGCATCTGCACCGTGCCGCCGTGCTGCTCCACAATAGCTTTGGTGATCGAGAGACCGAGCCCAGAGCCGTGCCGATTACTGCTTCCTCGGCCGCGGTACAGCCGGTCAAACAGCCGCGGTATCTCTTCCGGGTCAACATAGCCGGTATTCGCTATCTCAAATATGGTGTATCTGTCGCGGCCATAGACATCCAGCGAAACCCATCCGCCGCTCTCCACATGCTGAAACGCGTTCTGTATAACGTTGCCGACACCTCGAGCCAACAGGCGCTTGTCGGCTACGAAGCTATCGAGCGCAGTATTGGCAACGAACTGAATGTCCCGCTGCGTCGATATCAACTCAAACGTTCCCGCGATTTCGCACAGAAACTCATCGGCGTTTATCTCCTTCGCGTCGATCGTCATCTCAGGGGACTCCATGCGGTTGAGCTCGCGCAGATCGTTCACCAATCCTTCGAGCCTCAACAGCTCAGAGAACAACGCTTCCAATCGCTTGGAATCGGGCTTGATGTAGCCTTCGAGCATGCCTTCAAACTGTGTCTTGAGCGCGGCGATCGGTGTGCGCAGATCGTGGGCCACATCTTCGGCCCATTGGCGGCGCAGTTGCTCTTCCTGTTCAAGGCGACTCTGCAGCGTTTCGGCCGATGCGGCGATCGTGCGCAGCTCACGTGAGCTGCGCCGCGGGAAGCTCACGTGCCGCTCGCCGGAGGCCAGTCTCCGCAGTCCGCTCGCCAGAACCCGCGCTTGGTTCGAGACGTAGGACGAGAACACGAAAGCGGCGACTAGCGCCGCTATAAGCGAAACCGTCACGCCGATGCCGATGGTCGTGAACATCGAGCGCAGGAAACGCAGGTTGGCAACGTCGCTGCGAAAACCGGTAGTGCCGGAGGTTATGTACGCGATCAACTGTTCGCCGTCAAAAACCGCGCGTTGCATCTCCCGCGAGCGTTCCAGGCTCGCGAGCACGCGCTCGATTTCCTCCTCGCCTTCGAGCATGATGTTGGTTCCGCGTGAGTACATGAACAGCGGCTCGCGGTCGGGATTGAGCACATAGACATAGTGATTGTCGGTGAGAAACTGCGAGAGAACGGCTTCGACGGTGTCGTCGGTAAGCTCGTTGTCACGTCGATACAGGCGTTGGAGCTGCGGCACGATAACACCCTGCAGGCTGCGGTCGCGGTATACGTTCCAGTCTTGAATCGACCGTCGAATACCGAACAAAAACAACGAGACAACCACCAGCAACAACAGGCTCAACGACAGCAGGAAGGCGGTAAATGTTTGAGCGAACAGCGTCTTCATGACTGCGAATCAGGCGTACCGGTGAACCGGTACCCGTAGCCGCGCACGGTTTCGATCCAGTCGGGATTGCCGAGCTTGTTGCGGAGGTTCGCGATGTGCGTATCGACCGTTCTGGTTGAGCCGTCGTGCACGTAGTCCAGACACTCGCCGAGCAGCACGCGTCGCGACAGCACCTGGCTCGGCCTCGCGGCCAAGTAACACAACAGCTCCCATTCGCTGCTGGTGAGCTTCAACGGTTCGTCATTCACACGGGCTTCATGGCGTTGGGAATCAATCGCCAAGCGGTTCCCCCCGCAGCGCCAGGCGCCTGAAGTTTCCTCCGCTGCGGAGGATCCGTCCGGTTGGGAGCGGCGCAGGAGCGCCTTCGCCCGCATCACCAATTCCTTTGTGGAGAACGGCTTGACGACGTAGTCATCCCCGCCGACCTCGAAACCGGTGATGCGGTCCGTCTCGGCTTCCTTGGCGGTGAGAAAGATGATCGGCACATCCGAGTGACGACGGATGTCACGCGCCACGCGGAACCCGTTCCCATCGGGGAGCATGATATCCAGAATCACGAGGTCCGGGGGAGTCATCCCCATACGTTCGAGCACTCCGTCGGCGCCGGCGAACTCTACAACTTCATGATCCTCCAGTTGGAAATACTCAGCCACACCCTCGCGAATGAACTCGTTGTCCTCGACTAAAAAAATGCGCGCCATAACTTCTAGCTATTATGATACTCAATTTCGCGCCGGAAGCGAACCTCATCAATCGTCTCGTTCCCGTCAGAGTCGATCCGTGTCTCGGTTCTGACAAGCTCGGTCCAATTCCCGTGCTGATCGTAGCGGTACGCGTTGCGCGTTTTATCAACACTGTCGCCGGGAATGTCGCGCTCTTTCTCCAGAGTCAGATTCCCGTGATCGTCGTACTCGTATTCATGCACGCGACTGAGGTTTCCGTCTGAATCGTTGACGCGCGCCCGGACGACCCGGCCTTCGGCATCGTACGAGTAGGCGACCTCCTCGAAGGTCTCGTCCACCTCATCGCGGACCTGCTCTCGGACGACGCGACCAACCGGATTGCTGAATTTAGTGCCCTGCTTCAGCAACCGCCCGTCCTCGAAGTAGACGGCCCACTTGACTTCGCCGCTTTGCTCATCGTGTTCGTATACCCTGCGCCACTGCGGGATGCCTTCTCCGGTATAGGCGGCTTCCTCCACCAGTTGGTCGTCGTCATAGGAGTACAGCTCGGTACCCTCGATATTGCCGCGGGCGTCGTAACTGATCTCCTGGGTTACACGGTGGTCGTCGTCATAGATATAGACGTAACGCCACTGCAGCTGACCGTCGGCATCGCGACTCTCCCACCCGCTGAGATCCCCGGCGTCATTGTAGGTAAATCGAATACGACGGCTGAACTCACCATCCTCGGTGTAAAGCACACGCTCGGTAATTCGACCACTCGGGTCAAAGAAACCTTGCTCGAGCAGCCGTTCCTCCTTGGAGTTCTCGGCGCGGTACAGCCGCACGTGCAACGCACCGGCTTCAGCTTTGAGCTCGCTGCGGATCTGAGGAGTCACCTCGGCGAGGACGACCGGGGCGGTCATCACCAATGTCAGCAATACTCCAGCGAATCGTATCTTAGTGGTCATCATAGCGTGTCGCCGCCTCCCGCATACCGGCGCCGAATCTTTGCGGAACCTTGACAGTACGCCGACACTGGCGCGAACTTGAACTTGTACTATCCAACCGGTGATGAGGAGGTGTACCCATGCGTAATCTCGCGTCGCTCATCTTCATAATCCTTACAGCCTACGCTTTGGCTGCGTGCGAACCTGTCGAGGGGGAACTGGATGAGCCTCTTCCCGACGACCCTATGGAAGAGCCTTTTGAGAACACATCCTGACCACGCGTGGACGAGATGCCTCAAAGTGTACAGTCCCTCACCCCATAGGATACAACCAAAAGGAGCGTGGTGTGAAGAGAGGAATAACTCACGTGAAAATGCTTGGTCTGGCGTGTGCTCTGTTTGTGTCGCTGAGCGTACCGCAATTGCACGCGCAGGAAGGTACAGAGGGGCAGCCGTCGCCGCAAACTCCGCAGCAGCCTCCCGAGCTTGAGGTCAGTGAGAGCGAGCTTGAGCAGTTTGCTGCGGCAATACGGAACGTACAGGACATTCAACTGGAGGTTCAGGAGCATCTGAGGGAGCTCATTGCCGACTCAGAGCTAGACCAGCAACGCTTCCAGGAGATCCACGCGGCGTCGCTCAACCCTCAGATCCAGATGCCGGAGGACGTGAGCGATGCCGAGGAGGCCGCATACGACGAGTTGCTTCATGAGTTGGTGAACCTCGAGCACGAAGCACAACAGCGAATGCAGACCGTGGTCCGTGACGCGGGGCTGGAGGTGATGCGGTTCAACGAGATTGCGACCGCAATTCAGCAGGACGACGAGCTGTACGCTGCGATGGAAGACCTGATCGATTAACGCCGGGGAGGGTGTTCGCCGACGGCGCTCGACGCCGGAGCAGTTAGATGCAGGCGATCGTTAATCAATTCGAGGGCTTTATGCAGGTTCCTGCACTCGGCAAAGCAGAGCGCTCTTATCCCCTCGTCGGGCGTGACGAGGTCCGGGATCAGGATCGGAAGGGCGCCGGCGGCATGTGCGGCGCGGATTCCGGCCGGAGAATCCTCGAACACCACACAGTGCTGCGGCGCCACTCCCAGGCTTTGGGCGGCCTTGAGAAAGATGTCCGGGTCAGGTTTACTGTGGGCGACGTCGTCGGCGGTAATCACAGACTGAAAGTGACCTATCAGCCCGGACTGCTCGAGCAAGTATTGAGCTGTTGCTCGTGGAGACGAGGTAGCGACCGCCCGTAGGATACCTGCGGCGGCCAAGAACTCTAGAAGATCCGTGGTTCCGGGTTTGCGGGGCACACCGTCGGCTTCAATGCGGTCGCGGCCCAGCTCGGCGTAGCATGCCGCCACCTGCTCGTAAGGAAATCCGGAACCGAGCGTATCGATGAGGAGCTGCTTTGTAACCTGTTCCGAGCGCCCGATTGTGAGCTCAAGGATCTCCGGCGCGATACGGTAATCGTGTTGCTCCAATGCCGTATCCCAGAGCTCAAGTGAGAGCCGTTCGGTGTCGAACAGAAGGCCGTCCATGTCGAACAGTGCCGCGTGCACAACCGGTTTTGTTGAAGGCTTGGCGTCAATCATCGGGCCATTTGAACATGCCGGGCCGGGTTTGGCAAGACCGCAGGGGGTTGACATCCGCGAAACAAAGATATACTATTATCGATAGAAAAAAGCCTATAGCCCCAAGCATTAGGATACCTCCCTTTTGGGCCCCGGTTCGAGCGTTGCTCGTAGCCGGGGCCCTTTTTTGTGCAGCCCCGGGGCAGTCGCGCAGAACTCGACAGATGAGGCGTAGCTGCATCGCTGTATGGCTATCAGGCGTGTGGGGCTATCAGGCGAGGGTGCGAAAGGCCCAGAGTACCCGCTGAGCGATGGTAATTACAACCAGAACACTGAACGCAAGAAACAGGGGGGCGAGAACACCGGAGGGAAGCAGAAGTGCGAGCGCGACGAAAAGGATGCTCTCGGCGCCTTCGACGAGTCCGCCGGGCATCGTAACGGTGGTGATGCCGGGCGCTTTCGCCGGGCGTTCCGCCTGGCGCTTCTCGAGCACAGCCGAGAGATAGGCCCAACTGGTTATATTGACATAGAAGCAGGCGAATAGTACCGCGAGCGCCGCCCAGGGCGGGCGATCGGCAGCGGCCGTGATCGTGGTCAGAAGCAGCGCATACGAAATCACGTCGCCCATCATGTCTAGGTAGCCGCCGAGGTCGGTCTGCCGGTTGCGGTAGCGAGCTGCCTCGCCGTCGAGTCCGTCGAATGCCCGGCAGAGTATCCAGCAGGCCAACGCTCCCAGGGCGAGCCCGGCGCCGGCCAGCAACGCGCTGACTACCGCGAAGGCCAGCGCGAGCGCGGTCAGTACCAGGGGAGGTACGTTCCCTGCCCTGCGCGTCAGAGGCGCGAAGAAAACTGCCTTGTAACCCCGTAGGCGACTGTCCAGCATCTGGGCCTCCCGCTCCGCCTCCAGTGCTTTTAGTGATCGTC
>PUPD01000085.1 GCA_003552985.1 Spirochaetaceae bacterium
GCCGGTTTTACGGTACGTACTCGGCCTCGGCGACTCCGGCAGCCCCGGCGGACGAACGGTCGCCGTCCTCGAGCAGACCGGAAGCCCGCTCGGGCTTGGAGCACTGCTCGCCCGCGAAGAGCGGCTGCCGTGCGTCTCGAGCATCCCGGACCTTGACTGTCTGGAAGACGGGATCGCCGTGACAGTCGACGGCGACACCGGCCTGGTGACCGCGCTACAGACCGGCCCGGCTCGACAGGCCTGACCTCACGAATGCAGCAAACGCAACACAGCTTCGGCGGCGTAGGCCGGGCCACGCTCGCGCACCTGCCGGCTGAGCTCGCCGAGCGCCGCGACCGCGGAGCTTGAGCGCGCGAGCGTGACTGCGTCCCGAACCCCGGCTTCACTAATTGCGTTTGGGTTGAGCACCGCGCCGAAGCCGTGTCGCTCAAGATCCGCGGCAACGTTGAACTGATCGCTCGAAAACGGCATCACGATCATCGGCACTCCGTAATACAGAGCCTCGGTGAGCGAGCTCACCCCGCCGTGATGCACGAACAGCTCGGCTTCCCGCAGCAACTCCCGTTGGGGAAGAAAAGGCTCGATTATGGTGCGAGGCGCAATTCGTTCGCGCAACGCCTCGGCATGCTCGCCTGCGCCGATCGCAAGCGTTGCCTCCGGGTACAGCGCCCGCAGGCTTTCGCCCAGCGTGATCAGCACGTCATCGCGGGCAGCCAGGAAGGTGCCGAGCGCAACCACGATCCGCCGCGGCGGTACGCGCCCCTCGACAGCTGCTTTGCCCAAAGCAGGGCCCGCGTCGCCCCATGCGCCGGTAGCTGCACCGGACGGCGGCTCGAAGCAGTAACCGCAGAACAGGCGCCGTGCGCCGGCTGAAGCTCCGGCGCGCGGCCCGCCGGAACCAAGGTCGCGATACTCGGTAAGCTCCGGATAGTTGTGAACGACCAACTCCGCTGAGGCGGCGCGGAATGCGTTCTCGACCCGCCGGCCGAACGGCTCAAGCAAGATGTTGAAGCGAGCGGTGAACTCGCGCTCGAGCTCCAGAGCCCCAGCCTGCAGCATTATGAGCTCGTCACTTGCAACTGAGAACACGCTCGGCCACCGCGGCGGGACGCTGTACACCATGTTGCGCGGCGGAACACTGAGCGGATGCGGCGGACAGAATGTGACGAAACGCAGCCCATGCGCGAGCAACGCGAGCGTCACCCCGTACGAAAGCTGATCGACGATCCAGAGGTCGGGTTCGAGCTCACGGTTGAGCTCCTGAATGCGGTCGATAAGCTCCTCCGGGTTCGCGAGCATATCGTCGAGCCGGTGCCGGTTCTGAGCCCGAAGAGTCGCCACCGGCCCGGCCCGCGTAGCGTCTAGAAACTCCTGCAAGCGCCGGCGTTCGCGCTCAGCCTGTCGCGTGCTGCTCGCTTGCCCGGTATTGGCGTTGCGGTTGATGTTGATCTCGCAGAAACGCAACCCCCGGTTTGCAACCTCGCCCTCAAAGGCCAGACTGCATCCGAGGTATGTCACCGCGCCGGCATCGCGGAGCGCCACAGCAAGCGCCGACAGCGGTTGGAAATGCGAGTAGAACGGTGGGGAGAGGACGACAATTTTCACGAATCGAGCCCCAGTTGTGAGTAACTGCCGCCGGCCAGCATTACAGCATCATAGGCGCTCGGTGGTGCCTGTGCAACTACTCGGAACCAGCAGGCCCGGGACCGTTAGTCCGCCCGGATGTGAGAAACGTCTGAAAGCGCCCCGAGAAGCTGCAAAACGCTTGCCGCGCAGGGAACGAGGTTCTATCTTTTACTAAAGAACAACCAACTCGGACATCTGCGCGTTCTTGCCTCCATCGCAAAAACTGCACTGACGGCGCTGACAAATGCAACTCAATTTCTCATTTCTTGGCAGCGAGCACGCGGATGCGGATCATCCGCAGCTTTACATAACACGGCGCGATACACGCGCCGGTCGACTAGTACCGCTAGGAGGTGTAGTCACCATGTTATTGAAAAGCTTTTCGCTCACGTCCGCAGTATTTCGGACCGCGCCCCAGTTCCTCGTCCAGCGCCGCCTGATCCGACAGTGGATCACGAACTACGTCAAGCATCTGCTGCGTGATTCGATGGAGACCCGTCAGGACGAGTTCCCCCACCAGGTGTGGCGCGACAAGGCGACCGCTCTATTGGGTCTCGTTCACACGGTAGAACGGGCGGATATGGAGGGGCGCATTTCGCCCCAGGTATTCAAGCGCGTAGTCGACACCCTACTCGTCAACTCGATCCTGACCAACGAAGTCACCGATTACGACCTTACGCTTGAGCAGCGCAATCCGTTCACCGTTCTGGTGAGCCCCACTCGTGTCTGTAATCTGCGGTGTTCAGGGTGTTATGCGGCTACTGAGAATGCACTCCAGGAGCACCTCGCTTTCCACACCTTTGAGCGCATCATACGCGATAAGCGCAAACTGTGGGGATCCTGCTTCACCGCCGTATCAGGCGGCGAGCCTTTCCTGTGGCAGAGCAACGGAAAAGGGCTGCTGGACCTCGCGGAGCGGCATCCGGATGAGTACTTTCTCGTCTACACCAATGGAACCCTGATCGATGACAAAACCGCCGCACGAATGGAATGGCTCGGCAATATAACGCCGGCTATCTCGGTTGAAGGATTCGAACGCGAAACCGATGCCCGGCGCGGCGATGGAGTACACCGCAAGATACGCGAGGCGTGCGAGCGCCTGCGCCACTATGGCGTCCCGTTCGGGATCTCGGTGACCGCCACAAAGGACAACTGGGAAGCGATAACCAGTGACGAGTTCGTCGATTACTACTTCTACGAAGAGGGCGCGTTTTACGGGTGGATCTTCCAGTACATGCCGATCGGAGAGTCGCCGGACCTCAGCCTGATGGTTCCGCCGGAGCAACGCCTGGAGATGTGGAGCCGTTCGTGGGATCTAATGCGCCGCAAGCAGGTCTTCTATGCCGACTTCTGGAACAGCGCCACCGCTTCAAGCGGCTGCATTTCCGCCGGCCGGCCGCACGGCTACTTTCACATCATCAGCAACGGCGACATCACACCGTGCGTGTTCATGCCCTACGCTGCGGCCAACATCTACGACATCTATAAGCAAGGCGGTTCGCTCAACGACGTGTTCAGGACACAGCTGTTCAAGCGCATCCGCAAGTTCCAGGACAATTACGCCTATGCGCAGTCCGACGAAGACGTCGGCAACTGGCTCTGTCCGTGTCCCACGCGAGATCATCACGACCTCTTCCACCAGATCCTCGAGCACACAAAGCCGAAGCCGATCGACGAGGGCGCCGAGATCGCGATGCGGGATCCGAGCTACATCAACGGCATGATCGAGTATGGCCGCCGCCTGTACTCCCTTACTCAACCTGTCTGGGAACGGCGCTATCGCAGCTCGTCACCTGCTGCCGGCGATTCTGCAGGCAAGGGGTCCCCCGATGCCGCAGCATGCGATCATGCAGCCGCTGCGCCTGGAGGCAAAAGGCCTCGAGCTTCGCCTCGATCAACTGCGGATAGGGCGAGCCGTCGGTCTCTATCGAGAGGAACGGGAGGTGTTCCATTCCGTCAAGCACAGTCTGTAGCTCATCGCTCCGATTATGACCGTTGCGTCCGTTTCCCGAAGCGGCCGCGCTGACGCCGAGCTTATCGGCCGGCGTCATGACCTCCGTCAGAATCGACTCCGAGACCCGGTTCGGCATGCAACCGAACGGCCCGATGATGATCACTCCCGCCACCTTCGTGGCGATCTCGGTGATGGCGCTGCCGACGGTGAGAACGGCTTCGCTGCTGAACTGGGGGTTTAGATAACGCCTCGCGTTCTCGACCACCGTGGCGACATCCGAGAGCCTGGTCTGCACCAGACCAGAGCGCCCGAGCAGGTTGGTGAAACGCCGCTCGTAGCTCTCGAGCATCTTGTTGCGCA
>PUPD01000257.1 GCA_003552985.1 Spirochaetaceae bacterium
GTTCTCGACCTCGATAGCGGGGAGTATTATGAAATCGAAAGCGGGATACCGGAGGTTGCCGCAGTCGGTCAGGGCGGGCTGCTTGATGTGGCTGTCCACCCCGAGTACGCCGAGGGCGAAGCGTGGGTGTATCTGACCTACGCCGCCGAGAGCGACGAAGGCGGTGAGTACGCCACACATCTGGGTCGGGGGAGGCTCAATATCGAAGAACGAGCCCTTGAGGCGTTTGAGGTGCTTCTGGTTGCCGAGCCGTTTGACAGCAACAACGGGCATTTCGGATCGCGCATGGTCTTCGATCAGGAGAACCGCTTGTACGTGACGGTGGGCGACCGGCGCGACCGGGACCAGGCCCAGGACCTCACCAACTACTGGGGGACGACGGTGCGCCTGGAAGATGACGGCTCCGTACCTTCGGATAACCCCTTTGTTGATGATGACGACGCGCATGATGAGATCTACACCTACGGGCACCGGAACGTGCAGGGCATGGCCGTGCACCCGGAGACCGGCGATATCTGGCAGAACGAGCACGGAGAGCGGGACGGCGATGAAATCAATATTATCGACCAACCCGGGGGCAATTACGGCTGGCCGATCGCGACACACAGCCGTGAGTACATTGGCGGCCAACCGATCGGCGACCTACCCGAAGAGCGTGATGATGTCGTCAATCCTATCTACTACTGGGACGGAACGCAGTATGACGACGGCCAGGAAGGGTTCGCCCCTTCAGGACTGGCGTTCCTTGACGGCGATCTGTTCATGGGGAACCTGCCGTACGAGTATCTGGGCCAGTTCAAGCTCGAGGGCGCCGAGCGCGAGAGTGTGACCGTCCGGGAGGAGCGACGCATTCTCGGCGGGTACGGCCGCATTCGAGATGTGCGCCGACATCCGGAAACCGATGACCTGTACGTGCTGGTCGATTCTCCCGACGCACCGGTCCTGCGCGTACAGATGGAGTAGTGTGGCATGGACACTAATCTGTGATCCATGACGGAGTGAAGAGTTCGCCCCGGCCGGTTTGCTCGCTATAATCATACGTACAGCAGGGCGCGGCGCACCGGCTTGCCGCGTCCCGAGGCCGACGGACTTGACCATTTCCCCTATCCGCGTTCCGGTTTCTGGTCGCGCGTTGAATAGAAACGGGCCGTGCCGGCGATCGGCAGTAGCCTGGATTTCACGCGCATCCGCGCCGATCACCGGGGTTACCTCAGCCCGACCGATCGATACACGATCGGGCTGCACCTCGTGGGCGGAACCGCGCTAGATAGCAACCTGGAGGCGCACAATTCATTCATGCTCGGTGGTCGGGAAAAGTTCAGCGGCTACTATCGCAATGCCGTGTGGGGGCGACACATCACGGTCATCGGACTGGAGAATCGGTATAGAATGCCGATGTTCGAACGGCCGCTGCGGCGTGCAGTCTACCTGCGTCTGCGCGCTAACCTCGGCAACGTCTGGACTGTTCCACTGGAAGAGGTTCTGGACGAAGCACGTGAACGGAGTCTGGGTCTTCGCTACGGGGGAAGCCTGGGACTCGGTTTCGAGACCTGGCCGGGAGCGTTCAATGCCGATCTGGGCGCAGGCGATCATGGACGCTTTGTCTTTCATCTTGCGGTCGGGAGACACTTCACGTACAGGAGAAGCTTCGCGCCGTCACAAATTGCCGGTGCCGCGCTCGGCATCATTTTTTTGTAGCCAACCGTCCCAAAATGCGATATGATCGAGTTTTCTCACTCAATGGGAAGAACTACATCTCAAGAATTGGAGCTGGTATGCTGACAAATCCCGTGTTTCTGTCGGTCATTATCATGATCGTCCTGTGTCTCGCGAAGCTGAATGTTCTGCTGGCGCTGATCGTCGCGGCCTTGGCCGGCGGGCTCCTTGCGGGAATGCCGCTTGGGGAAACGATGAGCACGCTCATCGGCGGTATGGGGGGGAACTCGAGCACGGCCTTGAGTTATATTCTACTCGGTGCGCTCGCGGCAACGCTGCACAAGACCGGGATTGCGGTCATTCTGACCCGTAAGATCTTGGGGGTGGTCAAGGACAAGCGCGGTGTGATGCTGTTGATCATCGCTGCGGTAGCGTCGCTTTCTCAGAACCTCATTCCGGTGCACATCGCATTCATTCCTATCCTTGTTCCGCCCCTGTTGGTGGTGATGAACAAACTCAGGCTGGACCGGCGTGCCGCTGCTACGGCGTTGACCTTCGGTCTCAAAGCCCCGTACGTCGCTCTTCCGGTCGGCTACGGCTGGATCTTTCACGGAATTATCACCGACCAGATGGCGGAGAACGGTCTCCCTATCTCGCAGGGCCAGGTCTGGCACGTGATGTGGATCGGTGGAGTTGCCATGCTGCTTGGTCTCATCATCGCGGTCTTTTTCACCTACCGCAGGCAGCGCGACTACGAAGAGCGCGAGCCGGCGAGCGTTCACGGGCCGGCCGAGGAGGCTGTAGGTGAGCACATGACTCGCAAGCACTGGATTGCGCTGGTGGGTGCGCTTTCCGCTCTGGCGGTTCAGGTCAGCCCAATCGGCTCGCTGCACATCGGTGCCATACTGGGTATCGCGATCATCGTGATCGGCGGGGCGATCAAATGGTCGGATCTGGACCAGATGCTTCACAGCGGCATCGGCATGATGGGCTTCATCGCGTTCGTGATGCTGGTGGCGGCCGGTTACGGAGCGGTAATCCGCGAGACCGGCGCGGTTGAGCCGCTGGTAGAGACAGCCGGCGCGCTGTTCGGCGGAAACCAGCTGCTGGGCGCAACCTTGATGATCGTGATCGGTCTGTTTATCACGATGGGCCTCGGCACTTCGTTCGGTACAATTCCGATCATCGCGGCGATCTACGTGCCGATGGCTATCAGCCTCGGATTCAGCACGCCGGCGACGATTCTGCTGATCGGGACCGCTGCTGCGTTGGGCGACGCGGGGTCACCCGCCTCCGACAGCACCTTGGGACCGACCGCAGGTCTCGATGTCGATGGGCAGCACGATCACATCTGGGACACCTGTGTTCCAACGTTCCTGCACTTCAACATCCCGTTGATGCTGTTCGGCATCATCGGGGCGGTCCTGATTTAAGGACCGCCACGCACGCAGCGCCTGCGCGGGACACCCGCGCGGGCGGCTGCGTGGCCGTACGCTTCGCAATGATCCGCAGACGGCTCGGAAGTCGTTTGAATACTAAGACAAAATCGGTTAGCTTGGTGCATGTGAAGTTCACACATGGGCGGCTTTCTGTTTTGCGGAGGTGGAGCGGTGAAGATGTATATTGCGAGCGTTGCGGCAGTAGTGGTTGCCACAGGAGTGTTGATCGGCTGTGAGCGGGCCGTTATTGCCGGTGGTCCGGCCGACCCTGACACCTACGAGGGACGCTACGTCGGCTACTCATGGGCCGGTGAAGCCGATGGGACCAATCGTGAGGAAGCGGACTCTTATATAGAAACCATCCTGGAGCTGGACCCCGACGGTATTATCATCGACGCCCGTATGCGGTTCTGGGTGCAGATCGACGGCTACCGGACCACAAGGCAGAGTGGTAATGCGTATGTCTCGGTTGATTACGCGATTGACCCCGAGCCGGCGACTCCGGGTGATGACTATGCACCCGGCGAGTCTATGTTTACGGTCTACACTGCCGATATGATGAGCTTCTATGCGGTAGCGGTCAGCGACGACACCATTGCCGCCGCTACGATCGTTGACCCCATCACTCGCTACCGGTTTGAGATCAAGTTGCCTGCCGATTTTAACTTTGATACCCCGATGCGCGATTTCACCGTCGGCAGCGAGCTCTTGGTACCCACTGAGCGGACCTCGGCTGCCGCACTCCTTCGCCCGCAGAGCTGGGATGAGCTGGCCGACAATCACCTGTTTGATATCAGCCCGTGGTCACACGTGCTCAATGAGATGGGCGA
>PUPD01000042.1 GCA_003552985.1 Spirochaetaceae bacterium
GGCGTATCGCCGAAGGCGACAGTGAGTGGTACGAGCTCGAGTTCCCGCTCTATCTGCCCCTGCCCGCCGAGCATCCACCCGCTGAGCTTGAAGCTGCGATAGGCGCTGAGCCGGTGGAGATCCTCGCTACCGCAGAGGATCTGAACTACTATGTCGTCGTTGCCGATGAAGGGACAGTCAGGGCACTTGAGCCTGATTTTGGGATGCTTGCCGAACTGCATCCCCACGGCGTTGCGGTTACCGCCCGGGGCGCTTCGGCTGATTTCGTCTCGCGCTATTTCGCCCCCGGTTACGGGATCCCCGAGGACCCGGTGACCGGCTCCACGCACACCGCCCTTACCCCGTACTGGGCGGCGCGGCTGCAGAAGACGTCGCTTTCAGCAGCGCAGCTGTCCCAGCGTGGGGGCGAGCTGCGCTGCCGGGTAGCAGGCGACCGCGTACGGATCGCCGGCCAGGCGATAACGTATCTTGAAGGAGCTATCTTCATCCCGTGAGTCAGGTACTCCCACCCGAACTCAGGGAGGCAAGGGGCTCACTGCGTTGCATTCAGCACCGAGCCCGCACTGCCTGCTTATCGTCCTTAGCGCGTTATCGTCCCTGCCGCGCGTCTGTTACTTCGGTACTACCGTTGAGCACCTGCGCGATCACGACCTCAGTCTCAACAGCTGCTACTTCCATTACCTCGGCAATGACGCGCCCGAAGGGTCGAGCCATCAGCTCGCTGTTCATCCGCCCGATGTACACGCTTCCGTCGCTCTTCTCGTAGATCGCCACGCGGCAGGGCATAAGCGGAGAGACAATGCGCTCATCGTCAAGCGCAAGAATCTCGGCCGAGTACTGCGAGGAGCAAAGCTCATAGATCTTCACGGCGTGCACGTCGTGACCGTGGCCGGCGAGGATCTCCTGCATGTCGTGCACCTGCAGCACCGACCATCCGCCCTCGGCGACCGCTTGCTCGAACATCTCCACGGTGGTTTCGAAATTGTAGGGACTCTCGTCCTCAAGCATCATGAGCTTGTCCATATTGTTGAACCCGACGATACCGGTCAGTAGGACCCCGGCGACAAAAGCGGCAACTGTAGCAACAATGACTTTCTTGGTGTTCATAGTGAACCCTCCTTAAGGTCTCTTCGTTATACTGATAATATATACTACTCTTTTTATATAGTCAAGTGTTAATTTGGCCGTGATGCTTATGACACCCGGAGGGCGCCGATGATCAGAAACGTTGACCTTCTCACCGTGCGACACTATATTCGCCGCATGAATGGCGACGATATCAAGAACGCGGTGCGCGAACGCTACGGCCGGATCGCCGCAAGCCGCAGCGGTGATGACTGCTACGGAGCCGGAGAGACCACACAGAGTTGCTGCGGACAACCGTCCGACCCGAGCGCCACAAACGAGTACTCGATGATCGGCGATGCCTACGACACCGTTGAAGGGCACGAAGCGGACGCCGACCTCGGGCTCGGCTGCGGGATTCCGACGCAGCACGCGCAGCTTAGGCCGGGGGAAACCGTCGTGGACCTCGGCTCCGGGGCGGGAAACGACGCCTTTGTTGCGCGGTACCACGTCGGCGACTCCGGGCGCGTGATCGGACTCGATATGACAGCCGAGATGGTCGAGCGCGCACGGTCGATAGCACGCGCACGGGGTTACCTGAACGTCGAGTTCGTACTCGGCGAGATAGAATCTATGCCGATCGACTCGCGGACCGCCGAGATCGTGGTGAGCAACTGCACGCTCAATCTCGTTCCGGACAAAGAGCAGGCCTTCGCCGAGATGTTTCGAATCATCAAACCCGGCGGACGATTCTGCGTCTCCGACATCGTCACCACCGGCCAACTGCCGCCGGAGGTCCGGCACTCGGCCGAGGCCTACGTAGGCTGCATTGCTGGCGCCCTTGAACGCGACACGTACCTGAGGCTTCTTGCCGGGGCCGGGTTCGTCGATATACAGCTGCAGGCGGAACGTGAGATCCCGCTTCCGCCCGACCTTGCCCGACCGGTAACTGCGGCCGGAGCACGCGTGCTCAGCATCACCGTCGGCGGCCGTCGTCCGGACTAACCGCGCTCGCGGTGTATCCGCCCTACAACACAAGACGCTTCAGCAGCTGGGCGTTTATCGCAACTATCACGGTACTCGCCGACATCAGCACCGCACCCACTGCCGGGGTCAGCAGCACCCCCCATGCGGCGAGGGCGCCGGCGGCCAGGGGGATCGCAACGATGTTGTAACCGGCCGCCCACCACAGGTTCTGCACCATCTTGCCATATGTGGCACGCGAGAGCGCGACAATGCGCGGGATATCCCGAGGGTCTGAGCGTACGAGCACGATGTGTCCGGCCTCGACCGCCACGTCGGTACCCGCTCCGATAGCGATTCCGATGTCCGCGGTCGCCAGCGCCGGCGCGTCATTCACCCCGTCGCCGACCATCGCAACCTTCCGGCCCTCGGCCTGCAGTTGCTGCACCTTTGCCGCCTTGTCCTCGGGGAGCACCTCGGCGATCACCGTGTCGATATCGAGCTCGCGGCCGACCGCCTCGGCCACAGCGCGCGCGTCGCCGGTAATCATCGCGACGCGTATGCCGCGCTCGTGCAACGCCGCAATCGCTTCACGGCTTTCCTCGCGAATTGCGTCGGCCACCGCAAAGACCGCAAGCGCCCGCGCGCCGCGTACGAGATAGATTGCAGCCTGCCCACGCGCGGCTGTGGCCTCAGCCGCCTCCCTCAGCGGATCGCGCACCTCTACCTGTTCGGCGTTCAACAGTGCCGGTCCGCCGATGTGGTATTCACTGCCGTCAACCGAGGCAGCGACTCCCTTGCCGGTCAGCGCCCTGAAGCCCTCGGCCCGCGGCAAATCGATGCCACGGTCTTCGGCAGTCTTCACGATGCCGCGAGCAATTGGATGCTCGGACTCGGACTCCACAGAGGCCGCAACTCTCAGCGCCTCGTTCTCAGAAATCTCCCCGTCAACAGTCAGGTCAACCACCCGGAACTCACCGAGGGTCAGTGTTCCGGTTTTGTCGAAGACCACCGTATCGAGGTTGCGCGCCTCTTCCAAACCACGGCGGTCACGTACCAGCAGCCCCGCGCGCGCACCGAGCGTGGTGGAGTTCGCCACCACCAGCGGCACCGCCAGGCCCAGGGCGTGCGGGCAGGCGATCACCAATACCGTTACCACGCGGATAATCGAGAAATCGATTGGCGCGCCTACAAGCTGCCAGGCCATCAAGGTGAGTATGCCGGCGAGGAGCGCCGCTGCGGTGAGAAACTGCGCCGCTCGGTCGGCGAGGTGTTGTGCGCGCGATTTCGACATCTGAGCCTCAGCAACCAGGCGCATGATCCCAGAAAGCTTTGTCTGCTCACCGGTGCCGGTCACTTTCACTCGCAGTGAACCGGACCCGTTGGTCGTGCCGGCGATCACCTCGTCACGCTCCACGCGCTTCGCCGGACGAGACTCTCCGGTGATCATCGCTTCGTTTACATCGCTCTCACCACTGACAACCACACCGTCGGCCGCGACACTCTCGCCGGGGCGAACGAGTATGGTATCCCCGTCCTGGAGATCATCCACCGCGACAACCTCTTCCGCTTCCTCGCTAATGCGGGTGGCGGTGTCCGGCAAGAGCTTGGCAAGCTCCTGAAGCGCGCCTTCGGCATGAGCAATCGAGCGCATCTCGATCCAGTGGCCGAGCAGCATGATCGTCACCAAGGTAGCCAGCTCCCACCAAAGCGCCTCGGCTTCGATCAGTCCGAGCTCCACCACCCAGGAAAACACGAACGCAACCGAGATCGCCAGCGAAATGAGGGTCATCATGCCCGGCAGGCGCTCGCGAAGCTCGTGCCATGCCCCCTGTAGGAACACCAGACCCCCGTACAGAAAGACCACGGTAGCAAGCA
>PUPD01000109.1 GCA_003552985.1 Spirochaetaceae bacterium
AACAGGAATTGAACGATTTTTTCGCCATGAAAAACATTCCCTGGAATGGAGAGCTGCTGCATACCAAGGGCGGCTTCAGACCAAAGAGGGATTACAGGGAATACTACGATCCTGAACTGCGCAAACTTTGCGAAGAGGCATTTGCTTATGAAATAAAACAGCTGGGGTATTCATTTTGAGGCAAAAAAACTCTATATAATGACAGTGTGGACCGCGTGCATTATCCACTAGATGAACATTCCTATCGAACATGATTGTGAAATCCCTTTATAAAATTGTCTTTTATATCCACAAGCTTTTGGTCTGGATCTTTCCTCCGAGCGATAAAATTCCCAGAGCAGGGAATATTTATGTTGAAATCCTGGGCCTGCTTGGCCTTTTATTATACCTGTCCAATATCAATCTGAACAGCGATCTTTTCAGTACAGGAGAAATTCTCCTGGGCGTTTCCTTTTTGCTGGCATGGAAACACTTGAGGATTTTGCTGCATCAGCCTCTTTTCTGGCTCATGCTCCTCTGGATTGCTGCAGTGGCGGCTTCGGCCATATCCGGCATAATCAAGTTCCCATTCGTAGATAAGCTGGACCAACTCGACGAAGCCAGAAAAATGGCCCTCTACGCCCTTCTTATACCCATTGGCTGGTGGATAGGGCCGAACGTGGCCTCGATACGCAACGCCCTGCTGATTACATGTCTGGGATTTGTCATAGCAGCCCTTCCTTGGGTTCTGGACTGGAGCACGTTGATATCTATGTTCGAGGGCAGCAGACCAGATAGGAATATACTGGGTTTTGGAGCAATCCAGTATGCTACATGGGCTGGTTTGCTGCTTTTGGCTATAGCATTTCTAGGAAAAGAGTTGTTGCCTGAATATCTAAAACATCAAAAAAAACTCATTTTTGGTTATACTATATTAATTTTATTTTCATTATTTCTAGCTGTAGGCATATATATAACTTTATCCAGAATGGTATGGATAGCAATTGTTATTTCTTTTTCTTTCGGAATAATTTCTTATATGATAACCATACCTGGCAAAAAGAAATTTTCTTTTTACAGTCCTCTTACCGCATTAATTATTTTTTCAATGCTTATTGTTCTTGGCATAAATCAATTAGACAGAATAAGCGAAAGATTTTTGAGTGAAAGACATACTATTGATATGGTGATCAAAGGAGAATGGGACGAAATCGAAATAACCCCGATAGGAAAAAGAATTCATCTTTATCGTTGGGCAATTACACAAAGTGATTTTGTTACTATCTTTGGCTGGGGTCCTGTAGCTTCAGAGGTCATCTCTCATCATGAAGACCTTAGAGAGCGCTATAACTGGCCTCCGGATCAGTACCATCCCCATTTACACAATGATTTATTAGAGATATTATTCCGTACTGGAATATTGGGCGCTTTAACAATGAGTTTAACCCTGGTTCTATTCATAAAGGGTGTCACATCCAGCTTTAGACTTGGCAATATCCCACACCCCTTGTTTATTTTTTTTCTAGCGGGTATATTTTTTATTGTGCTCACAGGGTTAACCAATTTCAGCCTACGAATTCAGGCTCTAATACCTGTCTTCGGAGGTGTTATGTTTGCTTCAATCCTGTCATATAGAAGCAACATTATTGAATTGATGAAAACAAAATCTGTATAATAATGCACATACCAATCTTGAAAAATACGATTTTTTGACAATACTTTTTGTATCTATAAGGATTAAGCTTGAAAAAAATTCTATACATATGTTCGCTGGAAAAAGTGGGAGGTCACGAAACAGCTCTTTGCGACCTTTTAGAATCAGAAACTTTTCAAAATAATGCTATTAATCACCTCTATGCTTTAAACAATAAAGTCCATTATCATTTGCTTAAACGCTTAAAAAAAACCCAAGTATCTGTTAGCATTGCCAGGTCTTCCTGGGGCATGAACATTCCCTTATCTTTATCCAAACTCAAATATAAATGGATTGAAAAAAGATTTCGGCCGTCATTAATTATTTTTTGGAATTGCATTGGCTCAATAAAATCCAAATATAAATGGCTATATGATAATGATATCCCTTATTTATACTTTGAGCGAGGCAACATAGTATCGACCACTTTTGACCAAAACAGGCTTTATTTTTTGAATTCAGCGGAACTAATTGTTGCAAACTCTTTTTCATCTTCCAGACACATAGATTTGCGTTTCAATCCAGCTACTAGGATTAAAGTATGTCATAGTGCTTCAGGCAGTGCAATCCAAAGCAATGTAAATTGTAATAAATCCTTTTCGGATGGAACTTTTAAAATAGGCATCTGCGGCCGTCTGGTATCTATTAAAGGCTTTGCAGTTGTCTTTCATGCAGTAAAATTACTCAAGGATCGCGGACATATTTTAGAATTGCACGTAGCTGGGACCGGTCCAGAAGAGAAACGCCTTTATCATTTAGCATCCCAGCTAGATGTCCGTGAACAAATATTTTTTCATGGCCTGATCGATTCCAACAAGATGAATTCTTTTTATAACAGTATACATTTATTAGTTATTCCTTCAATTCGAGAATCATTTCCCAGAGTCGCCATTGAGGCACAGCATATGGGCTGTCCTGTTATTGTTGCCAGAATTGATGGCATACCTGAAACCATAGTGGAGGGTGTGACAGGCTACTCCATCCCCCCTTCCCTGAACATTAACCAGTATATCCAAATGGGGGGGACAAACAAAGGCTTGCCCGAACTTGTATATGATCCTGACCGGGATTCTCTGGTTCCTCCTAAAGCACTTAACCCGAAAGATCTGGCAGAAAAAATTGTGCTCCTGTTAAAAAATCCTGATCGGTACGAAAAGCTTTCCCAAAACGCGCATAATATTGTCAAACAAAGGTTTGACCATGAAAACCACTTCAAAACAGTCTGGCAAATCTTTCAAGAAGTGTTGAGCGAGCGACAGGCTTGAAAGATTCTAGCAAATAAATTAAGCATAGCGCTCTATACGTTATTGACTTGTATGTGAGCGATATTTGATTTATTTTTTTATGTTATAGCTTATGAATCCCTGTTTAGTCTATATAGTCAGCTTAGGTCATAGCGGATCCACCATACTGCAATATCTATTGGCCGGCCAGACCAATGTATTGGGCCTTGGTGAAATTGCCCGTTTAAACCGAGGAAGAGACCTGTCTAATTCATTGCAAAGATGTTCGTGTGGCTTGTCTGTCAATTCATGTTCTATATGGAAGGATATCGTGACAGATAAAAATACATCTGAAACATCTTTTTATACACATCTATCAGAAAAACTGAAGGTTCATTTTCCACAAGTCACACACTGGATTGATACTTCTAAATCTTTAAAACATATAGATCCATGGTTACAGCAGTTGAAAGATGGCGTTATCTCAGAAATCAAAATCCTGTATCTCTTTAGAGATGTACGTGGCTGGGCCTTATCAGAAAAAGCCAGAAGAAATAAAAGAAAACTTCCATCACGATCCCTTTTAATGTTAATGTTTGACTGGAAACGTCGCCAAAAACGCATGCTGAAACAACTCCAAAAAACTCAACCGGACTTTTTGATAGTTTCTTATGAATCGATAATATTTCAGACTCAATCTGCATTAGAACGAATTGCCAGCTTTGTTGATTTGCAAGTAGACAACAAAAACTGGCTTGAAGGATTAAAAAAATCTGTTGTTCATGATGTATACGGCAACCGCATGAAAGATGATCCTGTTAAGAGGAGCCAAATTATTTATGATGACAGATGGCAGTATCATTTCTGTATTAATTTATTAACACCCTTGTTATTCCCAGTGTGGCGACTAAACACCAGACTTCGCACATCAGGTCAACCTTGATCGAAAATTTGTTATAGAACCATTAATCAACCCATGAAC
>PUPD01000081.1 GCA_003552985.1 Spirochaetaceae bacterium
ACGACTACCAAGCCATGATGGAGCAGGCTGATGTGCGTGGAGAGGATGGTGGACTCCTGCCCGCCGTGCTGGGTTGCGCTAGCGGTGAAAACGCTCCCGACCTTGCCGATGAGCGCGCCGTCGGCCCAGAGCGGACCGGTTGAGTCGAGGAAGTTTCGCATTTGCGCGATCATATTTCCGAACCGCGTGGGCGTACCGATGATGATGGCATCGGCGGCGGCGAGGTGATCGTGCGTGGTTTCCGGAATGTCCTGGATGCTCTGCTGGAAATCCCACGCTCCCATGGACTTCAAGACGTCCTCAGAGAGGGTCTCCGGAACGCGCGTAATCTCGACCTCCGCCCCCGGTACCTGTCCGGCGCCTTCGGCGACTGCCTCTGCCATCCGGTAGATATGGCCGTAAGTCGAATAGAAAACAACTAGAACCTTCATAGGTGTACCTCCAAACAGATGGTATGCTGAACTGACGTGGCTCGATTGGCATTTCGGCATGTCGCCGGAGGTCCGTTCGAACCTGCTCGAACGCAAACTATTTATTAGTGACTTATTAATAGTTAGTCTTGAAATAACATAACTAATGGTATGCCGGTCGTCAACTGTTATATGTTATAATCAGAGTCAGGAATGAGCGTAGATTACAGCTCAATGTGCCCGCGCTATGAAGCGGCGGCCGCGCTGCTCGGAAAGAAATGGGTTGGACTCATTGTACGCGTGCTCATGGCGGGCCCAAAGCACTTCGGCGACTTTAGGTGTCAACTACCTCAACTAAGTGAACGGCTGCTTTCAGAACGGTTAAAAGAGTTGGAAAACCAAGGCATAGTTGCGCGAACCGTCCTCGAGAGCCGTCCCGTTGGCGTCGAGTATCGACTTACCAACAAGGGTCGCGATCTCGAGCCTGTGGTCCGCACCATTCAGGAGTGGGCGGAGACATGGTACTAGAGCCTCTATGTAAGGCTCTGTAACCCGAGTCTCCGAGAGATAATATCAAGAGCGTCGCGAGGAGATGCTCAGCACCGGCAACCATAATTGCGTGCGCCGCCGCCGGCATACGCGTGATTTTGCCCGGCTACGCTCGTTGACGTTTACAGCGTTCACCGTAGGCCGACTCACACCGTTCCGGCGACTATTTCGGTTTGTGCCCCCCACTTTCTTATTGCGCCGAGTTCCCAGTATAACAGTCCCCATGGCCAGAAAGGAGCTGCAGAAAAAAGCAAAGCAGTTGCGTCCACATTAGAGGGCACGGCACGAGATGGCGCGGAAGGTGCGCCGGGTCGCCCTGATTACGGTTATTGCGCTTGCGGTCGGGGCTTCGCGATAAGCTACTTCAACCGCCCCGGTGAGCACGTCTCCAGCCAGGGGCGGGAGCACATTCCAATGGGAACTGATCGATATGATGGACGTGGTCGACGAACGACGCATTCGGCGGTTCATCTCCGCGTGGCGCGACCGCGGACCGAAGGACACGCCCAACTGGCGTTCCCTCCGGTAGAGGCTCAGGATGTTGCCGGCAGCAAACAGTACTCCGAACGCGCCGTCTCGCCTTCCGGAAGCTGAAGCCGACAATCCAGGCGCGGGAACGGAGTCGTCAAACGACCGGTTCGCCGCCATCAGGGCAGACACCCGTGAGGCGGCGGCTAAAACGGAGTATGCTGGTGAACCGCAAGCTTCCAGTCTCCGTCGCGCACGTACGTGCTGGTTATCAACGCGGCATACGGATCGCTCGCCGCACGCTGTGCTCGTGCCCTGTAGACGAGCGCAACGGCATCAGCGGAAAGCGATAGGGTGCGCGGCTCCTCGATCTGGAACGTCTGCCACGGCTGTGCGCCTATCGACTGCAGGATGCGGTCTCGGCCCTCGATTCGCATTCCGCCGGGAAACACCATCACCGCATCTTCACGAAGCACCACGGCGTAGAATGCCCTAGCGGCATCACCGTCCGTCGAAAGCGCCTCCCAACCCCGGCGCTCTAATTCTACAACTTCTTTCATGTGAGTCCCTCCTGGACGCGGACCACCAACCTATTGCCCCGTGCGCGATTCCAACGCATGACCCACTGCTTAGGAGGTGGTTGCGAGGCTTATACAGCAACCTGCGACGACGTACAAGCTAAAACATCACGTAGATGAGGCACAAGGTCCACATCTCTTGCCGTCTCGCGCAGCGGGGTGCTTACGGCCGGCGGCTCGCTTGCGACATAAGAGCCGAATACCGCTTTGGCCAAACCGGATATACTGCCTGCCATATCTGTCGCCGCATCGTCGGCTCACCAAAGAGGTGAGGGGGTTAAACGATGGGAATCAAAACCAAGAACGAGACAAAGACCGCCGTGGCCCGTGCCACGGTGCCGCTGCAGGAACTCCCGTGAGTGATCGGTGAAGCGTACGGTGAGATCATGGCGTATCTTTCACGTACCGGTCTGTCTCCTGCGGGGGTTTTCCCCCGTATTGTACCGCACCGCCGATATGGACGCCGACTCGCCGTCACCGAGCGAATGTACGAGACTTACCTCAACTCGCCCGAGGACACTCCGGAAGCGGAGTTGCGAACCGAGAGCTGTTTTCCTCTCAAGCGCTGATGCGAGAACGCCTTTACCACTGGTGCAGTTTCGGACTGCTTCGAACAGCACTTCCGGAGCTTACCGTGCGGTGTCAGCATGCTACCAGATCGTCCGCACGAGTCCGGAATCACGGATTGGGCGGTCCCGAGTTACGAAGGGGAGTTTGTGCCGGATGGCTGTGGCGACGAAGATGCGGTCGAACGGGTCTCCCTGCGCGAGCTTCAGTTCGACCGCCTTGGTTGCGATCGTTGCGTCAAGCGGTAGCATCTGAAAGTGGGCGGCGAAGTCGTTCAAGAAGCGGTCGAGCGCTTCGTTTATCACGACGCGCCGCTTAGTTATGAGCAGAGCGAGCTCGAACAGTGCGAGATCGGAAATGAAGATCTCGTCGTGCGCCAATCCCTCAATTCGGGACAAGGCGGCGCGGCTAAGGCGATCGTCTCCCTGCACGAGCCAGAGCGCGGCATGGGTATCCAGAAGCACGCTCACAACTCGGGGTCCCACTTAGAGTCCGGAAGTGTCGGATGATCGAGGTCGTCGGCGGAGCTTTGCACCCGGTCGCGCATCGAGCCGTATGTCGGTTGCTTCTCGGCAGCTTCCGCAGTGAGTACCAGATTGCCCTCACGAGTCTCGATGATCACGGTCTCTCCGGCAAGTGCCGCGCGCCGAACGCGAGGGAACTCTCTCAGCAGGGTGCTTACGTTAGTACGCATGTCAAATAATTTGTCAAGTATGATCCGTAATGTCAAGCGGTATATCGACACAGCCTGAGCACGCCTGTAGGGTGCAAATTACCGACGATGTGAAGGGCTTCGGGAAGCTTCATGCGCAAAGGCGACGCAGCGGTATATCAAACGGGCGGCTGCTCCTGCCCAAGCGTTAGCTCGTTAACCACCTCGTTAGGCATCGCTCGCGTGATGCGGAGCCATGCGGCCTGTCTTTTCGCGCTCGAGATCACTCTTAACGATTCCGTTGAGGCGAATGCATTTCCGGCGTCCGAAGGATCCCCTTGCCTTGCTGCAGAGGCGTGGTGAATACACACTTAGTGCACAGGCGCTGATTGATGAGGTGTGTGTCGTATTCGGAGACCACTGGATTCGCAGCTATCCCAACATTTGCTTGCTGTGGGGGTCGATGAGCTCCGTCACCAACCTAGACCGCGGTGATCGTATCGGCCGAAGGCTAAAGCCAAAAGTTGACGTACCGAATAAATGTAGTGCATAATGTTAGACATGAAGACAGTTAACGTGCGGTCCTTGCAGCATCACCTTGGACGCTATTTGCAGGAGGTGGAGTCGGGAGAGGTTCTGGAAGTGCGGCGACG